>CAZQMY010000079.1:3511-18131 GCA_964594405.1 uncultured Spirochaetaceae bacterium | reverse complement strand
GCCTGGTCGTGGGTCTCAACGGCACGGGGGACAAGCAGCGGACCGAGTTCACTGCCCAGTCGCTCAAGAGCATGCTCTCGAACATGGGCATCAACGTCGATCCGCTCCAGATCCAGGTGAAGAACGTCGCGGCGGTGATGGTGACCGCCCGGTTGCCCGCGTTCGCGCGGACAGGGAGCACGCTGGACTGCGTGGTGTCCTCGCTGGGCGATGCGAAGAGCCTCGAGGGCGGCACGCTGCTCATGACGCCCCTCTTCGGCAGCGATACGGAGGTCTACGCCATCGCCCAGGGGCCCATCTCGGTGGGCGGATTCGCAGCACACGGGTCCGGGACGAGCGTGCAGAAGAACCATCCCACAGTGGGCCACCTGGCCGGTGGGGCAACGGTCGAGCGGGAGCTCGACTATGCGATTCGCGGCAAGAAGGAGTTCACCATCGCGCTCCACGCCCCGGACTTCACCACCAGCATGCGGGCGAGCACCATCATCAACGAACACTTCGGCGAGACGCTGGCGCGTCCGCTCGACGCTGGCACCCTTGCGGTCCGGGTGCCGCCGCGCTTCGTGCCCAATCCTGTGGAGTTCATGGCCGAGGTCGAATCGCTCTCGGTGGAGCCCGACCAACGTGCCAAGGTCATCCTGAATGAGCGCACGGGAACGATCGTGATGGGCGAGGCGGTGCGCGTCTCCACTGTCGCGGTCTCGCACGGCAGCCTCACGGTGGTGGTCAACACCACCAATGCCGTCTCGCAGCCTGGCCCCTTCTCACAGGGAGAGACGGTCGGGGTCCGGAATGCCGAGATCGACGCCTTCGAGGAGGACAGTCAGCTCACGGTGCTGCCGAGGGCAGTGACCATCGGCGAGCTGGTGAGTGGTCTCAACGCGATGGGCGCCACGCCACGCGACCTGATCGCCATTCTGCAGGCGATCAAGGCTTCGGGTGCGATGTCCGCCGATCTGGAGCTGATGTGATGATCGACGAATCGACACGGATCAGCGCTACCTGGCTGGATGTCGGGGAGCGCACCCACACGGATGTCGATGAGCGCTCGGCGCTCAAGGCCTTCGATACCTACTTCATCGGAGAGATGCTCGAGCGTGCGATGCCCTCCGAGGACGAGCGCAGCGGTCTCTTCGACGGAGGAAGCGCTGGCAGGATGTATCGCGAGCACTTCCATCAGGAGCTCGCTCGCATCGTGGCCGAGAGCGGGCAGTTCGGACTCTCTGGCTCGCTCGAGGGGTCGCTCACGCCCGAGGCCGAGCTCAACGTCAGGGAAGGGGAGAGCGAATGAGCTCGGCGGCCGACTCGATTGCGCGCCTGATCACGATCCTCGAGGCAGAAGAGGCGCTCTACAAGAGCATGCAACGCTGCCTCAAGGGGGAGCGCGAGAAGCTGATCGCCCTCGATGTGGAGGGGATCGAGGACGCGGTGGCAGAGAAGGAGATGCTGGCCGATGAGGGGAAGCTCCTCGAGGAGAGTCGGCTCGAGGTCTGCGCCAGCCTGGGCGCAGCGCTCGGTCTCGCCTCGCCCAGCCCGAGCCTGCGCGAGCTCTCGGGGGCCCTGGGCGGCGCAGGACAGGCCATCGACGAGCTCCGTGCGCGCATCAACGCGCTGATCGGCGCAGTGCGCGAGCTGATGCTCGCCAACGATCATCTGACAGGCGTCTCCCTGGCGAAGGTGCGCGGATCGCTGCGGCTGCTGGGGCAGAACGTTCCCGACGGTCCGGTCTACGGCCCCCGCGGCCATGCCCTCACCGAGCAACCGGTGGGGCGCGTGTTCAGGCAGGCGGTGTAGGTCATGAGCCTCTTCGACGCGCTCGGCACGGCATCCAGAGCACTCCAGGTCAACCAGAAGGGCCTGGCCGTGGCGGGTCACAACATCGCGAACGTCGAGACCGAGGGATACTCGCGGCAGCGGCAGCGCCTTCAGTCGGCGCTCGCGAACGTCTCGCCCGCCGGAAACATCGGGACCGGCGTCGAGCAGGTCACCATCGAACGGGTCACGGATCAGTTCACGCAGGCGAGGCTCTATCAGGAGACGGCGACGCTGGGCTCCACGCAGACGCAGAAGGACCTGATGACGCAGGTCGAGGCGATCTTCAACGAGCAGGGCACCGAAGGTCTCACGACCCAGCTGAGCACCTATTTCAACGCGTGGGAGAGTCTCCAGGCGACCAGCGTGTCGGAACAACCGACCGAGCGCAACGCGCTGCTCGCCTCCGGTCAGAGCCTGGTGGACACGATCTCGCGGATGGATCGGCAGCTCCGGGACCTCCAGGAATCGGCGAATCGAACGATCGTCGCCATGCTTCCGGAGATCAACTCGCTCTCTCAACGCATCTCGGAGCTCAACGTCGAGATCGTCAAGCAGGAGGCCGTCGCGCCGGCGAACGACCTGCGCGATCAGCGCGAGGAGCTGATGCGCCAGCTGAGCGAGAAGGTGGAGATCTCGTCCTTCGAGAATACCAACGGGACGGTCAACGTGATGATCGGTGGAGGCGTCCCGCTCGTGACCGGGGCCGACTACAATCAGCTCCAGGCGGCGGCCGATCCGACGAACTCGTTCAACGCGAGCTTCGTGACCGTGAACTTCGTCGGAGGCGGAAACAACTTCGACGTCAAGAATCTGATCGGCGGAGGAGAGCTGGGCGGCTACCTCGCCTCCCGCGATACGGACATCGCCGACGCGATTCGGGAGCTCGACGCCTTCGCGTACAACCTGGCGCGCAAGGTCAACGACCAGCATCAGGCGGGCTATGGCGTGGATGCGAGCAGTCCGGGAGGCCACGACTTCTTCGCCTTCGACAATCCCCCCGGCCTCGGCACGACCACCGACGACGCGGCGAGCCTGCTCAGCATCTCCGCAGACATCGATCCCGCTCAGGGCGGCGACGTCCGGCGAATCGCTGCAGCCTCGGTGGAGGACCCTCCGGGCTCGGGGCTCGGTGCAGCGGGCGACAGGGCAAACGCACAAGCGATCGCGGCCCTGCGGAACGCTCAATCGGCGACGTGGACCGCGGGCTCGTCCATCGCGGCGGCGGCGGCGGGGCCGTCGCAGTCGATCCTGCAGCTCGGCAGCGACGTCATCGGTGACGTGGGTCAGCTGGCGCGAACCCTGAATCTGGCGCTCGAGCAGCAGGAGAACGTGCTGCGGAAGGTCCAGGATCGCCGCGATTCGATCTCGGGCGTCGCGCTCGAAGAGGAGATGGGCGATCTGATCCGACTGCAGGCCGCCTTCCAGGCCAACTCCCGCATCGTCGTCACCGTCAATCGCATGTTCGATAGCCTGATCGCGGCGTTCAGCTAGGAGCCGGGCCATGAGAATCACGCAGTCCATGATCTACCGGACGTCGCTCACTGAGGTGGAGAAGAACCGCGAGCGCCTCGCCATCACCCAGGAGCAGGCTTCGACGGGGCTCGCGATCAATCGCCCCTCCGACGATCCGATCGGCGTGCGCACCGCGGCGCTGCTGAGGGATCAGATCGCGCACGTCGAGCGCTACACCATGAACCTCGCCGTCAGTCGCACCAGCATCCAGGCGAGCGAGGCGGCGCTGGCGAGCGCCGTGGACGTGATGATCCGCGCCGAGGAGCTGACGATCGGCGCGATCAGCGGCGGGGAGGAAGGTGGCGACGCGGAACGCCGGAGGGCCGTGTCGAAGGAGGTCGAAGGGCTCTTCGACCAGCTCTTCAAGGATGCGAACGCGCTGGTCCCGGGTGGCGGCGGCTATGTCTTCGCCGGGACGCGATCCGACGCGCAGGCGTTCACGCTGCCAGGGGGATGGACGGGCTGGGATCCGGCGCAGCCCGCACCGACGGTCACCTGGGCCGGTGACAACACCGAGATCGCCGTGGACATCGACATCGCGGTGCAGCTCACTGTCACCAAGGACGGTGAGCGGACCTTCCAGCCTGCGGGTGGCGAAGACGCGTTCTCGGTGCTCGGTGAGCTGCGGGACGCGCTGCTGGCGAACGATCAGGGGCGGCTCGAGGCGGTCCTGCCGCGGATCCAGGAGGTGCGGGAGTACCTCAATGGCATCCGAACGGAGGTCGGCGCCGCGGACGCGCAGGCGGATCTCTGGGAGCAGCGCCTGGCGATCCAGAACGAAGAGCTGATGAAGCAGCTCTCCCTGACCGAAAACGTGGACAGCATCGAGGTGTACACGAACCTCGTGCAGCAGGAGAGCGCTCTCAATGCATCCCTGCAGGTCACATCGAGGCTCTTGCAGCCCTCGTTGATGGACTTCCTCTAGGCGGGAGGGAGACCAGCGTGAGGGAGAGGACGAAGGAGGGGGCAAGGATGTCCCCGTGGATGGGAGGGAATGACGAGAATGTTGGTCTTGACGAGAAGGGCAGGCGAGAGCCTGAGGATCGGACCCGAGGTGAAGGTCACGCTCGTGTCCTGTGGCGGGGGTCAGGCGAGGATCGCGGTCCAGGCGCCACGTGACATCCAGATCCTTCGAGAAGAGCTCTATGAGCGGACGGCGTCGGCGAATCTGGCGGCCGTCGAAGCGAGCATGAAGGTCATCGGCTCGGCGACCGAGTCGGCGGCTGCCGGCACCATCGCCGCAAAGGAGGGGGGGAAATGAGCGACACGATCGTCGTGGAACACAGAAAGGTCGGGACCATCGAAGTCCCGGCGTCGAAGGTCTTCACCTTCGATGAGCTGCCGGGATTCAAGGGCGCCCATCGCTTCATCGTGATGGAGCACTCTCAGGATTCACCCTTCTCGTGGCTGATCTGCCTCGACGACCGGGATCTGGCGGTGGTGATCGCCAATCCGTGGGACTACTTCCCGGACTACGATCCGCCGATCTCGCAACGGGACCTGGAGCACCTCGAGCTCAAGACACGCGAGGAGACCGAGGTGGTGGTGATCGTCGCCGTGGAGCCCGACAACGTCTGGTTCAACCTCGCCGCGCCGCTGCTAATCAACCGGACCACGATGCGGGGCATGCAGGTGATTGCAGACGATTGCCGATACACGATGCGCGAGCCGATGCCGAAGATCGAGGACCTGACTCCGGCGGATCAGGAAGCGCAGCTGGGCGATACCGTCACGAAATGACGTCCGACGATTGATCGGCATTGCCCGATGGAGTGAGCCGTGTTGTACGCCCGCGAGCCCGAGAAGCCGCGCAGTGCGTCGCAGCGGGCGCGTGCCCGCACAGCGTCGGATTGCGCCGAGAAGCTCGACCCCCTCGAGCTTCTCGGGACGTGTATCGAGGGAGGCGACGAAGGAGCGCGATTCGTCGAAAATCTCCTGCAACTCCTGGCGGAGCGCTCGGGAGCGAATCGCTGCGTCCTGCTGATGGACGAGCCCTCACCGGAGCGACTGGTGGTCGCCGGGCTCCACGGTCCGGGGCTGGACGAAGACCGGGCCGTCGAGCTGCACGGGCGCGCGCTGGCACTCCACGAGGGACGTTCGCGGGCGCGGGCCTTCAGCATCGGCGACCGGAGTCGCGAAGACGTGGCTCGGGTTGCCCCGGCCTTTGCAGAAGTGCGGTTGGTCCTCCTGGCCGATGCTTCGGGTGGGCTGGGCGTCCTCGCACTGACCTTCGAGGAGCCGCCCGACGGGCGGGCGCGACGCTTCCTGGTCGGGCTGGAGCGGGACGGGCAGACGCTCACCCGTGCGATCCGCGTGGGAATGAAGATCGTCGGGCCTGCGTCGCGGATCGGGACGGGAGCTCGAGCGGCCTCGGAGGACGCTGGCGACGACGATCTCCGCTCCGCGTTCGCCCTCTCCGCGCCGCTTCGCGGCGCCCTCGTCGATCTGGCGAGTGATGTGACCGATGCCAGCAGCTTCTTCCTCGCCAATCTCGGCGAGCTCACGGGTCTGCTCGAATGCGTCTGCTCCCGGGTGGAGGGCGGCGAGCTCGCCGATCGCTGCCGGGAAGGGACCCTCGTGCTGACCGACTGCGAGGTCGGCGCAGAGCGGCTTCGTGACGCAGCCAGGCGCATCGCCGAGCTGGCCGCGGGCGCCGACGCGGCCGACCGTCGCCTGAACCTCCGTGCACTCGTCCAGGAGGCCGTGCGCTGCAGCGTCAGAGACGCAGGGCGCGGGCTCGAAGTGGCGCTGAGGTGCGACGCGGAGGCAGAGGTGCGGGCGCGCCGCGAGCTGCTCCTTCACGCATTCATCGACGTCGGGACCTCGATCATCTGCGCCAGCGAGGAGGAGGGCTTCACGGATGCGTCAGTGGCCGTCGAGGTCAGGGTCGTCGGCGAAGCCGCCATCGTCGAGTGGACGATGGAGTCGTGTGATCCGGCGGACTTCGAAGTCCCGGCGGAGCGATCGACGGATCCGGTACTCCGGCCCGGTCGCCTGGCGGAGCGGGTGATCGTCGAGCACGGCGGTCGACTCGACTTCTGGAGCACAGCGGGGCACCGCTCCGCTCGGGTCACGCTTCCGGTCGGCTGAGGATCCGCCAGAACGATCGTGCCGTGCGGCGGCGCACCCGGACAGCCGACTCGTCAGGGGGCCCCCGCCGCCTCGGTCTCATCCACCGGCGGCAAGCGGTCCAGCAGCGCGCGGAGTGAATCGTCCTGCTCCTCCGCCGAGGCCACGGGCGCGCCGGTCTCGTCGTGGAGCACCACGATATCGATGCGACGATTGATCGCACGACCCTCGTCGGTGTCATTGGCCACGAGAGGCCGATGTTCGGCGTAGCCCGCGGCCCCGAGGCGGGTCGGCGGGATGCCGTGACGCTCCGAGAGGATCCGCGTGACCCGTGCGGCTCGAGCCGTCGAGAGCTCCCAGTTGCTCGGAAACGCCTGGCTCGAGATCGGGCGGTCGTCGGTGTGGCCTTCGACTCGGATGTGGTGCGTCGAGGTGCGCAGCACGGTGGCGATCAGCTCGAGCGCTTCCTCGGCCTCGGCCGAGAGCTCGACGCCTCCACCGGGAAAGAAGTCGGACGCGCCGAGCGAGACCACGACGCCTCGATCGGTGTTGGCGACCCGGGCGCCGTATGGGTTGTCGTAGCTGTCGTCTCCGCCCTCCCCATCCTTCTGCGGGTGCGTTCCGAGCGCTTCCGCGACGCGGTCGCGGAGGAGCAGGAACTCGAAGCGCGCCCTGGTCTCTCCCTCGCCGCTGATGGTGCCTCGGTTGGACCGTGCGCGACCTGCCACGGGCTCGCCGTCGAGGATCCCGCCGGCGGCGTCTCCGAGCGCGAAGGCGGAGCGCACGCCCCCGATCATTTCGCGCAGCTCTTCGGTGTCGGCCGCGTTCATGGCATAGAGCACGACGAAGGTCGCGAGCAGGAGGGTGATGAAGTCCGCGTACGAGAGCAGCCAGCGATCGGTGCTGGGCCCTTCATCTACGTCGAAGGGGTCGGCGCGCCGTTCGCGGGCCCTCATCGACCCGGCGCCTCCGATGGCTTGTGGCTGAGGAAGCTCCGCAGCCTGGCTTCGATGGCGCGCGGCGGATGGCCGGCCTGGAGTGCGAGCGTGCCCTCGATGACCATCTCGTCGAGCATGCTTCTCTCCTGGATCAGGCGTCGGAGGCGCGTCGCGATGGGCAGGAGCACGAGGTTGGCGAGCCCGACGCCATAGATGGTGGCGACGAAGGCGACGGCGATCCCCCGGCCCAGGTCGCTCGGCTCTGCGAGCGATTCCATCGCGTGGATCAGCCCGATCACGGCGCCCAGGATTCCGATGGTGGGGGCATAGCCGCCGGCGGTCTCGAAGGCCTTCGCCGCGGCGAGATCGGCCGCGCGGCGCGACTCGACGTCCCGCTCGAGCATGCTCTCGAGCTGAGCATCGCTGGTCCCGTCGACGACGTGCCCCACGGCTCTCGAGAGGAAGTCGCCGCGTGCTCGACCGCCGACCTCTTCGAGGGCGACGATGCCGTCCTTGCGCGAGAGCACGGCCATCTCGTAGAAGCGTTGGATGATGCTCGCCTCGACCTGCTTCGGACGCCGGAAGATCAGGGGAAGCAGCTCGAGCGCACGGCGCAGATCGGTCAGGGGGACCGAGACGAGGGTGGCGCCCAATGTGCCCCCCACGACGATCACCCCGGCCGCGAGCTGCAGCAGTGAGCCGATGTGCCCACCCTCCAGGAATTGCCCGAGGGCCAGGGCCAGGATTCCGATCAGCAGGCCGAAGAGGGTGCCGGGATCCACCTCAGTCCTCCTCCTGGATCATCTCGACCCCGAGGCCGCCCAGGATGCCGAGGCCGTGGGTACGCTGTCGCCAGTGCGCGATGCGCTCGGCGATCTCGTCGGCGCTCTCGAGCACCCGCAATCGATCTCCGTTGGCGAGGGCGATGATGGTGTCGTGCGGCACCTCGATGTAGAGGATCTGATCGTCGTTGAGCATGAACTGCTCTCCATCGATGCGGGTGAGCCAGATCATCTTCAGATGGAGTCGAAGCCCCAGACGAAGAGCGGATGGGGAAAATGCGCGCGCAGGGCCGTGGCGAGCTCGGGATCTGCGCTCTCGATCGCGCAGATCTCCCGCCCGGTGCCGAAGGCGAGATCGAGGAGCATCGGCTGGTCCAGCGGGTGCCTCGTCGTGGGGCCATCTCGAAGGACGTAGCTCGTCGACGCCCCGGGGCTATCGGGACAGAGCTCGGTGCGCTCGAGGCGGGGCGAGCCCGCCCGCAGCGTCCGCCAGAGCGCCTCGGGCTCGAGAATGCGGATGAGGGCGAAGCTCCGCTTGATCACCCGGGCGCCCGCCGCGCGGAGGAGATAGGGCGCCTCCTCATAGGAGCCGCTGGTCAGGAAGTAGGGGCCGGCTGGCTGGCCGCTCGTGCTGACGGGCGAGGCGAGCCGCTGCCGGACCAGCTCTCGGGTGCAGGCGATGACGGCGGGCCCGTTCCCGGCCCACTCGTGCACGACGCCGGGGAAATCGTTGCCTCGACCCATGGCCGCGTACGCGATGACGCGCTCCCCCTCGCAGGCGACGCGGATCTCGCACTCCGGGATCTGCGCAGCCGTGGCGAGCTGGCCCTCGGGACGGGCAACATGCACGGGCTTGGCGCGGTAGAGCTGCTCCATGCGATCCCAGTCCGCGCCCCCCGGCCTGCGCACCTCGAATCCGCCCTTCGCGGCTGCCGAGAGGGCGCGTTCACAGACGGCCTCGTCGATCTTGCAGAGATGCTCGATGCCGCCGGGCGCGAAGCCCATCCGGGCATAGAAGTCGACTCGATCGCTCCAGAGCAGCACCAGTCGACTCCCCCGCTCACGGGCCAGCTCGATGCAACGGCGAACGCAGCGACTACCGAGCCCCTCGCCGCGGGCGACGGGGTCGGTGTAGACCAGGCCGATCTGGCTGAAGGGGATCCGGCGATCCCCAGCCATCACCATTCCGTGTTCGACCATCGCGTGGGAGAGGAGGCGCCCGGATTGCTCGATCAGCACTCTCTGCAAACGCCCACCATCCGCGCGCGGGTACTCGGCCCCCAGCCTTCCACGCAGTCCCTCGCGCAGGCCATCGTCGAGCCAGGCCCAGACATCGGGATCCCGCCCGGTCCGAACGGTGCTGACGCTCATCCGCCATCCGCGCCAGCGCGCCTCCATCTCCTTCGCAAGGGCCTTCTTCTCGTCGCGTCTCTCGGTGGTCGTGGAGGATCCGGCGTTGCCGGGATGCGGGGCGCTCATCGGGGCTCCTCGTCGAGGCACCTCCATCTCGAGGTGCAGCCATCGCTTCACCGATCCTTCGATTCGGCACCTCAGGGATGTGCAAGAAGGGTGCCCCCCGGTCGAGGGCGGGCGCTCGACTCAGCGGCGCAAGAGCGCCGATCCTGCCCATGGAGCGTTCCAGCTCGAAACGCCTGCATTCTACCTTGCAGCCTTTCAGAGCGGAACTGCGGTCCCGCCGCCGCGCTTCGCGCCTCCGCCTCGCGCAACTCGGCGAAATTCAAGACGACATCAGGTGGTCATCCGGTCCTGGCAGACATTCGCATTTCAAGATGGGCACGCTTTCAAGTGCCTGGAACGCTCATTCAGCATGAACGTTGCATTGCATTCGTTCCCGTTCAGGATGAAAAACATGATCCGGGGGCCAGGCGCTGAAGCGCTCGTGCCCGAATCGGGTCTCCTGGACTTGAACGAGGAGTTGCACGCGGCCGAAGGATGGTTGCCGGTCGCTGGGGCATTCGGGGCCTTGGCACAGCGATTGCGATGTAGGCTCGGTGTACGCCTTCCCCCCCCGAATGGCGGTGATCTTGTGCGGTGACAGCGACAGGGATGTCCTGTGCGCACATGGATCGTTCGCCCTCGTTTCGGAGGCGAGTATCCGGATCCCTTTGGAGTGACCACCGGGATCACGGGTCGAGGCGGCGACATCGAGGAGGATCGCGGCCATGGGTCTCAGAGTCAACAACAACATCGCGTCGATCAACGCGCAGAGGAATCTGACGGATTCGACCCGGAGGGTCCAGAACTCGCTGCAGCGCCTGTCTTCGGGACTGCGCATCACGCGCGCGGCGGACGATGCCGCGGGCCTTGCGATCAGCGAGGGCTTCCGCGCGGACGCGGCGAGCCTTCGTCAGGCTCAGCGGAATGCAAATGACGGCATCTCGCTCCTCCAGATCGCAGAGGGTGCATTGAACGAGACGAGCGGCATCCTCATCCGCATGCGCGAGCTGGCGGTGCAGTCCGCGAACGGCTCGTTGGGCTCGGCCGAGCGGACCACCATCAACAACGAGTTCGTCGATCTCAAGTCCGAGATCGACCGCATCGCGAATGTCACCGAGGTGAATGATCGCAAGATCCTGAACTCGAGCCTCTCGATCGAGTTCCAGATCGGAACGGGTGCCACCTCGAACGACCAGATCATCGTGTCGGGCGTGTCGGCCACCGCGCAGGCCATCGGGTTGTCCACCGGGGTCTCCGTTGGCGGGCAGAGCGCGGCGCAGAACGCCCTCGGCGCCATCGACAGTGCGATCTCACAGGTCTCGACTCTTCGCGCCACCTTCGGCTCGGCCCAGAATCGGCGCGAGTCGACGATCCGCTCACTGGCCGTCGCCGTGGAGAACACCACGGCGGCGGAATCTCGTGTTCGCGACGTGGACTTCGCTTCCGAGACGGCGGAGCTCACACGCAATCAGGTCCTGCAGCAGGCGGGCGTGTCCATCCTGTCTCAGGCCAACGTTTCCACGCAGAGCGCTCTGATCCTGCTGAATTGATGCTGCCATCGAGGTGTCCCGACGGAACGGGACACCGGCTGAATCGCCAGGGAGTGCGGCTCGGCCGAAACATCAAGGAGGATTGGCCCAATGGGTCTCCGCGTCAACAACAACATCAGCTCCATCAACGCGCAGAGGAGTCTGGTCAACACAACGGAGCGGTTGCAGAAGTCGCTGGGGCGACTCTCATCCGGTCTACGGATCACCCGGGCGGCGGACGACGCCGCGGGTCTCGCCATCTCGGAGAACTTCCGGGCGGAGGTCCGGAGCCTTCAACAGGCGAACAGAAACGCCAACGACGGCATCTCGCTTCTGCAGATCGCAGAAGGCGCCATGAACGAGACGAGCGGGATCCTCATCCGCATGCGCGAGCTGGCGATCCAGTCCGCCAACGGGACGCTCGGCACCACCGAACGGACGACGGTGAACAACGAGTTCACCAATCTGAAGAACGAGATCGACCGCATCGCCAGTGTGACTCAGTTCAATGGCACGTTCCCGTTGCTCACGGCGGGGGGCACGACGTTCCAGATCGGCACGGAGAACACCAGCAACGATCGCCTCACGGTCTCTGGCGTATCCGCTACGGCCAACGCGCTCGGGGTCAGCGCGGGGGTCAGCATCGGGACCCAGAGCGCGGCCCAGAGCTCGTTGGGGCGCATCGACAGCGCGATCACCGAGGTGGCCCAGCTGCGCGCCTCCTTCGGTACGGTGCAGAATCGATTGGAATCCACCATTCGGTCGCTGGCCGTGGCGATCGAGAACACCACGGCAGCCGAATCACGGATCCGAGACGTGGACTTCGCCCAGGAGACGGCGGAGCTCACGCGAAACCAGGTGCTCCAACAGGCGGGAATCTCCGTGCTCGCGCAGGCCAACGTGAGCTCGCAGGCTGCCTTGGGGCTCCTCGGCTAGTGGCTCGCGAGGAATCGGGCAGGAACGCGCGGTTCCCGCGATAGGCGCGACGTCCTCGGGGCGTCTCGAAGAGACGTTCGGAGGGCCGTGGAAGGACTCGCGCATCCGCCGGGCGTGAAGGCCGCGCCGGGCGTGTGGGCAGGCGGTCCCGAATCTGCGAAGGGCAGGCGGGGCTCGAATGGGAGGAGTGCGTCCAGAGATCGACTCAACGTGCAGGACTTCGCCAGAACCGGCTCGTCCTAGCGCTTGTGAGGCGCAGGCGTGAGAGCAGTCCCAGGCGGAGCGAGGAACGCGCGGATGTGTCCATGGTGACACGACTGCGCGGAGCCGAGGTGCACCACGGACTGGTGTGCCTGATTTCAAGGAGGATCGAAGCCGATGGGTCTTCGAGTCAACAACAACATCTCGTCGATCAATGCCCAGCGCAATCTGGTCAACACGACCAATGGATTGCAGAAGTCGCTGGGTAGGCTGTCCTCGGGTCTTCGGATCACGCGGGCGGCAGATGACGCTGCGGGGCTCGCCATCTCGGAGAACTTCCGAGCCGAGGTGCGGAGCCTGACACAGGCTCAGCGGAATGCCAACGACGGCATCTCGCTCCTGCAGATCGCAGAAGGTGCACTGAACGAGACGAGCGGCATCCTGGTTCGCATGCGCGAGCTGGCGATCCAGGCGGCCAACGGAACGCTCGGAACCACCGAGCGGACCACGGTGAACAACGAGTTCCAGGATCTCCGCGCGGAGATCGACCGGATTGCGAACGTGACGCAGTTCAATGGGACCCAGATGCTCGTGACCGGTGCGTCCACCGTGTTCCAGATCGGCACGGACAATACGAGCAACAACCAGATCTCGGTCTCCGGTGTTCGTGCGACTGCCAGCGCCATCGGTCTGTCGGACGACACCACGGTGAGTACTCAGGAGCAGGCGCAGAGTGCGCTTGCCCTGATCGACAGCGCGATCACGGAGGTGGCTCAGCTCCGAGCCAACTTCGGTACCGTGCAGAACCGGCTCGAGTCCACGATCCGGTCGCTGGCGGTCGCTATCGAGAACACGACTGCCGCAGAGTCGCGCATCCGAGATGTAGACTTCGCTAATGAAACGGCAGAGCTCACCCGAAACCAGGTGCTGCAGCAGGCGGGCATTTCCGTTCTGGCCCAGGCGAACGTGAGTTCGCAGGCAGCGCTGGGGCTCCTCGGCTAGCGATGATTCGCTAGGCGCGGAGCGCGCAGCTCTCCGGGGTCGGCTCGGGATCCCGGAGCACGCCCGAGGACCGCCTGGTCCTCGGGCGTGATTGCGGTCCTCGACCTGCTCGGCAGGGAGGGAAGTCATGTCTTTCGATGGGGTGACGGGCAGCTCGAGCGGCCGGACGCGAGTAGGTGGCCTGGCCACGGGCGTCGATACGGCCTCGCTCGTCGAAGGCCTCCTCGCGCTCGACCGGGCGCCTTTGCAGCGCATTCGGGCGAACCGCGCCGAGGTGGAGGAGCAGCGCGGACTGATGCGGGAGTTTCGTGGCCTGCTCGCGACCCTTAGGGACAAGGCCCGTGACATCGACAACCGCAACTTCCTCGGGACCGGTGCCTCCTTCGACGAGGAGCTGCTTCGCTACAAGGGCAGCAGCGAGGACGAGGACATCGCCACGGCGACGGCCCGGAACGATGCGACTCCGGGCTCGTTCGAGGTCACCGTGGAGCAGCTCGCGAGTGAGGGTCGGCAGTTCTCGCAGGAGTACGACGACGATCAGGCCGCCGCGGTCCTCGAGGCCGGGCAGAAGCTCACGATCACGTTTCCGAGCGCCGATCCCGACGACGAGGATGCGCCCACGACCATCACCATCGAAGCTGGGAGTACGATGGGGCTGGCCGAAGTCAAGGCGGCGATCAACAGCAACATCGACAATGACGAGAGCATACGAGCCGAGATCGTCCGCGCAGGGAACGGGGACACCCAGCGACTGGTGCTCACAGCAGGGGCGACCGGCGAGGAGAACGACTTCGAGGTCGCGATCGACGATGGCGACGGTGACCCCGCCAGCAGTACTTCCGTGTTGGCGATGGATGACGATCTTCGGCAGGAGGGGCAGGACTCCATCTTCACGATCTTCGGTGAGATGGAGGTCACGCGCCCGACGAACTTCATCGACGATGCCGTCTCGGACGTGACCTTCGAGCTGCGGAACGTCAGCGAGTTCAAGGACCCGGACGACGAGGCGAAAGGCCGGAAGCCGATCACGGTGACCATCGAGCTGGACGTAGAGGGCATCAGCACCGCGCTGCAAGAGATGGCGGATGCCTACAACGCCGTGGTTGACTTCATCAACAAGCAGGTCGAGTTCGACGAGGCGACGGAGGCGTCGGGTCCGCTGGGCAGCGACTCGACCCTGCGCCGGGTCCAGGGCCTTCTGAACCAGTCCATCACGAACAACTACAAGTTCCGGGGCGACCCGAACAACCGCTTCGCACGGGGCGAGGTCGGCGGCGGCACGCTGGGCGTCGGCCTGCGCCTCGGCGACGACGGGAAGATGGAGATCGACCGGGATGTCCTCGAGGAGGCGCTCAAGTCCAATGCCAGCGACTTCCGG
>CAZQMY010000079.1:0-3411 GCA_964594405.1 uncultured Spirochaetaceae bacterium | reverse complement strand
CTTCGAGCCCTACGACCAGGGCTTCGCTTCCGGCCTGGTCGAGGCGCTGAACCCGCTCCTCGCGATCGGCGATGGCGTCCTGGACACGCGCGAGCGGGGCTACCAGACGCGGCTCGACACCATCGACGACTCCATCGAGCGCTACGAGGATCGCATCGCATCGCGGGAGGAGACGCTCACGCAGCGCTTCACCGCCATGGAGCTCATCGTTTCCAACCTGTCGTCACAGGCAGGATTCCTTTCAGCATTGAGGTAGACGGATTTGGGTGCCAGGTACAGAGAAGTCGAGATCCGGACGGCGACTCCGGAGATGTTGATCGTGAAGCTCTACGAGGGTCTGCAGCGGTTCATCCGCAGGGCTCAGAAGGCGAGCGCAGACGACGACTATCGCGTGAGGGCCGAGTCCATCTCACGCGCGGTGGCGATCGTGAACGAGCTGCAGCAGTCGCTGAACATGGAGGCAGGCGGGGAGATCGCCGCGAACCTCGACGCCCTCTACACCTATGTGACGGAGCGGCTCGTGACCGCCAACGTCGATCGCAACGATGCGGCGCTGGGCGAGTGCCTGCAGGTGACCAGGCCCCTGCTCGAGGCGTGGCAGCAGGTGGCCCAGAATCCTCCGGAGCGGCCTGGCGTCGCGCCGGGCGTCTGAGGGCGGTTCGGGTGAGCTCCTGCCTCGGGACCGGGAGGGTGGATGGATGAGCGAGAGTGAGCGCAAGGAAGTCGTCATGGCCGCGGAGGAGCTCGTGGCTTCGCTGGAGTCCTTGATGGAGCGAGTGCTCGATGGCGCCGGCGCCGAGGCCATCCTCGAGGCGGAAGGCCAGCGCGAGCGCTGCCTCGAGCGCGTGCGAGTGCTCCTCGCAGGCCGCCGGCCGGAAGGGGTCGCGGCGGCGCTGCTCGATCGGGCCCGCGAGCTGGGCGACGAGATCCTCCGGCTGGCGCGGATGGAGATGGATCAGATCGCCGAGGAGCGAGAGCGTCTGGGGCGAGGGCGAAGGGCGGCGCGGGCCCATCAGGTGCCCCGTGGAGAGAAGGCCTTCTTCGTCTCTGCACGGGCCTAGCGGCGCCCTGGCTTTCAGCTTGCATGGTGAATCGTCGATCGATGCATCCTGAAACCGCAGTGGGAACATCCTTCCCTCTTGGCGAAATGAGCGCACTCCCGGGGCCCGGTACCTGGCATTGATCTTGCGGTGAGCCTCTCTCCGAATGGCGCGTTCCGATGGCGGCGGCGGCGTGACCGCGCCCGGGACGAGCGGGAGGATGGGTTTGGCCGGGAAGAACAGGAATCGCCAGAGGCAGACGAGGGGACGCAAGGAGGGCGCTCGCGGCGTGGGCGGCGCCACGATCCTGGTGACCGGAGGCACGGGCTCCTTCGGTCAGGCGTTCGTGACGCGCAGGCTCGAGCGCGATCCTCGCTGCACGATCCGGATCTACAGTCGGGACGAGCTCAAGCAGTACGACATGGCGCGCGCCTTCGGCAACGATCCACGCCTGCGCTTCTTCATCGGGGACGTACGCGATGCGCCTCGCCTGGCGCGCGCGATGGATGGGGTGGACGTCGTCGTGCACGCTGCCGCCCTCAAGCACGTGCCCATCTGCGAGTTCAATCCCGCGGAAGCGGTGAAGACGAACGTAGAGGGCGCCCAGAACGTGGTGGACGCCGCCATCGATGCCGGGGTCTCGAAGGTGGTGGCCCTGTCGACGGACAAGGCGGTCAACCCCGTCAACCTCTACGGGGCAACCAAGCTCTGCGCGGAGAAGATCTTCGTTCACGGGAACGTCTACTGCGGCGATCGCAGCTCGAAGATCTCGTGCGTCCGCTACGGCAACGTCATGGGCAGCCGCGGCAGCGTGATCCCGCTCTTCCGGAAGCAGGCCCGCACCGGCGTGCTCACGGTGACGGATCGGCGGATGTCGCGGTTCTGGCTCTCCCTCGAGCAGGCCGTCGACTTCGTCGAGCTCGCCCTCTCGGAGATGGAGGGCGGCGAGATCTTCGTCCCGAAGATTCCCAGCATGCGGGTCGTCGACCTCGCCCGTGCGATCTCCGCCAAGGCCCGCATCGAAGAGGTGGGGGTCCGGCCGGGTGAGAAGCTGCACGAGATCCTGATGACCGGCGAGGAGAGCGCCCGGGCGACCGAGCGGGCCTCGTACTATGTGATTCATGCAGACGCCGAAGCGTTGTCTGGCGCGGCGGTGGGCTCCGACATAGTCTACGCCAGCGATACGAACAGCGAGTGGCTGACGGTCGAACGCCTGGTGGAGCTGACCGGCGGGACGCCGAGAGAATGGGCGCGTCGTCCGCCGCTGGCAGAGTTCAGCGTGCGCAGCCCGGCGGCCCCGTGATTCCGTACACGCGTCATCGCGTCGAGTACGACGACATCCGCGCGGTCGGCCAGGTGCTCTCTTCCGACCACCTGGCCCAGGGGCCGGAGGCGATTCGCTTCGAGGCCGCGCTGGCAAGGCGTGTCGAGGCGGACCACGCCGTGAGCGTCTCGAGCGGCACGGCCGCCCTGCACCTCGCGCTCGCTGCGCTCGGCATCGGCCCCGGGGACGAAGTGATCGTACCCTCGCTCACCTTCGTCGCCACCGCCAACGCAGTGCTGCTCTGCGGGGCGAAGGCCGTCTTCGCGGACGTCGACGCGGACTCGCTCTGTCTCGACCCGGAGGCCGTCGCGCAGCTGCGCTCGCCTCGGACCCGCGCCGTCATCCCCGTGCACTTCGGAGGGCGCGTTTGCGACATGGCGGCGATCCGTGAGGCGGTGGGGCCGACGGTGGCCGTGGTCGAAGATGCCTGTCACGCCCTGGGCGCGGACCGCCTCGGTCGGCCCGCGGGCGGAATCGGTGATCTGGCCTGCTTCTCCTTCCATCCCGCGAAGCACATCACCACGGGAGAGGGCGGCGCCGTGACCTGTCGCGATCCCGTGCTGGCACGCAAGGTGGTCTGCCTGCGCGAGCACGGCATCGAGCGGAGCCATCGGCGCTTTCAGGGCCTCGGGCTTCCGCCGGCGCTGCACGAGGAGCAAGAGGGGCCCTGGGTGTACGAGCAGCACGGCCTCTCGGGGAACCATCGACTCTCGGAGGTCGCGGCGGCGCTGGGTCGCTCGCAGCTCGCTCGCCTCGACGCTCAGCTCGAGCGCCGGCGGGCGCTCGCGGCGCGCTACCGCGAGGCGCTGAGCGCGCATCCCTGCATCGAGCTGCCTGCCGCGGATCCGCAGGGCGAGCCGTCCTGGCACCTCTACCCGATCCGCTTGAACCTCTCGCAACTGCGAGCGGGTCGCGCCCACGTCTTCAAGGCCCTTCGGGCGCGCGGGATCGGTGTCCAGGTGCACTACATCCCCGTGCATCTGCAGCCCTTCTATCGGATGCAGCTCGGATCGGGCTTCGGGGATCTCCCGGTGTCGGAGGCCGAGT
>CAZQMY010000078.1:0-18153 GCA_964594405.1 uncultured Spirochaetaceae bacterium | reverse complement strand
GCGGGGGACAACCGAGAGATCGGCCGGTGCATCCTGGATGGGATTCCGCCGGCGCCGCGCGGCGTGCCGCAGATCGAGGTCACCTTCGACATCGATGCGAATGGCATCCTCTCGGTGGGCGCCATGGACAAGGCCACCGGCAAGGAGCAGTCGATCCGCATCGAGGGCAGTGGCGGTCTGTCGAACGACGAGATCGATCGCATGGTGAAGGACGCCGAGGCCAACGCGGCCGACGACGCCCGCCGCCGGGACGCCATCGAGAAGCGCAATCAGCTCGACGGCATCATCTACCAGGCGGAGAAGATGGTGGCCGACAGCGGCGACAAGCTGGAGGCGGCCGACAAGAGCAGCATCGAGGGGATCCTGGCGGACGCGAAGAAGGACCTCGAGTCCGACGATCCGGCGACCCTCGACGCTGCGCGGCAGAAGGTCGAGGCCGAGCTGCACCGTCTCGCCGAGACCCTCTACAAGGCAGAGGGCGCGGGAGATGCGCCGGGCGAAGGCCCGGATGTGGCGACAGGCGGCTCGAGCGACGATGATGTGATCGACGCGGAGTACACCGAGGAGAAGGGCGATTCCTGATCACGGGCGCCACAGACCCATGGCGGAGCTCTTCGGCGACTTCTCCGATCAGCTTCGAGGCAATACCTGGCAGCCGGCCGTGGACATCTTCGAGACCGCGGATGCCATCCTCGTGCGCGCCGAGATTCCCGGCGTGCGCGGGGAGGACATCCGGGTCGGCGTGGATGGCGAGATCCTCTGCATCAGCGGGCAGCGAAAGGTGCCCGCCAACGCGGAGGTGCGTCGGCTGCACCAGATGGAGATCGCGTTCGGCCCCTTCGAGCGCGAGGTCCGGATCACTGTGCCCTTCGAACGTGAGAAGGTGAACGCGCACCTGGAGGACGGCTTCCTCACCGTGACACTGCCCAAGCAGCTCCCGATCCGGCGCAAGGTGGCCGTGGAGACCGAATGAGCGACGAGCGGGACGAAGAATTCGAGCAGGTGCCCGAGGAGTAGCATGACTCCGACGAGGGCATCCGACCCGGCGGGCAGGGATTTACGGGCGGAATGGAGATCTCCGTCCAGACCGGGGCGCCGGCCGAGGAAGACGAGGGACTTCCGGACCTGCCGGAAGAGCTCGCCGTGCTTCCGCTCAAGAACACGGTGCTCTTCCCCTTCCTCCTCTCGCCCCTGCTCGTCAACACACCCGCCTCCCAGAAGCTGATCGACGAGGTGCTCGTGCGTCCGGACCGCCTGCTGGTCTGCACGGCGGTGCGGCACGAGGTGGACGGGCCGCCCGGACCCTCCGATGTCTACGATGTAGGGACGGTGCTTCGCGTCGTGAAGATGCTGAAGTTCCCGGACGACTCCTACCGGCTGCTCGTCCAGGGCGTCTGCCGTGTCCACCTTCGCGAGTTCACCGCCTCGGATCCCTTTCTGCGCGCGCGAGTGGAGCTGATGCAGGAAGAGGGTGATCTGGAGTCGGTCGAGGTCGAGGCGCTGACGCGCAACCTCTCCAGCCAGTTCGCCACCCTGGTCTCGGAGAGCTCGCGGCTCTCGGATGAGCTCCAGGTCCTGGTGGCCAACCTCGAGGATCCATCGAAGCTGGCCGATCTCGTGGCGTCGAACCTCGAGCTGGAGGTGCCGGTCAAGCAGCGGGTGCTCGCCATGACCGACGTCCCCGAGCGCCTCAAGGAGGTGCTTCGCCAGCTCACGAAGGAGGGGCAGGCCCTCGAGATCGAGACGGAGATCAAGCAGAAGGTCCAGAGCGAGATGGGCCGGACGCAGAAGGACTACATGCTGCGCCAGCAGCTCGAAGCCATCCGTCGCGAGCTCGGCGAGACCGAGGACACAGAGGAGAGCCTCGACCGCTTCCGGGAGAAGATCGAGACCGCGGGGATGACCGAGGAGGCGCAGAAGCAGGCCCTTCGCGAGGTGGACCGGCTGGCGCAGACCCCCTCCGCGGCGGCCGAGCACAGCGTGATCCGCAGCTACCTCGAATGGATGACGGAGCTGCCCTGGTCCGCACTGAGTGAGGATCGTCTCGATGTGGAAGAGGCCCGCCGCATCCTCGATGAGGACCACTACGGCCTGGAAAAGGTCAAGGATCGCATCATCGAGTACATCGCGGTGCTCTCGCTCAAGCGCGATCTGCGCGGCCCGATCCTCTGCTTCGTCGGCCCGCCCGGCACTGGCAAGACCAGCCTCGGGCGCTCCATCGCCAAGGCCCTGGGCCGCGAGTTCGCGCGCATCTCGCTCGGGGGCGTGCGCGACGAAGCCGAGATCCGTGGTCATCGCCGCACCTACATCGGGGCGCTGCCCGGTCGCCTGATCCAGTCGCTGCGCAAGACGGGCACGCGCAATCCCGTGATGGTGCTCGATGAGATCGACAAGATCGGCTCGGACGGGCGCGGTGATCCTTCGTCCGCGCTCCTCGAGGTCCTCGATCCCGAGCAGAACTCGGAGTTCAGCGACCACTACCTCGAAGTGCCCTTCGATCTCTCGCAGGTCCTCTTCATCGCGACCGCGAACCTGATCGATCCGGTGCACAGCGCGCTGCGCGACCGGATGGAGGTGATCGAGCTCCCCGGGTACACCCTCGAGGAGAAGATCGAGATCGCCAAGCGCTTCCTGCTGCCGCGGCAGATCGCGCAGAACGGCATCGGCAGCCTCGAATTCGAGATGGACGAAGAGACCCTGGCGGGGCTGATCGAGCGCTACACCCGCGAGGCGGGCGTGCGCAACCTCGAGCGCGAGATCGGCGGCGTGTGCCGAAAGCTCGCCCGGCGTCTGGCCGAGGGCGGGCTCGAGGGCCCCGTGAGGGTGGGGCCGGACGATCTCGCAGAGCTGCTGGGTCCCGTCAAGTACGAGCCCGAGCTTGCTGAGCAGGGCAACAAGCCCGGCGTCTGCGTCGGCCTGGCCTGGACGCCGGCCGGTGGCGACATCCTCTTCGTCGAGGCCACCCATATGCCGGGTCGGGGCGAGCTGAGACTCACGGGGTCGCTGGGCGACGTGATGCGGGAGTCGGTCGAGGCGGCGCGCTCGTGGCTTCGCACCCGATCCGAGGACTTCGGCCTCGATCCCGAGGCGGATTTCGATCAGCGGGACATCCACGTCCACGTGCCTTCCGGCGCGGTGCCCAAGGATGGTCCCTCCGCGGGCGTGGCCATGGTGACGGCGCTCACGTCGGCGCTCACTGGTCGGCTGGTCACACCCGAGCTGGCGATGACGGGCGAGATCACCTTGCGTGGTAAAGTGATGCCGGTCGGTGGGATCAAGGAGAAGGTCCTGGCGGCCAAGCGCGCCGGAATCCGCAAGGTGATCCTTCCCGAGCAGAATCGGCGTGACGTCGATGAGATCGCCGAGGACCTCTTGACGGGCCTCGAGCTCTGTTTCGTGGGGACGATCGATGAAGCGCTCAAGCACACCCTCCTACCGAACCGAGACAGCGACGGAGCGTATGGAGACGGGGTCGGGAATCCGTCCGACCCAGCGGCCCTCTCCGCCGGTGGGGAGGCGGCCGGCGTGGTCTGAGCGGGTTCGAGCCCGTTCCCTCGTATGGAGCGCCCCGTGGCTCCTCGGCCTCGGCGTGACGGGGTGCGTGGGCAGCGGGACGCATGATTCGCTGCTCGGAGAGCGTGACAGCCTCGCCCTTCACAACGACCGGCTCACGGCGAAGGTCGAGGCGCTCGAGGTTTCGGTGAAGAGCCTGGAGGAAGAGCTCTCCACCGCCCTGGAAGAGTACGAGGACCTGCGCATCGAGAAGGTGCGCCTGGAGGAGCGGGCCAGCAAGCTGGAGGTGCGCGCCACGAAGCTCTCCAGCGATCTCGGCGCGACCACCCAGGATCTGGCGGTGACCCAGGCAGCGCTCGCACAGGCCGAGGAGGAGGTCAACCGGCTGGGCAGGACCTACCAGGATCTGGTGACCGATCTCGAGAAGGAGCTCGCCGCAGGCCAGATCCAGATCGAGCAGCTGCGCGAAGGGATCCGCCTCAACGTCTCCGACGACGTCCTCTTCGCCTCCGGCTCGGCGGACCTGGACCCGATCGGGCGTGAGGTCCTGACCAGTGTCTCGGACAAGCTCCGAAAGCTCGATCACATGATCGAGGTCCAGGGCCATACCGACGATCGCCGGATCAGTCGGCGGCTCGCCAGGCGCTATCCCAGCAACTGGGAGCTGGCGGGGGCGCGCGCCGCGCGCGTGGTCCGGCTGCTCCTGGACGAGGGCGTCGACGGTGATCGCCTCAGCGCCGTCTCCTACGCTTCGTACCGGCCGCTCGCGAGCAACGATACGCCCGAGGGCCGCTCGCTGAATCGGCGCATCGAGATCCGGCTGCTGCCGCGGCGTGACGCGATGTCCCTGGCCGAGATGGAGGCGGACGCTGAAATGGCCAGGAGCGCGGAGGTCGCCGAGGACACGAGCGTGGAGGCCGACGCGAGCGCAGGCGATACAGGGAAGGAGATGGCGCCGACCATCTCGTCGGGCCCGGCCGGTCGTCTCCTGGGCGGCGCGATGGACGAAGCATCGTCGGCCGCGGACGGCGGCGCCGGCTGATCGAATCGGCGATGAGCCAGGCCCGGGCAACTCTCGAGACGCTCTTCGAGATCGGCCTGCGGGCGGTCGACGCCGATGCGGCCACGCGCCGCGCCATCGTCGTCGAAGGCGGGAGCGTTCGCATCGCCGGGCAATCGCTCTCCGGAAAGGGGCAGGTCGTCGTCGCGGCGCTGGGCAAGGCGGCCAGCGTGATGGCGCAGGCGGCCTGCGACGTGCTCGGCGAACGGATCCGCGATGGACTGGTCGTGACGAAGGACGGGCATGCGCGTCCGGGGCTCGGCCTGCCGCAGCTCGAGGCCGGTCATCCCGTGCCCGATGCGCGCTCGGCGGAGGCAGCCGACCGGTTGATCGAGCTGGCGGCGTCCTGCGGCGCGGACGACTGCCTGCTCGTGCTGCTCTCCGGTGGTGCGTCGGCCCTGGGCTCCGCGCCCGCGGCAGGCCTCTCTGCCGACGAGCTCGCCGAAGCGACCGGGCTCCTGCTCGAGAGCGGCGCCGACATCGGCGAGCTCAACTGCGTCCGAAAGCACCTGACTCGCGTGGGCGGAGGCCGGCTCGGCGCAGCGACGCACGCCGCACAGGTGATCGTGCTCGTCGTCTCGGACGTCGTCGGAGATCCCCTCGACGTGATCGGATCCGGCCCCTGCATCGGCGATCCGACGCGCTATGCCGACGCGCTCGAGGTCCTGCGAGCGCGCGGCCTGGAGGCGCGCATGCCCGCGGCGGTCCTTGCGCATCTGCGTGCGGGAGTCGCTGGGAAGTTGCCGGAGAGCGTCTCACCCGGAGACCCGCGGCTCGCGCGGGTCCACCACGAGATCGTGGCGCGCAATGCGGACGCGCGCAGCGCCATCGAGCGCTCGGGGCGCGCCCGCGACCTCGAGGTCGTGGCTCTGGGGGAGTGTCTCGCGGGTGAGGCCGCGCCGATGGGGCGGAGGCTCGCCGCGCTCGCCGCCGCCACGGATGCGCCGCGCCCCCTGCTGATCGTGGCCGGGGGAGAGAGCGTCGTCACACTGGGCCCCGAGCACGGACTCGGCGGTCGAAACCAGGAGCTGGCCCTCGCCGCGGGACTGGCGCTCGAGGAGGCTGGCGAGGCGCGGGTCACGCTGCTGGCGGGCGGCACCGATGGAACCGATGGTCCGACGACCGCGGCGGGGGGCGTGGTCGACCTCGAGCTGATGTCGCGCGCACGGACGCTCGGACTCGATGCGCGTCGCGCGCTCGCGCGGCACGACGCGAACCCCTTTCTCGAGGCTGCGGGTGCCGCGCTGCGCACCGGGCCGACGGGGACCAACGTCATGGACCTCGTGCTCGCGCTCGTGATGCCGGCGCCGGGACGCTGAGAGCATGCCCAGCGCGGCGTGTTAGAGTTAGCGCTTCGCAGGTTCCCGGCGCATCGTGATCGGAGAGGGAGTTCAGTGGCCATCGATGAAGAGAGCTTCCGCGCCTGTCTGAGGCGCTGGGCGACGGGCGTCACCATCGTCTCGGCGAGGGTGGGTGATGCGGTCCACGGCATGACGGTCTCCGACTTCAGCGGCGCTTCGCTCTCACCGCCCCTGGTCACCGTCTGCGCCAATCGGCAGTCCACGACGACGAAGATGATCGCCGAGGGAGGATGCTTCGGGGTGAGCGTCCTCGCGGCCGATCAGCAGGACCTCTCGAATCATTTCGCCAGCAGCAAGACCGAGGGCAGCCGCTTCGTCGATGTGGCCTATGGGACGGCGGAGACCGGAGCGCCGCTCATCGACGGCGCCATCGTCAGGCTCGACTGTCGGCTGGAGAGCACCTACGAGGCCGGCGATCACGTGATCTACCTGGGCGAGATCCTCTGGGCCGAGCACTCGGAGGGCCACCCGCTGCTCTACTGGGGCGGCCGCTATCGGGCGCTCTCGGAGAAGGAGTGAGCGGCATGGCCACGGAAGATGCCGGACCGATCCGATTCATCGTCTATTCCGACTATCTCTGACCGTGGTGCCTGAACGCGGCCGTGCGCCTGCGTCGACTGGAGGAGGAGTTCGCCGGACAGGTCGAATTCGAATGGAAGAGCTATCTGCTTCGCCCCCGACCGCGCAGCGATCGCGATCCGGAGGCCGCGCTCGAGAAGTTCCGCGCGTACACGGAGTCGTGGGCGCGACCCGCAGCGGATCCGGACGGCGGCGAGTTCCGCGTCTGGGCCAGCGACGAGCCGCCGCCTTCGCACAGCATCCCGCCGCATCTGGTGAGCAAGGCGGCTCGTCGCATCAGCAAGGAGGCCTTCGAGCGTCTGCACGAGCGGCTCATGCGCGCCTACTTCACCGAGAATCGCGACATCACCAGCGAGGCCAACCTGCTCGAGTTCTGGAAGGAGGTCGGCCTGCCCGAGTCGGCCTTCGAGTCGCGCAACGATCCCTCGATCCTGCAGGAGGTGATCGACGACCACAACGAGGCGCTCGAGTGTGGCGCCACCGGCGCGCCCGCCATGCGGCTGGCCGACAATGCCTCCGCCATCACGGGTGCCCACCCCGAGGACCTCTATCGCAGCTGGATCCAGCGCAGCCTCGCTCGTCGCGCGCAGGCCGCGCGGGAGAGCTGATCCGAGACGGCAGGGCGAGGCCATGAGCGAGCTGCGAGAACCCTATTCACTCTTCGATCTGAGAGGCGCCGTCGCCGTCGTGACCGGCGCATCGTCGGGCCTCGGCGTGAGCTTCGCTCGGGCGCTCTCCGCGGCGGGCGCCAATGTCGTGCTCGCGGCCCGCCGCGTCGATCGCCTCGAGAAGCTCGCCGCAGAGCTCGACGCTGCGGGCGGGACCGCGCTGGCCTTCCAATGCGACGTCTGCCGGGAGGAGGATGTGGATGCGCTGCTGGGCGTGACCCTCGAGCGCTTCGGTCAGGTCGACGTCCTGGTCAACAACGCCGGCATCACGGACGTGGTCAAGATCGAGGACGAGACGCCCGAGCGCTTCGACCGTGTCGTCGACGTGAACCTGCGCGGCACGTTCCTCTGCTGTCGCGCCTTCGGCCGCGCCATGGTGGAGCGGGGCAGCGGCAGCATCGTCAACGTCGCCTCGGTGCTCGGCCTCGTCGGGACGGGCCAGATCCCTCAGGCCGGCTACGCCGCGTCGAAGGGCGCGGTGATCAACATGACGCGGGAGATGGCGGCACAGTGGGCGAGGCGAGGGGTGCGCGTCAACGCCATCGCGCCGGGCTGGTTCGAGAGCGAGATGACGGGCGAGATGTTCGGAGACGAGTCGAGCGAGCGCTGGATGAAGAGTCGTACGCCCATGGGCCGGCCTGGCCACGCGGGCGAGCTCGACGGCGCGCTCCTCTATCTGGCCTCCGCTGCCTCGAGCTTCACCACGGGTCAGACCCTCGCCGTGGACGGGGGCTGGACGATCGTCTGATCCGGAAGGCAGCGCCAGTCACACGAACCTGCGCATCGAAGAATGGTGCGGCGAAGAGGACTCGAACCTCCACGGGCTTGCGCCCACCAGCCCCTCAAGCTGGCGCGTCTACCAGTTCCGCCACCGCCGCACGCGGTCCGTTCACGCTTGTCGTACTGCTGCAGATCATCCTGCCGCGTATCGTCCTGCCGCACTTCGCACATCACCGGGATCTCGATCGCGTGAAGCTCGATGCGGAGCGATGTATGCGCTCGGAAGGCGAGGGACCGGCGCGGGCTTCGGGTCGGTGAGGGCCGACCCGCCGTGCGGGCCCTGCTCGGAGCCGCGGGAAAGTAACAAAATTGACCGCCTCGCCCACCCTGGGACGCGGATTCGCGGACGCCGCGGTCCGCTACTCCGGGGTCGGCTCGGCCGCCGACTCGTCCTGGACGGCGGGAGGCTCGATCTCCTCGAGGCCGTACTCGTCGGGGGTGATCTCCTCGAGCTCACCCACCGGGGTGGCCTCGGCTGCCTCGTCCGTGCCCGGGACTTCGGTCTCGACGGCCTCGAGCTCGCTGGCCGTGAAGAGGCGCTCGTCGTCGTCATCCAGGTAGGCGAGGCTGAGGCTGGTGCACATGAAGAGCACTGCGCTGCCCGTGGTGAGCTTGGTGAGGAAGTTGCCGGCACCGCGGCCGCCGAACATGGTGTTCGCACCGCCGCCGCCGAGTGCCGCCCCGAGGTCCGCGCCCTTGCCGCGCTGGAGCAGGACCACAGTGATGAGCACGACACACACCATGTAGTGCAACACGAGGACGACCGTCATCATGGCTCGATCTTCTCCCGAGCGCGGCGTGCCGCGGAGCCGGCCCGCGGCATCGCTTCAGCTGCGCTCTCTGTCTCGCTCTGCATTCTTCTCTGGCTTCTTGCCGGGGCTCGTACCCGGCTCTGTCCCTGGCTTCGCGCTTGCGGCGCCTGTTCTCGGCGCGTCGCGGGCGTCAGTCGTAGTCGACGATGCGCCCGAAGCTCTCGGCCTGCAGGCTGGCGCCGCCGACCAACGCGCCGTCGATGTCCTGCTCGGCCATGATGGCCGCGACGTTCTCCGGCTTGACGGAGCCGCCGTATTGGATCCGGATCTGATCCGCGACTTCGCCATGCGCGCTGCGCAGCTGGGCGCGAATGAATGCGTGCACTTCCTGGGCCAGCTCGGGGGTCGCGGTGCGGCCCGTGCCGATGGCCCAGACGGGCTCGTATGCTAACACCAGCTCGGGCAGCCCGTCAGCTCTGATCCCTGCGAGGCTGCCGGTGAGCTGCGCGCCGATCACCTCCATCGTGCGATCCGCCTCCCGCTCGGCCAGCGTCTCACCGACGCAGAGGATCGGGCGGATGCCCGCACCCAGCAGGGCGCTCGCCTTGGCGGCAACCAGCGCGTCGCCCTCGCCGTGGTCGCTGCGCCGCTCGCTGTGGCCGACGATGCAGTAGCGGCAGCCGAGCTCGACCAGCATGCCCGCCGAGATGTCGCCCGTGTGGGCGCCGGCCTCGTGGGGGCTCACGTCCTGGGCGGCAAGGGCGACCGCGCTCTCTGCGAGGGCGGCGCCGACGCGATCGAGGGCGGTTGCCGGCGGCGCGATCACCACCTCGACGTCCGTCGCCGAGGCGATGCGGGGCAGCAGCTCCCTCACGAAGGCTTCGGCCTCGGGCCGGGTCTTGTGCATCTTCCAGTTCGCGGCGAGGATCGGCGTACGCATGAGGGGCCTTCTACCGGAGCGGGATCCGGATTCTCCAATCGGGTGGTGGTGATTCAGCGGTCGAGGGCTGCGATTCCGGGCAGCTCGAGACCCTGGACGTATTCGAGGGAGGCGCCGCCGCCCGTCGAGAGGTGGCCGATGCGTTCGCCTATCCCGAGCTTGTTGATCGCGGCGAGCGAGTCACCGCCGCCGACCACGCTCCTGGCCGATGAAGCGGCGACGGCCCGGGCCACCGTCTCAGTGCCCTTCGCGAAGGCGTCGATCTCGAAGACGCCCATGGGCCCGTTCCAGAGCAGGGTACGCGCGCTGCCGGCCTCTTCGGCGTAGCGAGCGGCGGTCTCTGGCCCGATGTCCACGCCCATCCAGCCGGGCTCGATGCCCTGGACGATCTTCGTCTCCGCGCCCTCCTCGAGGGCGCGGGCAACGACGTGATCGGTGGGAATCAAGAGCTTCTTTCCCGATTGCTCGGCTTCACCCAGGAGCGAGCGGGCGTCGTCGATGCGATCGGGCTCCACCAGCGAGTCGCCGGTGGTCTCGCCGCGGGCTGCCAGGAAGGTGTAGGCCATGGCGCCGCCGATCGCGACGACATCCGCGCGGCGGACCAGCGCCTGCAGGACACCGAGCTTGTCAGAGACCTTGGCCCCGCCGAGCAGGCAGAGCAGGGGGCGTTCGGGATGGAGGACGACGTCCAGATGCTCGATCTCCGAGCGCAGCAGATCGCCCGCCACGGCGGGCTCGAGGAGCTCGGCGACGCCGGCGGTGGACGCATGGGCGCGATGGGCGGTGCCGAAGGCGTCGTTGACGTAGACCTCGGCCAGGCGCGCGAGGCCCTCGGCGAAGTCGCGGTCGGTCTTCGTCTCGCCCTCGTGGTAGCGGAGGTTCTCCAGCAGCAGGATCTCGCCGTCCGAGAGGGCGCGGCTGGCGGCTTCGGCCGCGTCGCCGACGCAGTCGTCGACGAATCGCACCTTGCGCTCGAGCAGCGCACCCAGCGCGGCCGCAACGGGCTCGAGGCTCATCTCCGGGACCCGCTTGCCCTTCGGCCTGCCGAGGTGCGAGGCCAGCACCACTCGCGCGCCGCCCGCCAGGAGCTTGCGAAGAGTGGGCAGGCTCGCGCGAATGCGGGTGTCGTCGCCGATCCGGCCTTCCTTGATCGGGACGTTCAGATCGGCGCGCACGAAGACGCGCTTGCCGCGAACGCCCTCCTCGGCCAGCAGAGCATCGAGACTGCGGATTGCCACGCGTTGGACTCCATTTCGTTGGAATGCACGAAGAAGGGGGACCGACGAGCTACGCGCGCAGAGGCCGGGATCGGGGCCCGGACTCGCCAGCGGACGCGGGAGGGTCGCCGATGAGGGGCCTCGGGACCAGCCCCCGGACGGTCGTGCGGCTAAAATGGTGCGCAAGGGGCTGCGCACGACGCTGGTGCGGGGCGATGCAGGAGGACGCAGAGTGCCGAGGCGGAGCGCGAGTTCCGACGAGGAAGCCGATACGCCGCGCATCTCTGGAGAGCGCCTCGGCTGGGTGCTGGCGCTCGCCGCCGCTGCGCTGGTGTTGCTCGCGAGCTCGGTCCATCGGTACGACGTCGACCGTCGGGCGGCGCACTCGTTCCCTATCGAGAAGGGACGCTTCCCGGACGCCGCCCGCGGCGAGCGCCTCGATCTGCCCTGGGTGACGGGTACGGTGACGGTCGCGCGCGACGAGCGGGGTGTGCCGCACCTCTCCGCCATCAAGGAGCGGGACGTCTGGGTGGCGCTCGGCTTCGTCCACGCCCAGGACCGCCTGGCCCAGATGCTCTGGCTCCGACGCCTGGCCCGGGGCACCACGGCCGAGGTGCGCGGGTCGGCGGGGCTCGATTGTGATCGCGTGGCGCGCACGCTCGGGATCGGACGGCTCGCAGATGCCGAGGTGGAACGCCTCGCCCCCGAGACGCTCCGGGTGCTCCAGGCCTACGCCGAGGGCGTGAACGGGAGGTTGGAGCGCCTGCGCCGCGGAGCCGTATCGCCCCCGGCCGATCTGCTCGGCGCCGTCTCCGACGTCGATCCGTGGCTGCCGGCCGATGCCATCGCGATCCAGAAGCTGGTGGCCTTCGCCGCGGGCAACCTCATCGAGACGGGGTTGGTGCTCGACGATCTGACCCGACACCTCGGCGGCCAGCCCGCTCAGCCTTTCATGCCCTCGAGCAGCGGGGGACGCGGGGTTGAGGTGCCGCAGAGCGGACCGCTCGCGCTCCTCGAGACCAGCCCGTCGCTGCCCGTGGACGAGCGCCCCACGCCCACTCTCGAGCTGGTCCGCTCGGTGATGATCCGCGGCGGCGACGCGCTGGTGCTCGGGGGACAGCACAGCCGCAGCGGTGCTCCCATGCTCGTCGGCGACCTCCGGCTGCCGCCGACCGTTCCCTCGCTCCTTCACGAGGTACACCTTCGCGCCGGCGATCTAGACGTGATCGGCGCGATGATCCCCGGCATCCCGGTCATCTGGGCGGGCAGCAACGTGCGTGTGGCCTGGCTTGCCGCGCCGACCAACGCCATGACCGTCGATCTCTTCAACGAGGTGATCCGCGAGCGCGATCAGCACTACCAGAACGGCAGCGTCTGGGAGGCGCTCGAGCATCGCGAGGAGCGGCTGCGCGTGCGGCGCACCGGGGCGGGGGAGAGCGGATTCGACGAGGTGGTGCTCGACGTGCGCGCGACGCGGCACGGGCCGCTGATCGGGCCCCTGCTCCGCCCTTCGGCGCAGGGCGAGGGCGCTGCCGATTCCGGGCGGCCTGCACGCAGCCCGCTGGCGCTGCAGTGGACCGGAATGGAGCCGGGCAACGGCATCGCGTCCATGCTCGCGCTGATGCGGGCCGGCAGCGAGGATCAGCTGCTCGCCGCGCTCGAGCGTCATCACGAGCCGGTGGTAGCCGTCACCTACGCGGAGGTCCTGGGGGCGGCCGGGATGCATGTGGCGGGCTGGCTGCCCGAACGGCGAATGGTGACCGGTGGCGTTCCCGTCCACGGCCGCTTCCGGCGCTACGACTGGCGGCGGCCGATCGAGTTCTCCGCGCTGCCCGCGCAGCGCCTGCCCGCCGGAGGAGATCGCATCTGGCTGGTGTCGTCCGATGGAGAGGTGGGCGATGGGCTGAGCGGCGCGCGCATCGAGTGGCTGTGGCGCGACGGTCGCCGATCGCGCCGCCTGCACGGACGGCTCGAGGGGCTGACCGACGGCGGCGAGCGGCGGGGCGATCTGGGCGAGCTGCTGGGACGTTCCCCCGATCTCTCCGGCGGTCAAGCGCAGGAGGTCGTGCCCGCTCTGCTGCGACTCTCGCAGCAGGGTGGTCGACTGCGGCCGGAAGCGCGCGAGGTGGCGCAGATGCTCGCCCGCTGGGATGGGGACGTGGGCGCCGCAAGTCAGGGAGCTGCGGTCTACGCCGTGTTCATGGAGCACTTCAGCAGCGCGCTCTTCCGCGAGCGCTTCGGCGATGCGCTCTACGCGCGCTACACGACGCTGCCTCACACGCATCTGATCTCGGTCGCGGAGGCCGTGGTGGTGGCATCGGATCGCGCGGCGAGGCCCGGGGGCTGGACCGATCTCCAAGACGTGAGCGACGCCGTGCGCTCGAGCCTCCGGCACACCTGGCTCAGCCTGAGCCAACGACTGGGTCCGGCGCGCGATCGTTGGGTCTTCGGCGAGCTGCAGAAGCTGATGCTGCGCCCCTTCGCGCCGGCAGCGGCGGGTCGGGACGCACCCTCACTGCCTGCGCTCTCGCTGCCCGCGGATGCGTATCACCTCGATGGGTTCGAATACGATGCGCGGGCCGGGGGCTATCCGGTGGGTGCGGCGGCGATCTATCGCTTCGGTGTCGATCTGGCTGCGCGCGATCGAAACGTCGGGATGCTGCTCCCGGGCCAGTCCGAGCATCCACGTCATCCGCACTACGATGACGGCTTCGTTCGCTGGCACGACAGGTCGGGACCGTTGGTCTTCACCAAGCGGCTCTTCGATCGCGGCGACGGGGGCGCGGCGCTCGCCCTGGAGCCCGCGCTGTGAGCGGAGCCGATACCATCCTCTACGCCGAGGTCCCCGACTTCTATGCGGCGGTCGCGCGCGCTGCAGACGGCTCGCTCGACGGCCGCGCGGTGCTGGTCGGCGGCCATCCCGATCGCCGCGGAAAGGTGCAGAGCGCGAGCCGCGAAGCGCGTGCTTCGGGAGTGCGCGAGGGCATGCCGATGCGCGAGGCCCTCTCGCTCTGCCCCGACGCGGCCTTCGTCCCCACCGACATGGCGGCCTATCGGGAGGCGTCCGGGCAGCTCACTGTCTGCATCCGCCGGGTCGTCGACGGGCTCGAGAAGGACGGCCTCGGCGCTGTCTATCTGGACGTGGGCGCCTACCGCGAGGCGCCGGAGCAGATCGCGGCAGCCATCCGGGACGAGGTCGGGAAGACCATGCAGCTGCCCATACGGGCCGGCATCGGTCCGGCGAAGTTCCTGGCCCGCCTGGCCGCCCGGCATGCGGGTGAGGCGGGGACTCGGCGCGTTCGTGCCGAAGAGGTCCGGGCCTTCCTCTCGCCGCTCCCCATCTCCGAGCTGCCGCGCGCCGGGCCGCGCACGGTCGAGTCGCTGGCCCGACTCGGCGCCTCCCGAGTGGGGGAGCTGCTCGACCTCGATGAGCGGATGCTGGAGGCCGAGCTCGGCAATCACGGCCTGGCGCTGCTCGAGTACGCCCGGGGCATCGACCATCAGCGGGTACGACAGAGCCGGCATCAGAGCAGCTTCGCCCGGGAGAGCCGCATCGAGTCCGGCGGGCTCGATCTCGCGGGCGTCCACGCCGTGCTGGGCAGGCTCGCCCAGGCGCTCGCCCGGGCCCTCGAGCGAGAGGGCCTTCGTGCGCGCCGCGTCGCGCTCAAGCTTCGCGGGGCGGAGGGGCGCGAGGCCACGCGGAGCATGACCCTCGGGGAACCGGTCGGCCCAGCGGCACGGATCGACGAGACGGCGCGGGTGCTGCTCGCCCGAGCCGAGGTGGACCGCTACGAGGAGCTGCGTTGGATCTCGCTGACCGTTGCCGGGCTCGCGGAGGCGGGTGCCGCCGATGAGCAGCTCGAGCTCTTCAGCGAGGGCTGATGCGCCGACGATCCGTCGCCCGACGCTCCCTCGAATCGGGCGCCGCCCGGCTGGCGACGGCACGGCGCCGCACCTGCTTGCGTGCTGCCGTTCCTTCTCAAGGGGGCGCGATCGCAGGCCGATGAGGGGGCAAGTGCGGGCCGAGCATGCCCGCAATTGCCGCGCCAGGGGTCGAATCCAGGTGTCCGAGAGCAGCGAACGGCGCAAGTACCACCGCATCCCCACGGATCAGGTCATCTCCTTTGCGGAGCTGGACCACGGCGATCGGCTGGCCGTCAGCAAGAACGTCTCGACCGGAGGCATCGCCTTCGAAGCGGTGGGCTGCGAGATCAACCTCGGGGACGTGCTGCGCGTGACCTTCAACGTGGGCGACCGTACGGTCGTGGCCACCGGCAAGGTCGTCTGGGCCACCGATACCGACCCGATCACCCTCGAGGTGGGGATCGAGTTCTTCGAGATCGATCCTGCGGCCATGGATCTGCTCGAAGAGGCCCGGCATCTGGCCACCGAGGAGCTCTGAGCGCCGCGCCACGCCGCCTGCGCAGGCGACGAACCGCGGCGTCCAGCCCCTCGTTCGCATGATCACCCGTCCCGAATCGCACCCCGAGAGGGCGAACGACGGTTGACCCCCGTCGGGTAGGGTGCGAATTTCCCCAGCCGGATGGCCGACTTTCACCAAACCGGAGTGATCACCGCCCTGCACCGCCTGGGTGAAGTCAACGTCCCCCGCCTCGAGCGTGAGCTGGTCTCACACGCAGACGATCGTCCTGTCGCGCTGGTGCTCCCGTCCCTCTTCGCCGAGACCCGTGGTCCGGCGCTCAAGGGCATCGTCGAGGAGCTGACGCAGGTCCCCTACCTGCGGCAGCTCGTGCTCAGCCTCTCGGGCCCGGCGGACATCGATCAGTTCCGTGAGATGATCGCGCTCTTCAAGGATGTCCGCTGCCTCGATGGCTCCCGCCCCATCGTCATCTGGAACGACGGCCCCCGGATCCGCCACCTCTTCGAGCTGCTCGCCGAGGAGGGTCTGGACGCCGGTCCGGACGGCAAGGGGCGCGCCAACTGGCTCGCCTACGGCTATGTGCTCGCCACCCACGTCTCACGAGTCATCGCGACACACGACTGCGACATCCTGACCTATCGGCGGGAGCTGTTGGCGCGTCTCTGCTATCCGACCGCGAATCCGAACATGAACTACGAGTTCGCCAAGGGCTACTACAGCCGGGTCACGGATCGGCTGCACGGGCGCGTGACGCGCCTCTTCATGACGCCGCTGCTGCGCAGCATGAAGTCGGTGCTCGGCCCGGTCCCGCTGCTCGAGTACCTGGAGTCCTTCCGCTACCCGCTGGCGGGCGAGTGCTCGATGACCACCGACCTGGCGCGCGCCAACCGCATCCCGGCGGATTGGGGCCTCGAGGTGGGGACACTGGCGGAGGTCTATCGCAACTGCTCGCTCAAGCGGGTCTGCCAGGTCGAGCTGGTCGAGAACTACGACCACAAGCATCAGGATCTGTCGGCCGAGGATGCGTCGCGCGGCCTGCATCGCATGGTGGTGGACATCGCCGCCTCGCTGATCCGCAATCTCGCCAGCTATGGCGTCGAGTTCGAGGCGGGCTTCCTCAACACGATGACCGCCGCCTATGTGCGGACCGCGCAGGACGCCATCGCGAGCTACAGCAACGACGCCAAGCTGAACGGGCTGAACTTCGATCGCCACGCCGAGGAGGTGGCGGTGGAGACATTCTCGGGCGCGCTGCGCGCGGCGGGGCTGGGCTTCGTCAACGATCCCACCGGCTCGCCGCCGATGATCCCCAACTGGAGCCGCGTGATCTCGGCGCTCCCCGACTTCCTCGACGAGCTGCGCCGGGCAGTCGACGAGGATGCCGAAGAAGCGGGCGTGGCGGTGGCCTGAGCCCCCGATCGCCTCTCGGAGTTTGACCCCCTTGGGCCTCGATTTCGAGACGGTAATCTCGGGTGCGGCCCAGGTGGTCTTCCGCCGAAGCTGCAGAGGGGCAGGGCGCGCAGCCGTATCCCTGCGATCGGGCGGCGCGTCGATGGAGGAGCGGGTGGAGGGCTGCCGTGCTCTATCGCTATAGCGAGGTCTTTCTCGGCCTGCTGATGATCGCCGATCTCGCGCTCGTGGGGAGTGCGTGGCTGGGGGCCCATTGGCTGCGCTTCGAGACCGGCCTGCCGGCGCCGGCGGGTGTTCCTCCGCTCAGCGACTACGCCAACGTCCTTCTGGTCATCCTGCCCACCTGGTGGCTCGTGATGAACCACTACGGCGTGTACGAGCCCAAGCGGCTGTCTTCGCCGCTGAGAGAGACGGGCGAGCTGCTCCGCGTGAGCGCCGCCGCCGTCTTCGTGCTCGTGGGCATCTCCTTCTTCGTGCGATCGCACTCGTACTCTCGCGGCGTGGTGCTCATCTTCAGCGCCCTCGCGCCCTCGCTTCTGATCGGCCAACGGCTGCTCGTGCGCGGAGCACTTCGGGCTGCGCGCCGGCGCGGCTTCAACCTGCGGTACGCACTGGTGGTGGGCGCCGGGCGGCTCGCCGAGGAGATCATCGAGCGCATCCACGATCACCCCCAGGCCGGCATGCGCGTGGAGGGCGTGCTTGCCGACGGCGCCGTGGGCCGCGACGTGGCGGGCGTGCCCGTGATCGGCGACTACAGCCAGCTCAAGCAGGCGCTCGAGCCCAAGCGCATCGATCAGGTGATCGTGGCCCTGCCGCGCTCCGAGTGGATGCTGCTCGACAAGGTGCTCGCCGATCTCGAAGACGAGGTGACCAGCGTCAAGTTCGCGCCGGATCTCCTGCACATCATGACCCTGCACAGCTCGGTGGAGAGCCTCGATGGGCTGCCCATCGTGAGCCTCCGCGACACACCCCTGGTCGGCTGGGCCTCGGTGCGCAAGCGCGCGTTCGACATCGTCGGCAGCGCCCTCCTGCTCGCGCTGCTCTGTCCCTTGCTGCTCGCCATCGGTGTGGCGATCGGCGCGACCACGGGCCGGCCGATCATCTACGGCCAGCGTCGCATGGGGCTCGATGGGCGGGTGTTCACGATGTTCAAGTTCCGCTCCATGAAGCGCGACGCCGAGGCCGACGCCGGACCCGTCTGGGCGACCCCCGACGATCCGCGCCGTACGGGGCTCGGCGCCATCCTCCGGCGACTCTCCCTCGACGAGCTGCCCCAGCTCTGGAACGTGCTGAAGGGCGACATGAGCCTCGTGGGTCCGCGCCCGGAGCGGCCGATCTTCATCGAGGAGTTCCGACGCGAGATCCCCGGCTACATGCTCCGCCACAAGGTCAAGGCCGGCCTCACGGGCTGGGCGCAGGTGCACGGCTGGCGCGGCAACACGTCGCTCCACGAGCGCATCGAGCACGACATCTACTACATCCAGAACTGGTC
>CAZQMY010000077.1:0-18587 GCA_964594405.1 uncultured Spirochaetaceae bacterium | reverse complement strand
CACCCGTCGGCGGTTCGGTAGTGTCACCAAATAGCATCGATCTCCTGGAGGCGGGCAGCGAATCCCGACCGCTCCTTCAGGCTGGCGGCCAGCGTGCGCGAGCTGAAGCGATCCACCTTCTTGAGGAAGGGGCTGTAGGCGCCTCCTGCGAAGCGCCCGTTCTCGAGATAGACGAGGCCCAGAGTCAGCAGCTCCGGCGCCTCGAACTCGGCGCCGAAGTCCGCCTCGCGCGCACGCTTCTTGCGCTCGCTCAACGCCTGCGCCATGCGGATCACCTCGAGGCTGCGGTCCTTGAGGTTGTGCGCCTTCTCGGTGTTCAGGGCGAGGATCCGGAACGAGAGGTCCTCGTCGGGCGAGACGAGGGCGGTGATCTGTTGGAGGCCGAGCACCTTGCCCGCCGCGAGGCGATGACGCCCGTTCGGCGTCCAGAAGCGGCCCTCCTCGCCGCGCACGACGATCAGGGGATCGAGGAACGAACCGCTCTCCTCGATCTTCTGGGCCAGCCGCTTGGTGTGCGTGGGCGAGAGATCGCGCTGGAAGGGCGTCGGATCGACCGCCTTCACGGGCAACGCGGCCATGAGGATCGGCCGCCCCGAGAGCGGCTCGCGATAGGCCGCGATGGCCACGCCGCCAGCGCGTACGACGTCGTCGGCAAGCCCGCCGAGCTCGGGCGCGTCGGTGGCCAGCTGCAGCTCGTCGGCAGCGAGCCCGCGCGCCTCCTTGGCCACCTGGAGGCGCTTTCGTGCAGCGGACTTCTGCCGGGCGGACTTCTTGCGCGCGGCCTTCTTGCGCGCGGACTTCTTCCTCGTCGCCTTCTTCCTTGCGGCGGTCTTCTCCGTCGCCGACTTGTTGCGTGCGGTCTTCGCTGCGCTCACGCCGTGCATTCTAGCAGCGTCGGGGTGGACGCCGCGATGGTCGAAGAGTGTTCAAGATCACGGTGCTGCAGTCGATAGAGTGGACCAGCGGCGAGTGGTTCGGCCACCGCCGCCGAGCTGGCGAGGCAGATCTGCCCAAGGACATGCCAGCTCCTCGACAAGAGCAAAGCCGGTGAAAGCCGGTGACGCAAAGCCAGTGCCCACACCTGCGATCAGCGGATCGCGGACGGGTCGAACGGCTGCCGAAGGGAGTCTCGTATGGACCGCCGTCCGCTCGTACTCGCGCTCAGCGCGATCGGCCTCGCCTGCCTGTCGGGCGGTCTGGACCTCCACGAATCGCTGGTGCCGGATGCCCCGGCCCCGCAACCCGTCGCCCGGATGAGCGCCGACGAGGTTCGAGTTCGCGGATTCCTGGCCGAACGCAACACGGCGCTCACGGCCGGAGAGACCGATGCGCTCGTCCACTCCATCCTGGACGAGGCCGAGCGATCGCCCCTGGCGCTGGAGCTGATCCTGGCGGTGATCCACGTGGAGAGCAGCGGCCGGAACTTCGTCGAGTCGAGGGCCGGCGCGATCGGGCTGATGCAGCTCCGACCCAGCACCGCCGAGGCCGTCGCCCGGGACATCGGTCTGGAATGGCGCGGTCCCAAGACCCTGCTCGACCCCGTCGCCAACGTCCGCCTGGGCGTCGCCTATCTGGAGCGACTGGTGGAGCGTTTCGGCGACATCCCCACGGCCATCGCGGCCTACAACGAAGGCCCCACGCGCATCGCCGCACGTCTCAGGAGCGGCCGAGGCCTGCCGGTCATGTACACCGACCGTGTGCTCCAGAGCTGGGAGTCGAACCTCGGGCGGAGCTGAAACGCGCTGCCCGCGCTCAGTGCGTGCGGGTCTGTGGAAGCACGATCGTGAAGCAGGCGCCCTCGCCCGGCCGGCTCTCGACCTCGATGCGACCACCGTGCTCGTGAACGATCTGATGGCTGATGGAGAGACCGAGGCCAGTACCACGACCGGACTCCTTGGTGGTGAAGAAGGGCTCGAAGAGGCGCGCACGATCCGCATCCTCGAAGCCTGGCCCCTGGTCGCGCACCGAGAGCCTGACTTCACTGTCGCCCGTCTCGATCAAGATGGTGATCTCGCCCCCGTGCCCCACCATCGCCTCTGCGGCGTTCTTGATGAGGTTCAGGAGCACCTGGCCGACCGCGGCGCGGTCCCCCTCGATCATCGCCGGTGGCCCCGTGGCGTCGAAGCTCACCCGGGCGTCCAGCTCGCCGAGCCCGTGGCCGAGCAGCGCCAGGGTCGAGCTCACAGACTTGCGCAGATCGATGGGCCCGCGGGTCCCGGGTCTCCGACCTGGCGCGGCAAAGTCGCGCAGGTCGCCGACGAGCGAGTGCGTTCGTCCGAGGCCTTCGCCGACGATCCCGGCCAGCTCGCGCAGGGTGTCGGTGCACTCGGCCAGCTCGGACTCGATCTTCTCGCGCAGCTCGCCGGTCGGAGCGATCGCCTCGAGAACGGCATCGATCTCCATCAGGCTCGCATCCATGGCGCGGGCGGCGTTCAGCGCGAAGTTGACGGGATTGTTGACCTCGTGCGCAATGCCCGCTGCCAGCTCGCCCACCGCAGCCAGGCGCTCGGAGTGCACGAGCTGCACCTCCGCGGCCTTCAGATCCTCGAGCGCACGCTCGAGCGCGCGATTGCGATCGGCCAGGGCGCGTTGCAGGCCGCGAACCCGGACCTGCGCGCGCACGCGAGCGAGCAGCTCGCGGGGATGAAAGGGCTTGGTCACGTAGTCGTCGGCGCCGAGCTCCAGCCCCTCGATCTTCATCTCGTGCTCCGCCTTCGAGGTCACGAGCACGACGGGGATGTCTCGCGTCTCCTCGTCCGACTTGATTCGCGAGCAGAGCTCGAGCCCCGACATCTCCGGCATCATCACGTCCGAGAGCACGAGATCGGGACGTGCGATCGCCATGCGCTCCAACGCCTCGCGGCCGTTCCGGGCCTCGTCCACGTCGAACTCCCGGCTGATCAGGCGGGTGAGCAGGCTGCGCATGTCGGGGTTGTCCTCGACCACCAGCACCGACGCGCTGGGATCGGACTCGTCGCGCGCGACTGCCTCGGCCCGCTGGGCTTCCGACGCCGCTGGAGCGGCGACCTGCTCGCGGACCTCCAGACCCAGGTCCGCCTCCACCGCGCGGATGGAATCAGCGAGATCTCGCGTGGCCCCCTCGCCGTCGGCCAGCACCGGCTCCGCCGTCGCGTCCGCGTCGGCTTCGCCCCGTGGCAGCGTCACGATCATCGTCGTGCCCTGCCCCTCGCCCGCGCTCTCGGCTCGGATCTCGCCCCCGTGCAGGTCCACCACCTCACGCGCGAGGGAGAGTCCGATTCCCGTCCCCTCGTAGCGCCTGGTGGCGGAGCCATCGATCTGCGCGAAGCGATCGAAGATCGAATCGAGGTGCTCGGCGTCGATGCCGATTCCGTCGTCGCGCACCTCGATGCGCACACCGTCTCCATGACGCGCGCCGGTCAGGAGGATCTGTCCACCGGGGTTCGTGAACTTGAGCGCGTTGCCCAGCAGGTTGACGAGCACCTTCTCGATCGCGTCGGCGTCGGCGTTGATCTCGGGCAGCGCAGCGAAGCCGCGCGCATCGAGCGACACCTGCTTTCGCTCGGCGAGCCCGAGCGCGCCCTGGATCAGCCCCTCGACCATCGGTGCGATCTGCAGCGGTCCGCGCGCGATCGAGAAGTCTCGGCTCTCGAGCTTCGCCAGGTCGAGCAGATTGTTGATCATCTTGTGCAAGCGACGCCCATTGGCCTGCATGGTCGCGAGCGTCGCGTGCATGGACTCCGGGATCTCACCGAACTCGCCGCTTCGCATCGCTTCCAGCGGCGCGAGGATCAGCGTGAGCGGGGTCCGGAGCTCGTGGTGGATGTTCGCGGAGAAGCGGGACTTCGCGCGGTCGAGCTCAGCGAGCTCATCGCGGGCCTCCTCCAGCTCGCGCTTCTGCTTGAAGTCGGAGAAGCGCATCCGGTCCATGTAGCCGCAGGCGAACACGGACTCCAGGCAGGCCGCTCCGAAGAAGAAGAGGTGCTGAGAGAACTGACCGACGTCCGTCGGGCCAGGCACGTAGGTGGGCAGCGCCGCATAGCCGGCGAAGAGCATGCCCGAGATGCCCGCGCCCTGTCGCCAGTTGACGGGGGTCAGCACGCCCAGCCCGATGACCAGCAGGATCAGACCGACGTAGTAGCCGCTGCTCGCACCGCCCGTCTTCGAGAGCATGTAGAGGAAGAGCACGCCTCCGAGCCCACACACCAGCCACGTCGAGAAGACCGGGTAGCGCGCCGCCATGCCGAAGTAGATGACGCCGAGCGCCGCGTTCAGGAGCAGGCGCGCCACGAGGAAGTCGGCGAAGTGCTCGGGATGGATCAGATAGTCGGCGGGGATGAAGACGAGGTTCTGGAGCAGGAAGAGGACGAGCACCGCGCCCTGGAGCGAAGGGCCGAGCAGCTCGCGCTCGCAGATCTCGCGGTATTCCGAGTACCTCGCGCGATCGTCGTCACTTCGCCGGCCCATACGGAGACACATCGTCGCGCCTCGGTTCGCGCTTGATGGCTCCGCAGGGGCCGCCTCACATCGGGCGGAAGCCTCCGTCCCCACTGAAGGTCGGTCGCGTCAGCTCAGGGGCTTGCGCGCGATCACCAGACTCGCCTGCGCGGGATCACCGAGGGTGAGTCCGCTGCGCTCCGTCTCGAATCCGGCGGCGCGCACCAGCTCCGCCAGCTCATCGGGATCGTAGAAGCGGAACGCCCCGCTCTGCTCCAGCTGCAGGATCCGGGCGGCGTCGTTCAAGAAGTTCTGCAGCTCGGCCGCGAACTGCGTCTCTCCCTGCGGCGCCTGGCCCGTCAGCTGATGCGCGAGCACTTGCAGCTCCGAGATCGCCTCGCGATAGAGCCGCGAGATATCCGCGTCCCGCCGCATGCTCGAGAGCACGAAGCGCCCCCCCGGTCGCAGCACTCGACGCACCTCGCTCAGGAGATGGGCCGGCGTCTCGAGGTAGCTGATCACGAGCGAGGCGAGCGCCGAGTCGAAGCTCCTGGACTTCATCGGCAGGCCCTGCTGATCGGCGACGAGGTTGAGGTCCGCCTGCAGCGGCCACGCGCGTATCCGCCCATCGAGTCCGAGCTCCCCGAGCCGCGCCCTTCCGCGAGCGAGGGCTTCGCCCACGAAGTCCAGCGAGCAGACGGAGAGGTGCTCCGGCAGGGCGTCGCGGATGGCCAGCTGCCCGAAGAGTGATCCCGTGCCCGAGCCGAGGTCGAGGATGCGCTGCCCGCGGACGAGCTCGAGCCCTTCGACCTGCTCGTCCATCATCGCGCGATAGGCGCTGGTCAGCGTGAGCATGTCGATCCCAAGCGAGCGCTCGCGCCCTACCAGGTAGTCCCGCCAGAATGCGCGCAGATCCTCCTTCTGACGCTCCACCCTGCGCAGCTCCGCCCTGCGCAGCTTGCGGACGCTGCTCGCGTTCGCGGTGCAGGTGGCGATTCTGCGCCCGAGCGCCATGCGCCCCACCTCGGCGGCCACGCAGCGGAAGACCACGGCCGCCTCGCGGCTGGTGCCGAGCTGATGGCCGGTGGGCATCACCACGAGCTTGCGCCCTTCGGCGGAGCCGTGGCTCATGATGTCGCGAACCCGCGAAAGATCCACCCAGCCATCGAAGCGCGCGTGATACCACGAGATCGGAACCCGGATCGACGCCATGTCCCGCCGGGCATGCTCGACGAACTGCAGGCCCTCGCGCCGCCCGTCGGCGCCCACCCGCTCCACGTCGATGCTGACGCCGAGCAGCTCCTGGATGCCGAAGCGGACGCCACGCTCGACGCCCACGGTGTAGTCGATGCCGCCGGAGATCGAGCGCGCCATGGATTGGATGTCCGGACAACCCGCGAGGCAGATCCAGCCGCGGATGCGCCGGCCGCCGTCTTCCGCCACGACCCGCCGCGCCTCGACCGCCGCGGCACTGAAGCTCACGAGGATCACGCAGGAAGGGCGCCTGGTCGGGTGGGCATCGAAGTGCGCGATCCACGCTCTGAGGTCGCGCACGCCCTGGGAGAACACGAAGTGATCGTGCTCGCGCCCGGGAATCCGGCACTCTGCGTCGTTGTGGGACTCACCTCGCTTGCGGATGCCGTCGAAGCGCAGGACGCGGACCGCCTCGCCACTCGCCGCGAAGCTGTCGACGATCGTCCGGGCGAGCGGGAGATGGGCCTCCTTGGTCTGGCCCCAGCCGTTGGGAACGATGACGAGCGGCGCTCCGGCCGCTTCACCGTGCCCGTCGATCAGCCCGACGAGCTGCTCACCAGCCTCGTTCTCGATGCGGAGCACCTCGGCGGCTCGCACCTGCGCCCGGGGCCCGTCGGGATCGGCCTGTCCACCGGCCTCTCCCTCTTCCAGCGTGTCCATGGTGTGGTGCCAGATCACGGGCATCTGCGACGCGCTGCCGGCCTCGCTGCGGATCATGCCCAGCCTGCGCCAGCCCGCACGGCTCGGATCCGTCACACTGCTGCGCAGCTGCATGCGCATCTGCCGACCGCCTTCCGAGCCATCGAGCAGACGGACGTTGACGGCGGCCCACTGCTGGACGCGGAGCTTCTCGGGGATCGAGACAGAGAGCCCGTCTGGCGAGAGGTCACACACCTCGCCATCCACGTAGCCCAGGTCGGTCTCGACGCGCACCCGCACCGGATCGCCCCCTTCCGGATCCGGCGCCCTCCTCGAACGATCGCGACGCTCGCTCATGTAGAGGGCGGTGGGGATGCGCACGACCAATCGCCCTTCACGGATCGGCCCCACCGACAGACTCGAGAAGAAGTAGGGCCGGCCATCACACTCGAAGCTGAGGAAGAGCTGGCCTGAGCGCGGACGGTCGAAGTTCTCCGTCTGCAGGATCATCGTCTCGCAGCCGACCTCGGCGATCTTCGCGACCTCGCGTTCGGTCCGCGCGTTCAGGCCGCGGCGCACCGGCGACGCCTCGAGGCGGGCTCGTTCGAGGAGCTGCCGGATTCGCGCGGGCGCCTCGATCACCTCGGGGTGGAGCGAGCGGATGCTCGCGTCCGCGATGGGGCGGGAGCGGCTCAGCATCTCTGCACCGTTGCCCGCCGGGGCCCGATCCGGAGATCAGCTTCGTGGCGTCGGCACGGCCGCTCGGGCATTCGCCCCAGCCGGCCAGCGGGATCGCCCTGCCGGATCTCGTCGTGCGAGACGCTCACCATGCTCCAGTACGCTGCGGTCACCAGCAATAAACCAACGTTCGGACCCATGTCGACAAGCGGCCATTGCATCAACTTTCGAGGGCGAAGACAACGGCCACACCGGGCGCAATGATCAGATTCTTACACTCTTGGCGCGATTGACAATGTATACCATGGCACATCGCCCACATCCTTTGATCTGAGTCGAATCCACCCCGCGGCGAATCCCCAGGTTGGCTCGTCCTTTCCCCCGAAACGACGAACTCATACGGAATATCAAGCGTTTCCAGAGGAATCGGATCGACCGACGTGCGATCATCCGCCGGGCGGCACCGCGCCGGCAGCAGATCGGGTGGTTCGCTGCGCTCCTGGCGGCACGCTCGGAGACGGGTGGGTGAATCAGCCCTCGACCGGGTCGCCCAGCTCACAGTATCGAAGATGAACGAGATCTCAGCCCGCGCGCGTCTGCCCCTGGCGATCGTGCGAGCCGCGACCCTGGCGCCACGAACGACCCTGACCGCCTGGGTCGTCACGGGTCTGCTGCTGCTGCCCCTGATCGCGGGGCTGCACGTCGATACTTCTACCGAGAGCGTTCTCGACCGGTCCGACCCGGCCTGGGACTTCTATCGCTACAGCCAATCGCTCTTCGGAGGCGACGAACTCCTGGTGGTGGCGCTCGAGGGCGAGCGCCCCTTCGACCCCGATCTGCTGGGCGCCGTGCGCCGGCTGAGCGATGCGCTGGAGGGTCTGGAGGGCGTCCGGCGCGTGGACAGCATCGCCACGGTGCCCGTCGTTCGGGCCGGGCGCGACGGCTCTCTCAGCCTGGACGCCGCCCTGGACACACCGGCCGAGGGCGATGCCCTGGCGGCCGAGGCGCGGCGCCGACTGACCGGCGACCGCATCGCCCCGGGCAATCTCGTCTCTGCGGACGGGCGGGCATTCGGTATCAACGTCGTCCTCGACGAAGATGCGGAGGCGATCCACGAGGCGCTCATCGCGCAGGTCTCCACCATCGTCGAGGTCGATGAGGCGGATCTGCGCTTCATCTCCGGTGTGCCGGTCTTCCGCGTCACCGTGAATGCGCACACGATCTCCGAGATCCTCTTCTTTGCGCCGATCACGGGCTTCCTGATCTGCTCGCTGCTCTTCTGGATGTTCCGGACGCCCGTCGCGACGCTGGCGGGGCTCGCCCCGGGCACCCTCGCGAGTCTCGCGATGGCCGCACTGATGAGCGCGGTGGGCATCCCGCTGACGCTCGTCATCATGATCCTGCCCTCGATCCTGCTCGCCCTCGGATGCGCCTTCGCCATGCATCTGCTGAGTGCGGCCAGCGTCGGGCCCGGCGAGCTGCTGCGACGCCTCTCGCCTGTGGTGCTCCCGGTGGCGCTCTCGGGACTCACGACGGCGGTGGGGCTGGTCTGTATCGGGCTGGTGGAAATCGAGCTGGTTCGGCAGGCAGCGGTGCTCGGATCCTTCGGCGTCCTGATCGTCACGCTCGCTACGCTGAGCCTCGTCCCCGCGCTGCTGAAGCGATTCCCCCTGCCCGAACAGGCTCCGCGCGGACACCGATTCGCCCGCGAGCGCATCGCCGGGCAGCTGACCCGGATCGCCGCGAGCCACGCGGGCAAGAGCTTCGTCGTCTGGGGCGCCTTGACCGTCGCGCTGGCGAGCGCGCTGCCCCGGCTGACCGTGGAGACCGATGCCACCAAGTGGCTGGGGCCCGGCCACCCGGTCCGCGATCACTACGATCGGATCGGCGGGCTGCTCTCGGGCATCAGCCCGATGAACGTCGTGATCGAGTCCGTGGGCGAGGCGGGTGAGCAGTCCTCCGTTCTCGACGACGGAGCACTGGCCGCCATCGACGCGCTCACCCGGCACCTGGAGTCGCAGCCCGGCGTCGGCAAGGCGCTCTCGGTCGCCGACCCCCTCCGTCAGCTCCACGGCGGCTTCGAGGGCGACGACGCCCAGCCGCTGCCCCGCGGTCGCCCCCTCGTCGAGCAGTACCTGCTGCTCCTGGAGGCGGTGCCGCAGCTCGAGGACCTGCTCACCGACGACCGCCTCGCCGCCAACATCATGCTGCGCGTGGACGACAACGCATCGGCACACCTCACGCAGCTCGGCGACCTCGCCACCGAGTGGTGGCGCGAGCACGGCCCGCAGGGCTACCGGGTCCAGGCCACCGGCATCATGTACGAGTTCGCCCGTGCGGAGGACGAGATCGCCCACGGCCAGCTCCGCGGCCTGGCGGCGGCGCTCCTCATCATCGCCGGGCTGATCCTCTGCATCTTCGGGAACCTTCGGCTCGCCCTGGTCTGCCTCGTCCCCAACTTGATTCCGCTGGTCCTGATCTTCGGGACGATGGCGCTGGTCGGGGCTCCGCTGGACGCGGGGACTGCCATGCTCGGCGGGCTCGCACTCGGTATCGCCGTCGACGACACCATCCACATGGCGAGTGCCTTCGCGAAGCACGCAGCACGGTACGGCCCGGGGTCGGTGGCCCTTCGCGCCACCCTCGCCGACGTGCTGCCGGCCATCGGCGCGTCGACCCTGATCATCGGGGCGGCCTTCGGCATCATCGGCCTGTCGGAGTTCAGCTTCACGAGCAACCTGGGTTGGCTCACGGCGACGATGATGGTGCTCTGCCTGCTCGCCGACGTGACGCTGCTCTCGCCGCTGCTGATCCGATTTCCGGCGAAGGGAGAGGCGAGCGAAGCGCTGGGGCTGACCGGGGAGCGCGGCGAGCGGCTGCCCTAGCAACACCTACTTCTCGTACGAAGACAACGACTCGGCGGCGGCCGCCGCCAGCTCGGAGGCCGCCTCGAAGTCGAGGCCGAGCGGCGCGAGGGCTTCGGCGAGCTCCAGATCGAGCATACCCGCCTCACGACTCGCCTCGTCGGGCCAACCCGACTCGAATCGATGGGCCATCAGGTCGGCCGCGAAGAGGCAGCGAGCGAGCTCGCGAGCCGGGTGGCTGCATTCGGTCGGTCGATGGTGGTGCCGCACGGCCTCCACCAGCTCGGTCGAGAAGCCCCAGGACTGCAGGACGAGCGCACCCAGGTCCTCGTGGAGGATCGCGGAGACCGAATCGACGAGCTCACTCTCCAGCGGCCCCTCCTCGAAGCCAGCGCGATCGAGCGTGTCCGCGAAGCTGAGGATCGCAATCCGGCCGACGTCGTGGAGCAGCCCGTAGAGCATCCCCTCTCTCGCCTTGCGCGCCATTCCGCCCAGCAGCTCCTCCGCGACGAGACCGGCGAGGAGGCAGTGACGGAAGAGGGCCGGCGCCTGCTCGCCGAGCCCGCTGGAACGGAGGATCGTCGACCGCAGGGCCACCACCAGGACGATGGTGCGCACCTCGTCGAGTCCGATTCGCATCATGGCCTCGGCCAGGCTTGCGGGCGGTGTGGCGCCCTGGAAGTAGGAGCTGTGCGCGACGCCCATCACCTTCGTCGTGAGCGCCGGGTCGGCCTCGACGCTCGCCACCAGCGAAGCGAAGTCGACGTCACGATCATCGATCAGCCCGAGCACGCGCGTCACGGTCTCGGAGAGCACCGAGAGCCGGAGCTTCCCCGCTCGGGAGGCGTCTGCGAGCGCCGCGACGAAGGCGGCGGCCCCCGGGCGCTCGGAGAGCACGGCGGCCTTGCGCCAGACTTCGTCGAGGCCCGCCGCCGCACTACGGGCATGCCTCACTTCGCCCTCACGATGGTGATCACGATCGCTCACGACTGCCGCTACGGCTTTCACACAATGGAGCTTGATAGGGTGGAGCCCCGGTTCTGCCTGGGGTGTCGACTGCCCACCGGCCGAGCGGCCCGCACGTAAAGCATGCCGGGCGAGTCGACGATGGAGCAGCAGGGGAGCGATCGATCGATCGCCGTGGGTCCCGCTCTTCCCGGGACCGGAGCCGGGGACCGATCGAAGCGGTCGGCGAGTCTTTGCAGCGAGGCGGCCCAATGGACATCGCCGAGTCCGAGCATCGCGACTACGGCCGAAGCGCGGCCGCACGGTGGGCTCTCTGGACCGGCGTCGCCTGCATCGCGCCCGCGGTGCTCATCCTGCTGGGCGTCGACATCGGTCTGGGACTCGAGGCGCAGCCGATCATCGGCCACGGGGGCGCGCCCGATCGCCGGCCGATCGAGGACGCGCTCTTCCGTATTCGCGTCTACTACCTGCACGAATCCTTCTCCGTCGGCCTGGCGTTGCTCCTCCTCGCGCTCAGCTTCGTCAGACGCCGACTCAGGGGAGACACCGGCGTGGCCGTCATCAGCGGCGCGCTCCTGCTCTCGGTGGCGCTCGCCCTCATCGAGTCGATCGGTCTCCACAGCACGACCCAGGCGATCCAGGCGGACGCCGCACAGCCGCTCTCCTGGACGATCTCGAGGATCTTCCACACCGCCGTCAAGATCGGTGCCGTAGGCTTCGTGCTCATCCCCGGCTGGAAGTGGATCCTGGAGCGGGAGCAGCGCTCGGCCCTCTTCGCGCTGCCCACCGCGCTCCTGCTCACCGCGCTCGCCCTGAGCCGCTTCGCGAAGACGGGCGGCGTCTCCTTCGAGGTCGTCTTCCCCGACCAGCTGATCTCCCGGCCGCTCGATCTGCTCCCGATCCTCGCCTGGGTGACCCTCGGGCGCGCCCTCTTCACCCGCTACGCCCGACAGGAGCGGACTGCGTTCAGCTACGCGCTGGTGATCTCCCTCTTCTCCGAGATCGCCACGGACCTCTACATGGGCCTGGGCTCGACGAACATGGGGGATGGCGCGTTCAACGCGGCCCAGATCATGCGGACGATCAGCCTGATCCTTCCGGGCATCGGACTGCTCGTCGACCTGGCTCACGACTTCGACTCCCAGCGCGACATCGCCGATCGCCTGGTGGAGCAGAGCGTCGCGCTCAAGGAGCGAACGCGACAGCTCCAGGCGGCGCAGAGCACCCTCTCGCTCTCGGCACACTTCGCGAGCTCCCTCAACCAGAGCAATGCGGAGGAGATCTTCGAGTCGGCCCTATCGGCCATCGCCTCGACCCTCGACGCGCCGGTCGCCGCCCTCTACACCGCCAACAGCTGCGGCGATCTCGAGTGCAGGGCGGCGGTGGGAATCGATCAGGCTCCGCTCGCCACGCGGGAGTTCTCCAGCGGCGGCATCGTCGAGGCGGTCTACCAGAGCACGCGGATGACCGAGTACTGCGGTCCCTTCGACGACGCACGGCTCAGGATCGACTACGGGCTCGGCAAGCGCAACATCGACCGTGTGATCGGCTGGCCCGTGCGTTTCCAGGGCCGGGTGATCGGCGTCATGATCAGCGCGCACACCAGCCCCGTCAACGAGTCGCAGCGCAGCATGACGGAGCAGAACCTCGCCCAGCTCGGCGTCCGCATGACCAGCATCATGGTCGAGGAGGAGCGCAACCTCCTGCTTCTGGACCTGCAGCGCAACTCGCGCGAGCTCCAGGTCGCCAAGGATTCGGCAGAGCGGGCCAGTCGCGTGAAGAGCGAGTTCCTGGCCAACATGTCGCACGAGCTGCGAACGCCGATGAACTCGATCCTGGGGTTCACCAAGCGACTGCTCAAGCGACTCGACAAGCGGGTGAGCGAGCGCGACCTGGACGCACTCCATACCGTGGATCGCAACGCGAGACACCTGCTCAGCCTGATCAACGACGTCCTGGACGTATCGAAGATCGAGGCGGGTCGGATCGAGCTCGCAGTCGAGGATTTCGACATCTGTGCCATCGCCCGGGATGCGTTCGATCAGGTCGAGTCGATCGCCCAGAACAAGGCGCTTCTCTGCGACGTCGATCTGCCCGACAGACCGATCACCGTCCGAGGCGACAGCACGAAGTGCATGCAGGTCATGACCAATCTGCTCGGCAATGCCGTCAAGTACACGCAGGAAGGCGAGGTCAGGCTCGCGCTGCGGACGCTGGAGGATCCCGAGCTCGAAGAGATCGTCCGCATCAGCGTTCGCGACACCGGCGTCGGCATTCGCGAGGAGGACCGCTCCAGGCTCTTCAAACGCTTCGTCCAGCTCGGCCCGGGTCATCAGCAGCTCGGCGGCACCGGTCTCGGCCTCGTCATCACGCAGCGATTCGTGGAGCTGCACGGCGGGCGGATCGACGTGAAGAGCGAGTACGGCGTGGGCAGCGAGTTCATCGTCGATTGGCCCATCTGTCTGCGCAGACCCATGGAAGGAGGCAACGAAGACGGTTGCGACGGCGCATCGGATGCTCTCCCGGGAGCGGGCTCCGCAGCCGCGGCGCCCGCTGGAACCGACGCGCGAGCGTTCGGGCACTCCTCCATGCGGCACTCTTCCATTGAGAGCGGACGCACGGCGATCGGTCTGGTCTGCTGCGACCCCGCAGAGGATGCGCTCGAAGGCATCGCCCGGGCCCTCGTCGCCGCGGGAAGATCCGTCGGAATCGGTGCGAGTCTCGAGGCGGTGCTGAACGATGGTGAGGCACCTCCCGACGTCATCGCCATCGACGCTCGCCGGTCGCTCGCGGACGCGAGCGTCGCCGTCGCCGAGCTCGTCCGAGAGCCGCGCACCCGAGGTGCGCGGCTCGTCATCGCTTCCGCGTACCCGGAGCGCGGTACGCTGCCCTTCGGGTCGGGACTGCGCTACCTCACCAAGCCATTCTCGGAGCGGGACCTCCTCGAGTGCATCCAGGACGACCACGAGAGCGAAGGCATGGATGTGCTCGTCGTGGAGGATGACCCCGATACGCAGGCATTGCTCGGCGAGATCCTGATGAGCATCGGGCTGGAGCCGCGAATCGAGCCCCTGGCCCGAGCCGGTCTCGCCGCCTTTGCCGAGACGCCCCCGGGTCTGATCCTCCTCGACCTCTGCCTCCCGGGGATGGATGGGCTCGACTTCCTCGAGGCCCTCCGCGCGCACGGCGGCAAGATCCCGCCGGTGGTGATCATGAGTGCGAAGGTCCTGGAAGAGGAGGATCTGGAGCGGCTTCGCTGCCACGCGCAGCCGCTCGCCCTTCGCAGCGCGGCCGTGACGCGCGATCTTGCGCTCTCGATCACGCACACCCTCTCCCGCGCGCAGGCCGTGCGCAGGGACGCGGACGGCGGACGCCGCTAGAACCCGTGTTCCGTCGACCATCGCGCAGCGCGTGGTTCAGCCCCCCCGTCTCCGTTCCGATGAGAACGATGGAGAGAGGCAGCGCGTCGTTTCGGACGCGATGGCCGGGGGGAGGAGATCATGCATTCGCGGGCGCTGACGCTCATGGCCATTGCGGTCCTCGTCATGTTGGGCACGATCGGCCTGCGTGTGGTGCTCGAAGACGGGCCAGCCGAGTCGCCGGCCTTCACTGCCGGGGAGCCTTCGCTGGACCCGGCTCCCTCGACCGACGGCGCCGACTCCGAGCAGGCGCTGCCCCCGCGCACCGAAGCGCTCGGCCACGAGGAGCGAGTCGCTGCCGCAAGCCCCGGGTCGGACCCAGCCGACCAGGCCACGTGGGTCCGTGAGAGGCGCCTCTCCCTGGACGACGAGAGCCCGTCGATGATCGAGCACGTGCTCGCCGAGGCGATCACCCGAGCCAAGCGCGAACGCGAGGTCTACATCGCGCCCAACCTCGTCGAGCGCGTCGCGCGGCACGGCCAGGTGCGGGTGATCGTCGGTCGACCGGACGGCCGAATCGCGCTCGAGCAGAGACTCGACGGAACCCGCCATGGCGACACCCGATACTTCTCGAGCATCCCCCACGTCGCACTCAGTGTCGGCCCGGAAGCCCTGCTCACCCTGGTTGAGTCGAGTGACGTCTTCAGCATCGAGGAAGACGAGATCCACCGCCCCTCCCTGGCCGCCACGATCCCCCACATCGACTCCGACCTGGCGGTGGGCGACGGCTACGACGGCCGGAATCACGCCATCGCCATCCTCGACACCGGTGTGGACCTCGACCACGCATTCTTCAGCGATCGCATCGTCGACGGCGCCTGCTTCTCTGCGAACTCCGACTGCCCGGACGGCTCGACCAGTCAGCTCGGCATCGCGGCGGGCACCAGCTGCTCGTTCAGCTGTGGCCACGGAACCTATGTCGCGGGCGTGGCACTCGGCAACGACGAGTCGGAGCCGCTCGCGGGCGTCGCTCCGGCCGCCTCCCTGATCTCGATCCAGATCTTCAGCGAGGTCGAGCCGAATACGCCGGGCGCCTACACCTCCGACATCGTGGCTGCCCTGGACGACGTCTATGGGCGACTGCGCCACTCCTACGATGTCGCCGCGGTCAATCTCAGCCTGGGCGGTACCGGCTACAGCAGCGAGTCCGCGTGCGACGCCGCGAACAGCTCCCGAAAGGCCGTCATCGACCAGCTGCGCTCCGTCGGGATCCCGACGGTCGTGTCCTCGGGCAACAACGGCTACACGGACCTGATCACGGCGCCCGGCTGCATCTCGTCCGCCATCAGCGTCGGCGCCACCAACACATCGGACGAGATCCGCAGCTTCTCCAACTCGGCGAGCTTCCTCGACCTGCTCGCGCCCGGCTCGCTGGTGGAGAGCTCACGGCCGGGGGGCAGCTACGATTCGATCAGTGGCACCTCGATCTCGGCGCCGCACGTCTCCGGCGCCATGGCCCAGCTCCTCACGGCGGCGCCGGGCGCGTCGGTGGACGACCTGCTCTCGGCGCTCACCACCTCGGGCGTCGACATCACCGACGATCGCAACGGCGTCATCACCCCGCGGATCGACGTGGACGGCGCCATCGACCATCTGCTGGGCGCCGGTGCCGGCAGTGACGGTGAGCCCGTCGGCGAGGCGGACGGCGGCGTGGATGCGGTGCCGGAGGCGGAGAGCGGATGCGGCCTGATCGGCCTCGAGCTGCTGGCTCCCGCCCTGATCCTGCGCAGGCGAATGCGCCGGAGCACGCGCGCCTGAGGACCTCAAGGCGCGCATTGCCGTTGCCGATGACCTCCGCATGACGGCTTCGGCATGACGGCTTCACCGGACGGCCTGGCACCGCGCATCAAGGGCGCCCTGCTGCAGGAGAGCGTGGACTGGCTCGGCCAGCTCATCGCGGAGCAGTGTGTGTCGCCGTCGGCCGTGGGCGTGCGGCTCGAGGCCCCGGACATCGCTCTCCTCACAGGCAAGCTTCGCGCGGAGGCCTGGTACGCAGCGGAGTCCGTTGCGCGCATCGATGAAGCGCTCGTGCGCTGCCATGGCGGCGACATGTCAGACGTCATGCGCGACGTCGGACGCCGTCGGGCGCAGCGGATGATCGAGGCGTGGCCTTCGCCGCTGGCCGTGCTGGGCAGCCGGCCGGAGGTCGTGGACGCCGCGGACGTTCTCACCATCGTCGCTCCGATGGATTTCGGCCGCTGGCGCAGCGACGCACCCTCGCTCCAAGGCTTCACCCTGCGGCTCTTCGAGGTGGCGCCGATGCCGGAGACCACGCGGCGGCTGCTCGAAGGCCTGCTCGAGGCGCTGACCGAGCACCTCACCGATGCTCCGACTCACCTCGCGTCGGAACGGAAGGCGTCCGACGAAGTGATCTATCGGGTCGAAGTCGACGCGGGACCAGCCTGAGGCCGGCCTCCATCGACCACGAACTCCTGCGACGGCACATCTTGTGCCATTATAATCGGCGCCCCGGCCATCCCAGTCAGTGAACCTCGGAGAGCGCATGACCATCGAGCGCGATGAACTCGGCTTCGATGCCCCGGCTCCGCTCGGCCACCCGGGGCGCGCCGGCCTTCCGGAGGGCCACGGCACGGGCCCGGAGATCGGCGACACGCTCCCGGACTTCGAGCTGCCGGATGCCTACGGCAAGCCCATCCGCCTGCACGCCGATCGAGCGGGCGCCAGGGCGGCCGTCGTCTTCTATCGATCCGCCGTCTGGTGACCGCCCTGCTGGACGCAGCTCGGTGAGCTGCGCGACGCATACGCAAAGTTCGAGGCGGCCGGAGTCAGGCTCTACGCCATCTCCTACGACGATCAGGAGGTGCTGCGAGAGTTTGCCGAGAAGCAGCGGATTCCCTACCCGCTGCTCTCCGACTGCGACAGCGCGACCATTCGTGCGTACGGGATCCTCAACGATCAGATCCAGCCGGGCGACGCATTCCTCTACGGCATCCCCTATCCGGGCGTCTACGTCTGCGACGAGGACGGCCGGGTGGTCGCAAAATTCTTCCACGACAGCTACAAGAAGCGGGACAGCCCCGAGCTCCTGATCGCGGCCGCGCTGGGCGAGCTGCCGCCGCCGAGCGAGGGCGAGCCCGTCGTGCATGGGGGCTCACCGGAGGTGAGCGTCTCGGCGCGCGTGTTGGGCGGCAAGGGCAGCGTGCGGCAGGGCATCCGAAGGCATCTGATCGTGCGCTTCGAGATGAGTGAGGGCCTGCACGTCTACGGCGAGCCCGTGCCTGAGGGGATGGTGCCGGTCTCCGTCGAGGTCGCCGGGCCCCCGGGACTGGTCGTGGAGGAGCCGATCCTCCCGCCCACGCATCCACTCCACCTCGAGAGCATGGGGATGGAGCTGAACGTGTGGAGCGGGACGGTGGATCTGCAGATCCCCTTCCACGCGGTCGGCGAGCTGGCGAGTGAAACGAGGCCCCTTGACGCCGATCGGATCACCATCGACGTCGACGTCCGGTATCAGGCCTGCTCCGACGATGTCTGCCTGCTGCCCACCACCGAGACGCTCCAGCTCGTCCTCCCCATGGACGTGATCGACATCCCGAACATCTCCCTCCATACCGGCCACGGCCAGCGGGCGGGTGGCTACGACGGGGCTCCCCACCTGCGCCGGCTGATGCTCCGCAAGATCAAGGAGAGCCCACTCGGCTTTGTGCGATTCATCGGCCGGAGCATCCGGCTCGAGCTCGCCGCCGCGAGACGCAGACGCCGGGGCGAGCTGCGCGAGCCCGACGGCTCGGATCAGTAGTCGAGCAGACGCACCTTGTAGTTTCCACGACTCTCGTCGTAGTCGAGGGCGACGTAGCCTTCGGACTCCGCGTGCTCGAGCAGCTCGCCGAAGCTGCGGTAGCCGAGATAGCCCTCGTTGAAGCCCGGATAGACGCGCCGCAGGGTCTGTTTGACCATCGAGCCCCAGATCGCATCGTAGTCCAGGGACAGGGACTCGAGGATCTCGAGCAGGCGATCCATGGCCTCGGGCTTGCGCGTGAGCTTCTCCTCGTCCTCGCCCGGCTTCGCCTCCCCCTTCTGCGATCGCTGCTCCTTGTCGCCCTCGCTCGACGCCCCCTCCGCCCTGCTCTTCGTCCGCTCTCGGCGTGGCTGCGCCTTCTCGAGAGCGCGGTGCAGATCGTCGTAGTAGATGAACTCGTCGCAATTGGCGATGAGCAGGTTCGACGTGGACTTCTTCACGCCACACCCGATCACCCGCTTGTTGTTCTCCTTGAGCTTGGAGACGAGGGGCGAGAAGTCGCTGTCCCCTGTCAGCAGAGCGAAGATGTCGATGTGGGCCTTCGAGTAGCAGAGGTCCACTGCATCCACGACCATGTGGATGTCGGCGCTG
>CAZQMY010000076.1:0-18615 GCA_964594405.1 uncultured Spirochaetaceae bacterium | reverse complement strand
GAACAGGTACGCGGCGCCGTCGGACATCGGGGCGTCGGGGCCGAGGCGCACCCGAAGACGTGCGCGATGCAGAGTGCGAGAAGGGCGATGAGCACGCCGCCGCGGGCACGCCAACGTGCGGTGCAGGGGCGGGCGCGGTGGTGCTCGGGGGACGTCATTCAGGCTCCTCGGCTCTTCTTGCGCGTTGATCTCGCGAGATCGGGCACGGATCCTGCGCCGTCTCGTGGTCCCGTTGTCGCCGCTGGGACGCAACCCCGCGCTCGGGCGAAGCGCCACGTCTCGGCTGGACCATTTACTAGCCCATCGGGCGGGAAGTTGGCAGCGACGCCGATCGAACCCCGCAGACCGCCTTGGGGCGAGAGAGTGCCGGATTCCCGGCGTTGCGCCGAGAGACGGTGGCCACGTGCTTCGCCAGATTCGTCGACCGCAATGCGATCCGCGATTCGTCGAGCAGGAGCCCCGCCCCGCCGATCCGCAGCGGGCGCCCTGTGCCTGCAGCTGGTGGCGCTGCTTCTCGCCTGGCCCGCGCTTGCGGGGGATGAGCGGCGTCTGCAGACGGATCGCGACTTCTCCATCCTTCGTCCCCCGGTCGGCGAGGAGGGGCATCGCGCGGCGATCGCGCGGGCGGGCGAGCTGCTCGGGCGGCGCACGTTCGTGCTCGCGGGCGTGCCCATCGACGGCGCTCGGCTGATCGCCCGCAGCATGCGCGACCCGCAGCTCTCCATCGTGCGCGTGCTTCGCGAGGATCTGCGCAGGCCGGTGGACATCGGCGACTTCATGCTCTTCCTCGACGACCTGCTCGTCGCCACCCTCAGCGGACGCCTCTCCGGCGAGGTCCACATCCCTCCCGCGCGGGCCCGTCATCACGGCGTGCTGATCCATCCCGAGGACGTCTTCGATGCGCGCGACGGCCGTCGCTATGGCGATCGTGGATCGCTCTCGGTCGAGCGCCCGCGGCCGCAGCGCCGCTATCCGGCGGCCAGTGATGGCGATGCGCTGGGGCCCGAGTGGACCATGCGCTACCCGAATCCGGAGGGCGAACGGGCGCTGCTGGACTCGCTCCGCGCGCATCGGATCGGGTCGGACTTCGCCGATCGGATCGAGAGCCTGATCGAGCAGCTTCGGGCGCAGGGCGCGGAGGTGCACCTCGGCTCGACGGTTCGCCAGCCAGAGCGCGGCTATCTGATGTGGGGCGCCTTCGTGCTCAGCCGGATCGAGCGCGCCGCCGACGTGCCCGCCGCCGTGCGCGAGCTGGAGCGCGTCAATCACGCCTGGGGGCTGCGCATTCCGATCCGCTGGCGCCATCCGCGTGGAGACGCCGCGACCCTCGAGGCGGCGCGACGCATGGCGGAGACCTATGACGTGGTCTACGCGACCCGCGAGGGGGCGCGCTCATCGAGCCACTACGAGGGGCGCGCCGTCGACCTGACGGCGGTCGGGCTGCCCAGCGCGCTGGAGCTGGTCAGCCCGGAGGGTGTGCGCGGGCGCTTCGACCTGTCCTACTTCGCGCAGTCGCGTGATCTCTCCCTGTCGCCGAGGCTCATCCGATGGGTCGAGTCGCACTTCGGCCTGCAGAAGCTCCGTCGAGACTACCCGCATTGGGACGACGCCTCGAGCGCCGCGGACGGGCTGGCTGCGGCGCGGGCGGTGCGCTCTGGCCAGCCCTGAGGCGTCCCGTGCCGCCCCTGGAGCGCCCGGCCACGCGATCGGCCCTCAGGGCGCGAGCAGGCCCGACTCGCGCACCGCGTCGCGGACGAGCCCGGTGACCGTCGGCTCCCAGAGGAAGGAGACGTGGCTGCCGTGGTACCAGTCGATGCGCGGCCTCTCCCAGTGATTCCACAGGTCCACTGCGTGATCGGGCGTGACGAGGCTGTCGGCGTTGCCGGCGAAGAGGTATCGGCGCTCGCGAGCGACCCGCGGCTCGATGTGAAGGGGCGAGATCACGCGCATCATCTCCTCGAGCGTCGTCATCGAGATACCAGCCGCCTGAAGGATGCGGACGGCCACCGAGGGGATGTGCCGCTTGAGCAGGCGGACGAAGTCCGTGGCGGGCGCGCCTGCGATCGCGCAGGCGAGGTCGTCGTCATGGCCGGCGAGCAGCGCGGTGGTATAGCCGCCCAGCGAGACACCGTATACGCCGACGCGCGACGCCTCCCGCTCCTCGCGCAGGTGTGCGAGCAGCTTCCGGATGTCCCAGATGGCCTGGGATTGCGCATGGATCGTGTCCAGGAAGTCGCCGGTCAGGAATCCGTCGCCGCCTCGCCTTCCCTCGCGCCGCGGTCCGTGGAGCGGTAGGACCGGGATCGCGACGTTCAGGCCGAGCGTCTTGTGGAGCCAGCGGGGCTTGAATCCGACGAAGTCGGCCATCGGGCTGCCCATGCGGTAGCCGGGGACGCACACCAGCCAGGCCCTGGGCGGGCCGGGATGCTCGAGCAGCCAGGCGTGCGCGGATCGGTTGGCCTGGTGGTCGAGCCAGCGCTCGCGCCCCGGCTCTCCGAGGTGCGGCTCGTAGCCGCTCTCGAACTGGAGATGTCGGTACTCGAGCAGGCTCGTGCTCCTGCGCCCCAACGAGAAATGCGTGGGCGCCTCGGGCTCGAGGTGGTAGCCGGAGGGGTCGTCGAGCCAGCCGCGCGCGGAGTACATCGAAACCGCGTCTTCGAACTCGTCGATGAGTCTTCGGCGATCCCGGGTCGATACCATGCTCGCAGAAGCGATCTCCGTGGCGAGGAAGAACTCGTCGAGGGCGCGCTTGGTGTGCAGCCGCCAGCCGGGCCGCAGCTCAGGCGCCTCGTGATGCCGGTCGCGGGCGAAGCCCCGGCTCCAGCGCATGCCCATCACGATCGGCGTGATCCCTGCCCGCACGGCGATCTCGACGCCCGTGGCGATGTTCCCCTGAGCCATCGTCGACCTCCCCCAGGACCCGATCCAGAGCCGCCTCCCGATCGGCGCAGTCCGGACCCGGTCCAGGCTCCCGGTCCATGCACTCTCGTCGATGCACCGACGTCACTGAAGTGTACGATGAATCGCGCCGGATCGAGCGGGACGAGTTGCCCCGCTGGCCCGAAGGATCGGGGATCCAGCTGGATCCGTGCTCCGGAGAGCCGGCGGACCGGGCGGGCTCTGCTAGAGCGAGAAGCGACCGATCTCTTCGTCGAGCGTCTGCGTCCGCTCGCCCAGGGCCTCGAGGCTCTCGCGGAGCTCCTGCGCGCGCATGTTGCTCTGGTGCGTCACGTCGCGGAAGACCTTCAGCGCCTCGGTGATCTGCGATCCCTGCCTGCTCTGCTCCTGAGTGGCCTGCAGGATCTCCTGGATGCGCGCCGCCACCACCTCCACGGATCCGGTGATGAGCGAGCTCTCCCGGCTCTGCTCGCTGGCGGAGTGCTTCACCCGCAGCCCGAAGTCGCGCATCTGCTCCACTGCCCGATTGATGTCCGAGCTCGCGTTGTCCTGCTCGTGGGTTCCTCGGTTCAGCCGCTCCGCGATGGCCTTCACGTTGGTCATCGCCTCGTCGACCTTGCCGATGTCCCGCCCCTGCCGGCTCGTCGCCTCGACGATCTCGTGAATGCGTTGACTGGACGTTCGCGACGCTTCTCCGATGCCGCGGAGGATCTCGCCCGCCTCCTCGGAGAGCCGAACGCCGCGTTCGACGCGATCGGCGCCCTGCTCCATCGCGTTCACCGCACGACCCACGCCTTCCTGCACCGCCATGATGAGCGCGCTGATCTCACGGGTGCTGCCCGCCGTGCGCTCGGCGAGGCTGCGGACCTCCTCGGCGACCACCGAGAAGGCGCGGCCGTGCTCACCGGCCTGCGAGGAGATGATCGCGGCGTTCAGGGCGAGCAGGTTGGTCTGCTCCACCACGTCCTCGATCACCTTGACGATCTCACCGATGGATTCGGACTTCTCGGAGAGGTCCGAGATCACGCTCGAGATGCCCTGAAAGCTCTGGCGGATCTCCTGCATGCCCCCCACGGTCTGCTGCACGCTCGAGACGCCGAGCTCGGCCTGCTCCGCGACCTGCTCGGAGAGCTTGTGGCTCGCCTCGGCGTTGCGCTCCACCTCGCGGACGGCCTCGGTGATGAGACGAAGCGACGCCGCGGTGCTCTCGGTCGAGCCATCGAGCTCGTCGGCGTTGCGCGCGATCTCACGGATGGCCGACGTCATCTCGTTCACCGCCGATGCAGAGTGATCGATGGTCTCCGCCAGGCCGTCCATGTTGCTCGCGATCTCGGTGATCGACGCGTCCATCTGGGTGGCGGCCGCAGACGTCTCGGTGGCGGTGTGGGAGAGGGTCTCGACGTTCTCGTTCACGTTCGCGATGGACGCATTGATCCGCGCCACCGACTTCTCGGTGTCGGCGATGGCTGCGTCCTGACGTGCGGCCTCGGTGCTGAGCGACTCGCTGGAGCCGCGAAGCGTGCTGGCGATGTCGGAGACCGCGCTGGTGGTGCGGCCGACCTTGGCCACGAGGCCACGCAGGCTCTCCACCATGCCGTTGAAGGAGCCGGCGAGGGTCCCGAGCTCGTCATCGGACTCCACGGCCACCTGGATCGAGAGGTCGCCCCGGGCCATGTGGGCCGACCCCTCGACGAGCGCCATCAGGGGCGTGGCGATCTGGGTACGGATCAGCGAGGCACCGAACCAGCAGATCGCCAGGGAGCCGAGTGTGACCGCGATGAAGATCAGCACGAAAGTCTGCACCATGGCGCTGAGCTCGAGGGTGTCCGAGCGGATGAAGACGGTGCCGATCAGCTCGCCGCCGGCCTCGATGGGCTCGAAGAGATCGAGTCGACCGTCGCCGAACTCATGGCCGGGCTTCATGCGGGTCGGGACCGGCAGATCCTTCACGTCCTTGCGCAGGTAGCCGGCGAAGGCCCGACCCGTGGCGTCGAAGAGCACCGCCGACATGATGCGAGGCTGGGCCTGGAGCGCGGAGAGGGTCAGCTCGGCGTCGGCCTGATCGTTGAACTCCAGGGAGGCGGTGGTGTTCTCGCCGATCATCTTCGCGAGCACCGAGAGGTGTCTCACCATGCCCTCTCGCGCCTTGTAGAGCTCGGTGCCGAAGTAGGCGGCGGAGGCCAGGGTGAGGGCGATACCGGTGGTGGTCATGAAGCTGATCATCAGCCTCCGCCGGATCGAGTTCTCTCCAAGGTCGAAGTCTTTGATCGCCATGGGCGGCCTCTCTCGAAGTGGTGCTGAGGAGCGGCTCTGCGTCTGCTCAGGTGGCTGTTGGAACGGGCTCGGAGTCCTGTGACTTCAGCTGATGACCGTGGCGACGCGTAGCAGCCTTGCACGCACCTTCAGACCGGCGCGGTCGGCGGCGTCCGGGTTGATCTCGAATCGGATCTTGCGGTCCACGAGGATGAAGTTCGCGATTCCACCGCGCCGGGCGAATCCCTCGCTGTCGGAGACGGTGAAGATGCTCTTCGAGGCGAGGCTACCGATCACCGCCTCGTCGTCGATCCCGGCGGACTCCGGCAGGTAGAGGATGTGGCATCCCGAGGTGTCCTCGAGGCCCGCAAGGCTGGCGATCTCGACACCGTGGCTCCCCACCGTTCGCGAGCCGATCCCCTCGCGCGCGACCTTGGAGAACGCGTCGTCGCCGATCACACAGATGACCAGAGGCGCGTCCGGGTCGGAGAAGGCGGAATCGGGCCATTCGACGTAGCGCGCGAAGTTGTAGAGGTAGGCGCTCTTCACGGCTTCCTCGCTGTGCGCGCCCGAGCCCGAGGCGGGTGATGAAAAGAGCAATGCCAGAGCCAGGCAGCCTGAGCCGATGGACGTGGGCAGCCGTCCATGGCCCGTTGCGGGTTGGCGGTTCGATCGATCGGTATTCGAGCGACCAGACGTGTCGCGCACATCGGCGTCCATGTTCCCTCCGAACAGCAGCAGCCTCTACAGAGTGAGCAGTCCCGCGACTGTCTCATGCCTCGTATCGGCAGCAACATGCAGAAGAGAAGGAAAAATGGCGGATGTTCGCATAAGTGTGTAAGCGCCTTGCCGTCCCATGGGCGGGTTCCGATGAGACCGGATCCCAGCGCTTCGGGTGGCAGGGCGGTCGGCTCGGAGGCGACCTCGCACTCGTATGGGCAGGATGAACGGTTCCGATCGGAGCCGGCGGGTGGCGATGGCGAAAGAGGCGATTGTAAGATTCCAACCGCATCGGACGGCCCCTCCAGCGTCCGGGTTCGAGTCCCTCGTCCCTGATGTCCTTCGCGGAAAGACACCGTCTTGGAGAGCAGCTTGGAGAGCAGCTTGAAGAGCAGCCCGCTCCGCTCGGTCAGCCGCTATGCGTTGACCAATCGTCTCCTTCCGCCCGCGATCACCCTCGCGCTGGTCGCGGTCGGCATGTTTGCGCAGTTCAGTCAGCCGCTCAACGCGGATCTGGCCTGGCTGCTGGTGGCCGCCGAGCGATTCGTGGACGGTGGCGCGGTGCATGGTCGAGATCTCTTCGAGCTCGATCAGCCGATGATGCTCTGGCTGCTGGCGCCGGGAGTCCTGCTCTCCCGCCTGGTCGATCAGCCCAGCCTCGACGCCATGGCGTGGACCCGGCTCTATCTGTCCTGCTTCGGGCTCTTCGGCCTCTGGTTCTTCTGGAGGATCGGGCGCCGCGCGCTGCTCAGTCCCCATCCCCTGGTCCCACGCTATCTGCTCGCCCTCCTCGCCTATGCGCTCTTCATCCACCCCGGTCGCGACTTCGGGCAGCAGGAACACGTGGTGGCCTTTCTCATGCTGCCCAACATCCTGCTCGTCGCCGCTCATGCTGGCAAGCGGAGAGTCGGTCGGCGCGTCGCGCTCTTCACGGGCATGGCCACCGGGATGGCGATCTGCGTCAAGCCTCCGCTGATCCTCGTCGCCCTGGTCTGGGAGGTCTATCTCCTCTTCCGCCGTCGCCGGATCGCCTACTGGTGGCGGGCCGACGTGGCGGGCATGGCGTTGGTGGGTGGCATCTACGTCGCGTCGCTGTTGGTCATGACGCCGGCCTACGTGGGCATCGTGATCCCGATCGCCGTAGACACATTCTGGGTCTACCAGATGCCAGTGAGCGAGATCGTCCTGTCGCGCGACATCGCGCTGTTGGCGGGAAGCCTGATCTCGATCCCGCTGGTCTGCATCGGTGCGCCCTACTACGTCGTGAGCGATGAGTATCAGGAAGAGGTCGAGCGCGAGGGAGACGATCGCCACCAGCGCCGGGATCTGCTCGAGTTCGTTCTGGCGTCGATCCTCACGGCGCTTGCTCTCTATCTGGTCGGACTGGCTCAGGCCACGGGCTGGCGGCACCACATGCTCCCCTACCAGCTCGCCCTCATCCTGGCCTACGGGGCTGCGGTGGTCCACGGTCTGGCATGGCTCGTCGCGCGAATCGAGCGCGACCAGGATCGTGGCGACGCAACGGGTCTGCAGGAGGTGGTGGCGCTCGCGCTGGCGGCGGCATTCGCACTTCTCTACGTACTGAGCCCCAGCGCGGCGGGCGTGGCGATCCGGACGGGCGAGGTCTGGCGCCGTGGCGGCACCTCCGGCGAGATCGAGGCCCTCACCGAATTCATCACAGAGCGGGCGGATGGCGCCGCCGTCTACGCCATGAGTACTCGCCTCGATGTCCTCTTTCCCGCCATCAACCACGCGGAGGTGGGCTGGACGTCGCGCTTTCCCACCCTCTACCTGCCCGCTGTCGTCGTGCGGTTCGAGGCAGAGGATCCGATGAGCCCGGCGCACCTCACGGCGGCGCGGGTCCAGGAGATCGAGCGGCTCTTCAGGGACGCGGTGCTCGAAGACATGGAGCGGCGCCCGCCGGCACTGGTCCTCGTCGACACCGCGCCGGATCTGCGGGTCTTCGCGGGGCGGGACTTCGACTACCTCGACTTCCTGCTCGACGGGAGCGAATTCGAAGAGCGGTGGGCCGGGTTCGAAGAGGCCGGGCGGATCGGGCGGTTCGACGCATTCGTGCGTCGCCGGGACTGAGCTGCCGGTCGCGTGCTTGCGCGCTGCCGTGATGCTGCGCGCGCCATTGGCGCGTCTGTGCGCGGTGGGATGAACGGGGTGAACAACCCATCAGGGTATCGAGGGCTTCTCCCGAAGAGCAAGGGAAGCCGGTCGCGCGGCCATGCGCCCGGGCACCCAACCTCGAGAGGCTCCCATGGACGTATCCTCCCCCCCGCAGTCCGACCGCCCGACCCGTCATCGTCGCCAAGGCTCGCGGCGTCGCCGCTGGTCACGCGAGATGCTCGGTCTCTACATCGGCCTGCCGCTGGTCTTCGTCGTCCTGGCGCTCTCGATCGGGATCATCGAGTACAGGCCCCTCGATCCCGGTGAGACGCAGCGAGCGCGAGCGGACAAGCAGCGCCAGATCGATCAGGTCGGCTACGAGCTCCATGGCGAACGCCTCGTGGTCGACGTTCGAGCCGCTGAGCGCTGATCCGGGCCCGAAAGCTAGATCTCGATCTCGTCCTTCGGTCCGGCCGGTGCTGGCTCTTCGAGGGGCGACCGGCCGAAGACCAGCTCCAGCGGTCGACCCGCGATGGCGAGCCCGATCTGCGCGACGGACCAGGTGAGGCCCACCGGGCCGCACTGGCTGCGCGGGCGCTCGTCGAAGTCGCCGAGGCTCCTGGCGAACGTATAGCGGGCGGGGCGGCGCACGCAGTGATCGAGGACCTGATCCGAGCGCCCGGTTCCGAGGGAGAGCGGATAGGCGATGGGGGTGATGGCCAGGCCGAGCCCCGTCTCCGCCAGTCCGAAGGGGCGCTCGATCAGCGCGTCGTAGACCACGCCCCCCACACTCGTGGAGGTCTCGTCGGCGGCTCCGATGGAAGGCACGACGGCCATCAGCAGCGCACACAGGCCCGGGATCGCCAATGCTCGGGGGGGGGTCGGCATCGTCACTCCTTGTCTCGCGGACTCGCGCTCTCGGGCTTCACGGCTTCCCTCTCGGGCAACCGGGTGGCGATGGATCGTCATCGACCACGCCGGGCCCCAGCATAACACTCATCGACGGCGCGCGATCGGCGCGGCGGACCAGGCGCGCACTCGCACCCCGCCTCGCTCCTGGCGCGCCGCACATTGAATCGAGCCGCCCGACTGCGCCGCGCACTACTCGCCTCCTCCCGTGTAGCTACACGCGGTGTTGCACGTCTCGCGGATCACGACGCGCGAGAGGCCGGGAAGGCGGGGCGAGAGCCTCTTCCAGACCCAGCGGGCGAGGTTCTCGCTGGTCGGGTTGTCGAGCTCCTCGATCTCGTTCAGATAGTGGTGGTCGAGCGCGTCGAAGAGAGGAGCGAACGCCGCGTCCACCTCGCCGTAGTCGATCACCCAGCCGAGGTCCTCTCGTACGGGCCCGGTGACGAAGACCTCGATCCGGAACGAGTGGCCATGCAGGCGCTCGCACTTGTGGCCCGGCGGCACGTTGGGCAGGCGGTGGGCCGCCTCGATGGTGAACTCGCGACTGATCTCCATGACGATCTCCTGTGACGATCCGTTCGGATCCGCGGCAGTCAGGATACGGAGAAGCGCCCTTCCGGGTCGACGCGAACGGCTCGGCCGCAGAACTCCTCCCGCGTCATGGCTTCCATCAGAGGTGCTTCGTCGCTGGTGGCCCAGCATCTCCGACCATCCGGGAGCAGGGCGGCGATGAACGCCTGAGCCGGCCCTTCTCCCGAGTACATCACGGTATAGCTCTCCAGCGTCGCTGCGCCCGCGTAGCCGCTCACCACGTCCCTGCGCGGCAGCGCATCCACGTCGGCCTGCACGTCCGCATGTCGGAAGTCGAAGTCGGCCGGCTCGCTGCAGTAGACACCGAAGGCGTGCTTGGTGAGGAATCCGCCATTGGCCGTCACCAGGCCCTTCTTGCCGCGGTCCGCCCGAAGCACCTCCGCCATCGTCGCGATGGCGTGCATGACGTAGTTGTTGAGAGGGCCGCCCGCGAACGTGAGTCCGCCGGTGACGGTGAGTACCCGATCCTCCGGCAGGCCGAGCTCCGCGCAGGCGACCTGGACCGCCGAGGGGAAGCAGCTGTACACATCGACGTAATCGATGTCGCGAACGGCCATCTCCGCGAGCCGCAGCACCTCTGCGCCCGCGAGTCGTATGGCGGGTGAAGAGTGGAGGTCTGCGCGATTCGAGACTGCGTAGTGATCGTGCGCATCGGATCCCGCGAGAGGGAAGACGAACTTGTCCGCATGACAGCCGAGGGCCTCGGCGCGCGAGAGCGAGCAGAGGATGAGAGCAGCGCCCTGGTCCACCGCGTTGTTCGAGTTCATGAGCTTCGGATAGGGAAAGCCGACCATTCGATTTCTCGGTCCCGGCGTGCGGATCTCCTCGGCGCTCAGGGGCGTGCGAAGAGTGGCGTGCGGGTTGTCGACGGCGACGCGGTTGAAGCCGGCCCACAGCTCGGAGATCCGCCGCAGGTGCGCCTCCAGGCTCTCACCACGCGCGTAGCGGATGGCGTTCTCGAACATCGGGTAGAGCTGGATGGGCTGGACGATGCGGCGTTCGAGCTCCGCGGGGTGGACCATCGGATGATCACTGCCCAGCATGCGGCTGGGCCGACCGGGCGCCTCGGAGTAGCTGTATCGCCTGCCCTGCTTGCGGGCGCGCGCCTGGCTGCGGCCATTCTCCGCGCCGCAGAGGACCACCACGTCGAGCTCGCCGCGGCTGATGCCGAGGGCGGCATCCGAGACGGCCGTCTGCACCATGTTGCCGCCGAGGGGCGTTCCCACGGTCTCGGCCCCGTCGGCGCCGATGCGTCTGGCCACCTCGCCCGCCGGATTCTCGTAGTCCCAGATGCCCTGGATCACGCGAACCGAGTCCGCCTCGCCGAGGATGGCGGGCACGCCGCAATCCTCGGCCGCCTGGGAAAGGGCGTCGAGCATCATGTCGAGGGGCTCCGCTCCCTGGTAGGGATCGTCGAATCGCTGCTCGAGCTGCGCGACCCCGACGAGGACGGGCGTTCTGGCGTGCGGCATTGGCGCTTGAACCTCTCCTCGACCGGCGCGGGTTCAGTGTGCCGGCTCAGTCGAAGCGATCGAGCAGCCAGCTGGCGCGGGAGAGGGCGAGGCGGCCCCCCCGACAGTCCGTGCCGCGCGGGAGCGAGACGACGGTCTCCGCCGTGCCGCCGGCGGGCACGTCGTCCACCTCGATGCCGAAGGCACCGCCGCTGCACTCGATCTCCGCTACGGCACTCCGGATGGGCTGGATCGCGTCGTTGCGGGCGCGCAGACTGAGCTCGACGCCTCCGTCCCAGTACTCGGTGGTGGTCGCCTCGATACGCAGCCAGCGCTCGATGTCGGTCTTCCGATCCACGCCGCGGCCCGGGCGCAGCTCGATCCTCGATCGATCATGATCGATGTCCACGCGGAACTGGCTCGAGACATTCAGGCCCAGCAGGCCCACCGAGTGCTCGGTCGCGCAGGTGTCGCACACGGCCACGGTCACCCACTCCACGACGGCATCCCCGAGCCAGAACGCATCGACGAGGACGAGCGGGGCCTCGATCTCCCCGCCCGCCGTCTGCAGCCGGGCGCGAGGGGCGTCGCCGGGCACGTGGATGTCGAGGGTATCGAGCGCTGCTCGCGAGAGCGTCGTATAGGTGGCGCCCGTGTCGAAGATCATGGTGAAGCGCTCGCCGAGCTCCGGCCCGTCCACGTCGACTCCGATCTCGAGACTGCCGCGCTCTCGGCGATAGGGGATGAGCACCGACCGGCTGCTCCGCCTCGGCGAGGGGCTGGGCGCCGTGCGCGCGGGCGCGATGGTCGCGGCCTTGGGGCGTGTCGGCGCGCTGGGCTGTGCCGTGGTCAGCGCGACCGCCGGAGGCGCGGGGCGGCGGTCGGGGCCGAGCCGGTCCACGATGGCGACCCCGAGGCCGGCGATCCCTGTCGCCGTGTGCTCGCCCAGGGGCGAGGTCAGGCTCTCCAGCCCGCGGCGGGCCGCCGGAGAACGCTCACCCGGGAAGTAGAGAGGCAGCGCGGCCAGGGCCAAAGCCGACCAGCAGACCGAGAGCACCGCCGTGCGACCGGGGACCGCTCCCATGAGCGCACGGAGGCCCAGGATCGGCAGTCCGAGCAGACCGACTGCAACGAGCAGGGCAACGGGCCCGGGCACGCCGCGCTCGAGCCCGAGACCGAAGAGGGTCGCGGTCGCCAGCAGGGCGGGCGGCGCGCCGAGTGCCGCCGTCCAGGTCCTGCTGTGCTCTCCATTCTGCACCTGATCGCCCCTCATGGGCCGAGAAGGTAGCGTTCGCGGGCGGCCCGCGTGCTCGGAGACGGCGGGAGGTTTCCCGCTGGGCTGCTAGTATCCGGTCCCCATGATGCATGTCCGTAGCGTCGCGACCGTGCTCCTGGCGAGCGTACTCCTCTGCCTCACCCCTCTCACCGGCTGCGGCTGGATGATCAGCCGAGTGACCACCGGCGTCGCCGACAACCTGACGACCGCAGTGCTCGCGCAGAACGACGCGGGGCTGGTGAGGGACGGTGCCCCCGCCTACCTGATCGCCATCGATGGGATGATCGAGGGCGATCCGGAGAGCCAGATGCTCCTCCTCGCGGGTGCTCGGCTCTACTCTGCGTACACGAGCGCATTCGTCGATGACGAGGAGCGCGCCAGGAGGCTCTCCGCGCGCGCGAGGGACTATGGCCGTCGGGCTCTCTGTCGGGTGAACCGCCCGCTCTGCGAGGCCGCCGCAGATCCGAAGCAGTTCGACGTCTTCAAGGCCGAGCTCGCAGAGGCGAACCGAAAGCACGTCGAGGCCCTCTATGGGTATGGCACTGCCTGGGCGACCTGGATCCAGGCGAACGCGGGAGATTGGAACGCCATCGCGGACATCCCGAGGGTGGAAGCGATGATGGAGCGCGTGGTGGACCTCGACGACGAGTACGACCAGGGGGGCGCGCACCTCGCCCTCGGCATCGCGTATACGCTCCGCCCCGCGAGCATGGGGGGCAAGCCGGACGAGGCCAGGGTCCACTTCGAGCGGGCCATCGAGCTCTCCGAAGGTCGCAACCTGATGGCGAAGTTCCTCTTCGCCTCCCAGTATGCCCGACTCGTCTTCGATCGCGAGCTCCACGACCAGCTCTTGAACGACGTGCTCGCCGCCGACCCCGAGGCGCCCGGGTACACCCTGATGAACACCATGGCGAAGGAGCAGGCACAAGTCCTGCTCGACGACGCCGATGACTACTTCTGAGCCCCTTTCGCGTGCCGCCCGCGTGGACCGGCGGGACCAACCGGATTCGCATCTCCTCGCACCTCCTCGAATCTCCAAGGAAGCCTCCAAGATCCGCACTCGATCCACGCTCTCGATTTCCGGGCTGCTCGTGATGAGCCTCTTGCTCGCCACACCTGTCGCCGCCAGGACGCTCAAGATCGCGACGGCGCTTCCGGAGGGGCAGAGCTGGCTCGTCGAGATGCGCAAGGCCGGCGATCGAATCAAGCAGCGAACACAGGGGCGTGTCAAGCTCAAGTTCTACCCGGGAGCGGTGATGGGCAACGACAAGACCGTGATGCGGAAGATCCGCGCCGGTCAGCTGCACGGCGGTGCCCTCACCAGCGGAGCCCTCGCGGCGGTCTACCCCGACATCGAGCTCTACAGCCTGCCGCTCCTCTTCCGGAGCTGGGAGGAGGTGGACTACGTTCGAGCCCGGCTCGACGATACGCTCGCCAAGGGTCTCGAGAAGAAGGGCTTCGTCGCCCTCTCGATCAGCCATGCCGGCTTTGCGTACGTCTTTTCGAAGAAGCGCGTCTCGAAGGTCGAAGACCTCGCGGGGCGGAAGATCTGGATGGTCGAGGACGACAAGATGAGCGAGATCGCCTTCGAGATCGCCGGTGTCTCCCCCATTCCCCTCCAGCTCACCGATGTGCTCACCTCGCTGCAGACCGGACTCATCGATACGGTGGCGGCCCCGCCCACCGGCGCCATCGCGCTGCAGTGGCATACCAACGTGAAGTACATGACCGACGTGCCCCTGATGTATCTGACGGGCGTCCTGGCCCTCGACAAGCGGGCGTTCGACAAGCTGAAGCCCGGCGATCAGGCCATCCTTCGTGAGGAGGTGTCCAGGGTCAACGCCCAGCTCGAGCAGGAGTACCGCGACAGCGCCGCCAATGCGCGCGAGGCGCTCCAGAACCAGGGCATCGAGTTCGTCGAGGCCTCCTCGGCGGAGGAGGTCGCGCGCTGGCGCGACATCAGCGAGCAGGCCATCGAGAAGCTCCGCGGTATGGACCGCTACGACGAATCCATCATGGCCAGACTCCTGGGTCTCGTGGAGGAGTTCCGGGCGCAGGCGGCGGCCGCGCCCGCCGGCGAATGAACGAGGCTGACGACCAGGACGGGGTCGGTCGCGCCCTGGCGGTGCTGCATCGCGTCGAGGATGCGGTGCTCGCCCTCGTGCTCGGCGGTATGGTGCTGCTGGCGCCCACGCGCATCGTCTTGCGCCTCTTCGACGTCTCCATCACCTGGGCCGATCCGCTGCTTCGCGTGATGGTGCTCTGGGTTGGGCTGCTCGGCGCCGTGGCGGCTACCCGAGGCGATCGCCAGATCAGCGTCGACGTGCTGAGCCACGTCCTCCCGGATCGCCCCAAGGCCGCGTTGCGGGTCCTGACGAGTGTGATCGCCGCCGGCGTTTCGGCGCTGGTCGCTTGGCATTCGTTCGCCTTCGTCGCCACCGAGTACGAGTGGGAGACCGTCGCCTTCGAGTCCGTGCCCGCGTGGATGACCCAGGTCGTCATCCCCTTCTCCTTCGCGGTGATCGCCCTGCGCTACCTGGTCTACGGCTTCGGCAACGCGATGATCGCCGCTGGTCTGCGGGAGGCGCCCGAGTGATCGTACTGCTCGTCATCCTGGTGCTCGCGCTGATCGGCACCCCGCTCTTCGTGGTGATCGTGGGCGGCGCGATGTACGGATTCCACACCGACGAGATCGAGCTCTCCGTGATCGGCATCGAGATCTATCGCCTCGCCGAGAACCCGGTGCTGATCGCGATCCCGCTCTTCACCTTCGCGGGCTATCTCCTGGGCGAGAGCCAGGCGCCGCATCGTCTGGTGCGGATCACCAATGCGCTGCTCGGCTGGTTGACCGGCGGGCTCGCCATCGTGTCGATCTTCGCGTGCGCGTTCTTCACGGCCTTCACGGGCGCTTCGGGGGTCACGATCGTCGCTCTGGGCGCCCTCCTCTACCCGGCCCTCCTCGAATCGCGCCATCCCGAACGCTTCAGCCTCGGCCTCGTCACGACCTCGGGGAGTCTCGGTCTGCTCTTCGCACCCGCGCTGCCGCTCATCATCTACGGCGTTGTGGCGCAGCAGCTCCACACCGATCCGCCATTGGAGATGTTCGATCTCTTCATCGGGGGGCTGGCGCCCGGGCTGATGATGCTCCTCCTGCTCTGCGCCTACAGCATCTGGCAGGTGCGCGGAATCAGCGCACCCGAGCCCGAGCCCGCCTCTGGAGAGAGTGCCGGGCAGAGCTGGGGGCGCGAGGCCTGGGCGTCCGTGAAGGACGCGGGCTGGGAGATTCCGCTCCCCTTCGTGGTGCTCGGCGGCATCTACGCGGGGATCTTCGCGCTCTCCGAGGCCGCAGCCGTCACGGCCTTCTACGTACTCGTGGTCGAGGTCGGGATTCGTCGCGAGATCACCCTGCGCGAGCTGCCGGAGGTGATGCGCGAGTCGATGGTGATGGTGGGCGCGATCCTGATCATCCTCGGCGTCTCGTTGGCCTCCACCAACTATCTCATCGACGCCGAGGTGCCGATGCAGATCTTCGATGCCATCCGCGCGGCCATCGACAGCAAGCTCACCTTCTTGCTCCTGCTGAACATCTTCCTGCTGATTCTGGGCATGCTCCTCGATATCTTCTCCGCCCTGGTGATCGTGGTGCCCATCGTGCTGCCGATCGCGATCGGCTACGGGATCCATCCCGTGCACATGGGCATCATCTTCCTGGCCAACATGCAGATCGGCTACATCACACCGCCGGTTGGCATGAATCTGTTCATCTCGAGCCTCCGCTTCGAGCGTCCCGTGATCGAGGTCTTCCGCGCCACGCTTCCCTTCTTCGTGATCCTCCTGATCAGCGTCGGCGTGATCACCTACGTCCCGTCGCTCACCATGTACTTCATCGAGTAGGCGCAACGCCGGGAGCTTCGGCCGTAGGGTAGGCTCTCAGGATGGCCGACTCCGGGGATCGGGCGCGCGAGCGTCGCAACATGATCGTGCTCGCGTTGAACACGGCGGCCATGCGGACCGGCTGGGTGTTCAAGACCGAGAGTGTGATCATCCCAGCCTTCCTCGACAGCATCGCAGGGCCCGGCTGGGTTCGCGGGATGCTCCCCCTCCTGAATCGACTCGGCAGCAGTATCCCACCCTTCCTGCTCTCGCGTTGGGTGAAGGTGTCGCCGCGCAAGGCCCACCGCTATGCGGTGATGAGCTTCGCGATGGCGTCCTGCTTCCTCCTGCTGGCGGTGCTCGCACTCGGGCAATCGGTGGGGCCCGCGGTCTTCCTGCTCGTCTATCTCGTCTTCTTCGCGGCCACGGGCCTCCACGTGCAGCTTCAGGGCACGCTGCAAGGGAAGCTGGTGCGGCCGCAGCGACGGGGGCTGCTGCTCACCTGGTCGACGGTCGGCGGCAGCGTGCCCGCGGTCAGCTGCGTGATCTGGCTGCTGCCGGCCTGGCTCGAGCAGGGGGCGCTGGGTTGGTCGAAGATCTTCGGCTTCACGGGCGGAATGATGCTGGTCTCCGCGCTGCTACCCCTCTGGCTCGAGGAGACGCCGGATGCGCACGACGAGCCGCCGATGGGCGTCGCTCGGCAGCTCGAGGGCGCGATTCGCATCCTCCGCGAGGACCGGACGTTTCGCGGTGTCGCGACCGCCGGCGCGCTCTTCGCCACTTCCTTGATCCTTCTGCCCCACTACCAGAGCCTCGGCCGTGACCGCCTGGGGCTCGAGGGCGCCGATCTGATGGTCTGGGTCGCCGTCCAGAACGTCTCCCTCGGCTTCGTCTCGCTCTTCATCGGGCCCCTGGCGGATCGGCTCGGCAACCGCGTGGTCTTCAGGGGGCTGTGTCTCGGGACCGCCACGGTTCCACTGCTCGCGCTGGGAATGGCCGCGCTCGGCCCGGAGGTGGGCGGGCCCCTCTTCCCGCTCGTCTTCGTCGGCATCGGGCTCACACCGATGGGAATCAGGGTGCTCGCCAACTACATCCTGGAGGTGGCGCCAGAGTCCGAGCATCCTCGATACCTGGCGATCAACCAGCTCTGCACGAGCCTGGTCCTCCTCGGCTCACCGGCCTTCGGCCATCTCCTGGATGGCCTCGGGTACGGCATCGTGTTCTCCGCGGTGGCCCTCCTCGTGGGGAGCGGGGGCCTGCTGACCTTCTTCCTCGAGGAGCCGCGCGCCGATCATCGCGTCCGCAATCGGCCTGGTCCGGAGTAGAATCGGAGCGCATGGCCGGAAGCGAGGGAAAGAACGAGAAGACCGGGCACGGCCTCACGCCGCGTGGGGGACGGCCGTCGTCGATCGGGTTGGTCGATGCCGTCAGTGACCTGGTCTTCGAGATCGACGAGCAGGGTCTGTACCGATTCGCCAACGCGCGCCACGAGCCGTTGCTCCAGCTCCTCGCCTCGGACCTCGTCGGACGCTCGATCTTCGAGCGTGTCCATCCTGAGGATGCAGGCATCCTCAGGGACCTGCAGGTCAGCGGCTGTGATGCCAGCGCAGAGCTCCGCTTCATGAAGGGCAACGACGAGTGGGTGAGGCTGCTCGTGTCGGCGGTGCTGCCCCCTACGCATGGCCAGGCCGGGGCGATGATCGTCGCGCAGGTCGGCGAGCTCGTGGCCGTGGACGAGGAGGCGGACCTCACGGGTGATGCGCTCTTCCGTGCGGTGCTCGAGCACCTCCCCCAATCGATCATCATCTTCGACGTCGAGAAGCTGCGGCCGGTCTATCACAACCCAGGCTATCACGCGATCTTCAGTCGCCCTCGCGTGCACTCCCGACAGCGGACCAGGGAGTGGTTGGACCGCATCCATCCCGATGATCGCGAGCGTGTGAAGGGGTGGCTTCGCGAGCAGTTCGAGAAGCCGACACACCAGTCGTATCGCTTCGAGCGCGAGGACGGCAGCCTGCGCTGGATCGAGGGCATCACGTTCCTCGTGCCCGGTCGCGACGGCCGCCCCCGACGCATGGTCGGCATCGCGCGCGACGTGACCGAGCAGCACATCGCCCGTGAAGCGCTTCGCGTACGCGAGGAGCGCTTCCGATCCGTGGCCGAGAGCCTGCCGGGCGTGGCCTACCTCGCGCGTCTGGCCGACCCGCCCGAGTACCTCTACCTCTCGGATCGGGTGGAGGAGATCACCGGGCTGCCCGCCGACGACTTCCGCAGCGGCAGGAGGACCATCGCTGCGCTCATCCATCCCGACGACCGGGTGAGCTACGTGGAAGAGCTGGGCTCGGCTCTCGCCGAGAACAGGCCCGCGCTCTTCATCTATCGGATCGCGCATGCGAGCGGTGATTGGCGCTGGGTCGAGCAGCGCGGGCAGGCGGTGATGGACGAGCAGGGCAAGCCCCGGCTCTTCGGCGGTGCGGTCTTCGACGTGACCGAACGCGTACGGGGGGATCTGCAGCGTCGCCAGCTGGA
>CAZQMY010000075.1:0-18657 GCA_964594405.1 uncultured Spirochaetaceae bacterium | reverse complement strand
CTCGTCGCGCCGCTCGTGCTGAGCGCCGCGCGCGCCGAGGCGGCGACGCCCACGACGTGAGGATCTCGACGACCAGGGTCTATACTTCGTGGGCGAAGCGCGCTCGGATGGCCGGGAGCGCAGACCCACTGGGCCGACCAGGGCGGCCGCTGCATCACCGATCGCGCTGACGACGATGTCCCTGGGCCGCCCGAATCGGATGCCATCGAAGGAGGCCTCCGGTCTCCAGCCGGCCCCTCCGATCGCCGATGCAAGACCTGGACTGAAGTCAGATCCAACTAGAGGAGCACCACCATGATCCAGAAACTCAGAGTGGCATTGATCTCTCTCACCCTCCTTCTGGTCGCGAGCGTTGCCTGGGCAGAGCCCGTGACCTACGTCCTCGAGACACCCGGGGTCGTCTGAGGCGGAACCTCCGCGGCGGCCCGTGCGGCCGTCCAGGGTGTGGAGCACGTCGACTCCGTGAGCACCGACATGAGCGCTCACACCGTGACCGTAAAGTTCGATGATGCCAAGACCGACCTCGACAAGATCGAATCGGCGCTCAACGACGCCGGCTACGTGGTCAAGGACAAGAAGAAGCTGAACTGATCCGATGAAGGCGCGCCCGTCGCGGTCGCCTTCGTTGGCGGCCATGACGGGCGCGCCAGGGGTCGGCTCACGATTCGACGATCTCAGGTCCGCGCCGACCGCGCCAGCGGATCTTCCCTACCCTGCGGTGCCATGCCCCCCGTCCCGCATCGCTCCCGGATCTCCGAGCGCCTCGTCTGCCGGGCGTTCCTGCTCACCTTCCTGCTCACCTTCCTTGTCGTCTTCCTGCTCGCCTCGATCGCCTGTGACGAGGATCGGGCGCCGACCACTCCGCCGCCCATGGCCGAGAAGTCGGCCAGCCCGTCTCCTTCGCCCTCCGCTACGACCCAGTCGCCACCGGCACATCCCAACATTCTGCTCATCACGCTCGATACCGTGCGCGCGGACGCGCTCAACACCTACGGGCAGGCACAGCTGACGTCGCCAAACCTCGATGCGCTCGCCCGAAGAGGCGTCGTCTTCGAAGCCGTGTCGACCTCAGCACCCAGCACGCTTCCGGCCCACGCCTCGATCATGACGGGTCTCTTCCAGCTGCGGCATGGTGCCCATTCGAACGTCGGCTACGTGCTGCCGGAAGCCGCCCAGACGCTGGCCGAGACGCTCGGGGCCGCGGGATACACGACGCATGCGGAGATCGCGCGCGCGGTGATCGGCCGCCACACCGGCCTCGCTCAAGGCTTCGAGACGTTCCGGGACATCGCCAGCCCCGATGTGAAGAAGATCGAGGTCACCGAGCGCACCCCGGATGGAAGCAGCCGACGCGCCACGCTCGACGAGCGCGCCGCCGAAGACGTGACCCGCTTCGCGGTCGACTTCGTCGATGAGCACCGCGTCAGGCGTGGCGACCGGCCCTTCTTCCTCTGGCTCCACTACTTCGACGCACATCAGCTCTACATCCCGCGCCCCGGCTTCACCGATCGGGCAGGCGGGGATGCCTACCTCGGCGAGGTCCTCTACGTCGACGCGTCCGTCGGCCAGGTGCTCGAGCGCCTGGACGCGCACGGCCTGCGGGGTCGCACCATCGTGGCCGTCGTGGCCGATCACGGAGAGGGCCGCGGAGAGCACGGCGAGAAGAACCACGCAAACTATCTCTACGAGTCGACGATGCGCGTTCCGCTGATCATCAGCGCACCCGGGCGTGTTCGCGAGGGGGTCCGGGTCAGCGAGCCGGTGCGGGTCATCGACATCGCGCCGACCCTGCTCGACCTCGCCGGGATCGGGCGGGAGGGATCCTGGTCCGCGGTCGACGGCACCAGTCTCGTCCCCTTGATGCGAGGGCGATCGTTCGCACGACGGCTGCCGCACTACGGCCAGAGCATCGAGCTGATGACGACCCTCGGCGCTTCGCCGCTCCGCTCGCTGAGGATCGGGCGGTGGAAGTACATCCACCAGCCCGAGCCAGAGCTCTACGATCTCGAGACCGATCCGAACGAGCTACGGAATCTCGCGTCCGAGCAGCCCGAGAAACGCGATGAGATGGCCGCGGCGCTGCAGCGGCTGATCGCGGGCGGGCTCGAGGCGCGCGCCGAGATGGGCCACGGGGGCGAGCAGCGCACTCTGAGTCGCGATGAGGAGGAGCAGCTGCGAGCCCGGGGCTATCTCGGCACAGCGGCGACCACGGGCGTCGAGGCGGCTCTGGCAGACATGCAGGGCGCGGGCCCACCCGCCAGCAGCTACGCCGAGGCCGTCACCGAGATCGGAAGGCTCGAGTACCTGATGGAGGCCGGCCGCTGGCAGATGGCGGCCGAACGCGTCGAGCCGCTGATCTCGCGCTACCCCGAGAGCGTGGCGATCCAGAGCGCTGCTGGTCGGATTCAAGCAGGGCTCGGCAACGCCGAGGCCGCGATCCGGGCCCTGAGGCGCACCCTCGAGCTCGACCCCTGCTCGAACGCCGCGCGGGTCGAGCTGGCGGAGGTCTTCGAGGGCCAGGGCGAGGAGGCCCAGGCGGCCCGCGCGGTCTGTCATCGCGACGATCGCTGCACGCCCTCCAGCGAGCGTGCGAACCACTGCGCCTATCTGCTCGCCACCGCCTCGGATGCCGGTGCACGAGATCCCGAGGCCGCGCGCGCATGGCTCGAGATCGCCTCACGGGAGCGGGGCGAGATGGTGGAGGTGCTCGATACACGCGCCTGCGTCGAGGCGGCCAACGGCGAGTTCGAGGCGGCCGTGTCGACGCTGGACCGCGCCATCGCCAAGGCGCGCGCCGAGCGCGCCCCTTCACCGCTGATCGAGCTCCTCGAATCGCGACGTCCGCTCTTCGAGTCGGGCAAGGCGGTCGGGGAGTGAGACGTGGCACGCGCTAGCGGCGCGTCACCCGCGATCCGGCAGCGATGATCGCCGGGCGTCAGAGCCAGGCGGCCCCTCAGCCGAGCAGCTTCGCCTTCGCGACGGCGAACTCCTCTCCCGTGATCACGCCGTCCGCCCGGAGGCGATCGAGCTTCCGGATCTGGTCGGCGATGGACGCCTGCTGCTGCAGCTCGTAGGGGACCGAGACGTCGGTGCTCACCACGAACCCGTCGGAGCCGGAGCCGTCACACGAGTCGACGTCCGAGAGCAGGATCTCCTGCTGTGCACCGATCGGCTCCTCGAGGTCGAGTACGGCGGGGCGCTCCCCGGCGAGCGCGGCGAGGCGGCGGCCATCGGTGCGCGCCTGCAGCTCCGCGTGCTCCTCCGCCGCCTTGCTTCGGATCCTCGGGTTCAGCGCCCGCTCCACGCGGCGGTCCGCTGCCTCCAGGTGGGCGCGATTGGCGCGCATGAACACGATGCAGCCCAGAGCGCTGGCCGCGAGCGCGGGCCAGAAGGCCTCCGCGGGCAAGAGCCCATTGGTCGTCCCTGCAAATGAAGCCATGCCCATGGCGAGCAGCGCGAGTCCGGTCGATCTCTTCGGCGTAGCCATCCTCGGACCTTTCGTTCGATCCCAAGAAGTGCGTCGGCGGTCTGATCGGCCGGCCCGCGCGCCCGGTTGAGTCGTGGCGGGTCCATTGCACCTCCCCGGCCTCGCCCCGAATGGGCCCCGCGCGCGTTTTCTTCATTCGAATCGATGACTTGCGAGCCGGATCCGCGCGCGCCGAGCGCCCCTCGCAGCGCGTCGGATGATCCGCCGCGAAAAAGGCGGGGAAGCCCGACATTTTCGCGTCCCACCGACCACTCCCTCAGCGACGCCGGCAGTCGATTGCGAGCCGGTCCGGTCCCACGTTCGTATCGCTCCAGCGATGCATGTGAAATCGAGGTGGTGATGTTGGATATGCAGAAGCTCATGAGCGCCGGCGTGGTCACGTCGGTGGCGATGCTGGGGCTCCTTCTCTTCGCTTCCCAGAGCGCGGCCCTCTCCGTCGACTGGTCGGCGATCGGCTGGGACGACGGCGACGTGTCGGGCACACAGCTCTTCAGCGACGTCGATGGCTCGGGGATCGATCTGACGGTCAGCTACACGACCACGATGTTCTACAACGACGGCGTGCCGCTGGTCTACGACGCCGAGGCGTCTCCCAATAGCGAGATCGAGGGATCCTTGAAGTTCACGAACGACCGGGCTCCCGGGATCGCGCCGACGACCGTCACCCTGACGTTCTCCGAGGACGTGCTCATCCGGGAGGCTGTGCTCTACAGCCACTCGATCGTCGGGACGCGCTATCAGGAGTACACCGAGGTGGTGGCGCGAGACGTCGCCGGCACGGCCATCGCAGCCAGCCTCTACGAGACGACCACGCCGGGCCTGGTCCAGCTCGATCAGGACGGAGACGCCGAGTACGTCTCCTATGGCCTCGGATTCCAGAGCGATTCCGAGTATGGCACAGTGGTCTACGGATTCGGAGATTCGGCGGTCCGCAGCCTCTCCTTCAGCCTCTGGGTCTACGACGTCGGCACGGACCACTTCATCAACGGCAAGGCGTCCGTCGGAATCGGCGACGTGACCTTCGCCCCGGTCTCCACGCCGGTCCCCGAGCCGCAGACCGCGGTGCTGATGGGCATCGGCCTGGCCGGCCTCGGCCTGCTAGGGCGCCGCCCCGGTCCCGGTCGAGCGCCGCGACTCTCCCTGGACGGGCTCGGGATCGACGGCCGCCGATGAGCCCGCAACGGGCGCTGTCTGTGGCTGCTGCTCCATTGGGTCCTCTCGACACCCCCCGTCGAGCCAGGCCAGCAGCGCCGGAAGGACGATCAGGTTCGAGAGCAGCATTGCGAGGACTCCCACGCAGAGCAGCTTCGCGAGACTCGCGATGCCCAGGTGATTCGAGAGCGCCAGCGTCGCGAAGCTGGTCAGCGTCGTCAGTGCACTGAAGAGCACGGCGCGCGCCGTCGGCGTGGAGAGCAGGTCTTCGGCATGGCCGAGCCCCGCTCGATGGCGGTTCACGAGATGGATCCCGCTGTCGACGCCGATCCCCAGGATCAGCGGAAGCACGATCACGTTCGCGAAGTTGAAGGGCACGTCCGCCAGCACGCTGATGGCCGCCGTGACGAGGCTGCCGAGCGCCAGGGGCGCCATGGTGAAGAGCGTGTCGCGGACGCTCCGCATCAGTACCAGCAGGAGCAGTGCGATCACGACCACGGCGGTCACCAGGGCCTCGCGCAGGGAGTCGATCATCACGCGGCCGAGGGCAATGGAGCCAGGCACCGGGCCACCCGCGTCCGGTCGCACCGAGTGGATCAGGTCGGAGAATCGCTCGAGCTCGCCGCGATCGTTCAAGTACGCCTCGGAGTAGACCTCGACGCGCACCCGTCCATCCTTCGCGACGTAGCGCGAGAGCAGGTCTTGCGGCAGATCCTCCAGCCCGACCATCCGTTCCGGCAGTGCGTCGAGCGCATCCGCCAGGACACCCCGCAGATTGCCGAAGATGGCACCCTCGAGCCGGTCCATGGCGTCGGCATCGATCTCGCCGGCGCGGATGCGAACGAGCAGCGCATCCAGATTCCGGCGCAGGGCCTGGGCCGCCTTCCAGAGCGGATCGTCCAGGGGCGCCTGACCGCGTAGCTCCTCGTCGACGTCGAGAGCGACGCCATAGCCTTCGATGGTGTACTCCACCGCCGTCATGCGCTCGAGATGGTCGCCGCTCTCTTCTTCGCTGAGCTCGACGGGGGACGAGAGGGCTTCCCGCATCCGCCGGAAGATGGCGAGCCGCTCCTCCTGGTCATCGGGCAGGAAGCCCATCGGGCTGTGCACCTGCTCGACGCCGGGCAGGCGCTCCAGCTCGGCCGCGAGCGCCGTCGCCTCGGCGAGGTCGGCCGTGATCACATCGACGGTCCAGACCGAAAGATCGCGATCCCGGAGCAGATCTTCGAGGGCCTGAACGGACTCGACCCTCGGGTCTCTCACCTTGAGGGTGTTGAACTCGAAGCGGACGAAGGTCGACGCCACCGCCGACGCCAGCGCGAGCGCCGCTGCCACGAGGCAGACCTCGCGGGGATGGCGCAGCGGAAAACGTGGGAGTGGGACCTGCAGCCGTTGCAACACAGAGGCCCGAGCGCTCGCATGGCCGTCGAACCCGCAGGAAATCAACGCCGGGAAGAGCGTGAGAGTCGCGAGAAGGCCCAGAAAGACACTCGTCCCCGAAATGACGCCCATGTCGGCAACCGCGCGGTAGTCGGTGGGTACGAAGCTGTAGAAACCGACCGCTGTCGTGATCGCACACAGGGTGAGCGAGCCGCCGACCTGCTGACCCGTCCGGCGCAACCCCTCGCCCACTTCACTGCCGCAATCGCGGCGGTCCAGATAGTCGAGTGCGAAATGGATTCCGAAGTCGACACCGAGACCGATGTACAGCACCGCGAAGGCGCTGGTCAGCGCATTGAGCTGGCCGACCAGCGCCGCCGCCATCCCCGCAGTCCACGCCAGACCGACCAGCAGCGTGGCCACCGTGGCGGCGACCAGTCGTGCGGAGCGAAGGCTGTAGAGCAGCACCAGTGCGACCAGCAGGAGGGATGCGCTGCCGGCCACGACCACCTCCTCGATGATCAGCGACATCTCCTCGGAGTGGGCTGCACGGTCGCCGGTGACGCGAACGCGCAGTCCGGCGCGGTCTTCGAGCACGGGCACCAGTCCGCGGATGTGATGAACGGCATCGAGGACCGGCGCGAGCTGCGTCAGATCGCCCACCGGCTTCACGAAGACGAGCTGCGGGTTGGTGTATCCGGGGTCGACGTTGCCGAAGAGGAGATCATCCCAATCCACGACGGATCGGCCGCCGGCGGTGAAGCGTCGAAGCGACTCGCTCAGCTCGGCCATGATCCGTCGTCCCTCTTCGCCGAGGGACTCGATGCCATCGTCGCTCGCGATCACGTGGGAGAGCGCGGCGAGCAGGACGGGGAGCTCGGATCTGTCGGCGAGCGTCGCGAGGAGCTCGCCGGTGTCGGCGATCCGGTCGGCGACCCGGTCGAGCTCGTCGCGGTCGAGGTGGTAGATCCCGAAGTCGTCGTAGTAGGCACCGTGGCCCGGGAGGAAGACCTCGACATAGCGCTCGGGCATGCCCACGAGCATCTCGCGAATCTCTTCCGCGGCCGCACGCGCATCGTCCGCGTGATCGGCCTCGATCATCACGACGATGTTGTCCTGGAGCGATGGGAAGAGCTCGACGAGCGCCCTGTTCGTACGGCCGACGGGCATGTCCTCGGAGAGCAGGCGGCTCGAGTCCGTATCGACGGTGAGCTGCGTGGCGGCCAGATGGCCGCAGACCGCTGTCAGGGCCACGCTCGCGAGCACCACGAGGACGACGTGCGAGGACGAGAACGCAACGATGGATCCCGCCGCGCGACCGAGGATCCTTTCGACCCGCGTCATTGCGCCCTCTCCGTGCCCTCCCGTCCCGCTGGCCTGTCTTGCGGTGGATCCCCCTTGAACGGACCGGACGGCGCGCCGCCAGGAGCGCTTCGATCCGCTCCGAGGGCGGTCCCCGGCGCCCTTCGAGCGCCGCTCACTCTACGACCTCCGCCTGCGAATCGCCATGCTGGCCCCCGCTCAGGCCCCGGGGAAGGGGCGCAGTACGCCGTGTCGTGCGCATTCACGGCTGCTAGGATGCCGGCCGTGGATCGAGCCTCGAATGGAGCCTTCGGAGCCTGGAGCCTTGCCGCGCGCGCCCTCCGCGTGCTCGCCGCCGCGTGCCTGCTCCTCGGTCAGCTCTCGCATGCCCAGCCCGCACGGGCCGTGGACGCACCGGCGGAGCAGGCAGCCGCGACCGGAGGCTCGCCCATCGCCGTGGTCGAGACGCTGCACGACGTTCTCCTCTCCTGCATGAAGGGTGAGTGTGGCCCCGGGTTCTCGGATCGCTACTCGCGAATCGTCCAGACGCTGGACGAGACCTTCGACCTGCCCTTCATGGCGCAGATATCGATCGGCAGGGCCTGGCGCTCACTCAGCGCCGAAGAGCGGAGGCTCTACTTCAAGCTCTCACGCCAGCTCTCTGCCAGCAACTACGCCCACAACTTCGACGGCTACGGCGGGCAGATCTTCAAGACCCTCGGCCAGGAGCCGGCGGCCCGGAACACGATCCTCGTCAAGACGGAGCTCATCCAGCCCGAGGACGACAACGTGCGCTTCGACTACCGACTGCGCGAGAAGGGCGGGCGCTGGCTCATCATCGACATCACGCTCGATGGCAAGGTGAGCGAGATGACGCTGCGGCGCGCCGACTACGGCGCCGTGATCGAGCGCAGGGGCTTCGACGAGCTGGTCGACTCCATCGAAGAGAAGATCGCCAAGCTGGAGAAGGATTGAGGGCGGACGCCCTCCCTCCCGGCACGAAGACCAGCGGAGGCCTCGGGTGAAGGGATTCCTGGCGAGCCTCCCCCCGATGACCGGGCACGAGAGGAGCGTTCTCGCCGCGACCTGCCTGAGCTCGCTCGGCAGCTTCTATACGATGACCGTGACGCCCTTCGCGATGCCGCAGATCCAGGCCGGCCTCGCGATCTCCGAAGACGCGGTCGGCGACCTCTTCGCCGTCCTTCGCTTCGGGGCGCTCTTCTCGATCGCCCTCGGCGTCATGGCGGACCGCCTCGGACGACGCGGACTGCTCATCGCCTCGGTCGGGGGGTGCGCGCTGAGCAACGTCCTCTCGGCCTTCGCGCAGAGCGGCGAGCAGCTCGCCTTTCTGCAGATGCTGTCCCGCCTCTTCGTCGGCGCCCAGATCCTGCTCTCCGGCGTCGTGGTCAGCGAAGAGCTCTCGGCGGACAATCGCGGCTGGGGGATCGGCGTCCTGACGGCCGTGGGCGGGCTCGGCGGCGCGCTGACCCTGCTCGCCTACGCGTTCGTCGATCAGCTCCCCTATGGATGGCGGGCGCTCTACGTGATCGGCGGCTTCGGCGGGCTCTGCGTCCCCTGGCTGATGGCGAGCCTGCGCGAGACCCGGCGCTTCGCGGCCCAGCGCGCTGCCGAGCCCGAAGGAGTCGACGGCGGCTCCGCCATCGCCCCCCTTCGCGACATCATCCGACTGCATCCAGGCCGGCTCTTCTCCCTGATCGCGGTCATCGCGCCGGTGGCCGTCATCCTCGAGCCGGGCAGCGTCTTCATCTCGAAGTTCCTGCAGTCGGACCTCGGCCACACGCCCGCGCAGGTCAGCCTGATGCTGGCCCTCTGCGGAATCGCGACCCCCCTCGGAAATGTGCTCTCGGGCATCCTCACCGATCGCTTCGGACGGGTTCCCGGGACGGCCCTCGTCTCGCTCCTGCTCTCGCTCTCCACGGCACTCTTCTACAACGCGGAGGGCCTCGTCATGGTCGGACTCGGGCTCGCTCTGCTGATGCTGAGCATCGGGGGCATCCAGGTGCTCCACATCGCCCTCTCCTCGGAGCTCTTTCCGACCGCCCTCCGCTCGACGGCATCCGGCGCGCGCGAGGCGGTGTCGACCCTGGGTGCTTCGCTCGGGCTGTGGCTCACTGGCGCGCTCTACGGAATCACTGCGAGCCACGCAGCCTCCATCACCTGGATCCTCGTGCTCACGCCCATCGCGCCCATCGTGCTGCTCTTCGTCCCGGAGACGGCGAGACGCGAGCTCGAGGAGATCTCGGACGAGGCCGCCTGAGCGGACGGCGCACTTCAGCGGTCGAAGTACGCGGCGGGCTCGCGGCGCGGCATGCCCGCGGCCTGGTAGATCGCATCGAGCACCACCATGTTCGCCACGGCGTCGTCCGCATCGGTGATGGGCTGCGCGCCCGTCTGGAGCGCTCGCACGAACGCCCGCAGCTGGTGGGTATAGGTCGTCTCGCCGGGAACCTGCTCTCGCTGCGTGCCCTGGGCGTCCTTGATCTTGATCCAGTGGAAGGCGTGGGGCGCGATGGGATTGAAGAGGTAGACCGAGCCCGCGTCGCCCACCGCGCGGATGTGCATCTGCAGAACCCGCCGCGAGCGCATGGAGCAGATGATCCGGCCGGTGACACCACCGGGGAAGGCGAGGCTCGCCTCCGCGCAGCGGTCCACGTTCTCACTGGCCTGCCGGGCGCTGGCCCCGAGGACCTTCGGCTCTTCACCGACCACGTGGCGCAGCCAGTGCACCGTGTATCCGCCCAGATCCATCAACGCACCGCCAGCCAGCGCGTAGCGGTATCGGATGTCTCCGCTCGACCAGAGGGGCACGCAGAGGCTGGCTTCGACGTGCCGCAGCGCGCCGATCCGGCCCTCGGCGATCACGCCGAGCAATCGTTCGGCGACCGGGTGGTAGCGCCAGTGGTACGCCTCCATGAGCAGCCGGCCGCTCTGTCTGGCCGCCTCGCGCATCGCCCGCGCCTCATCGGCATTGGCAGCCATCGGCTTCTCGCAGAGCACGTGTTTGCCCGCCTCGAGCGCCGCGATCGAGGCCTCGCCGTGCAGTCCGTTGGGGAGCGGGACGTAGACCGCGTCGATGTCCGGGTCGGCGAGCAGCGCCTCGTAGTCCTCGTGGACGCGCGGCACCCCGTGGCGCTTCGCGAAGTCCGCGGCCCGCTTCTGGTCGCGCGCGGCGACCGCGACGACCGTCGCCTCGGCGACCCCTCGAGCCGGCCGGATCAGCGCGCCGGGCGTGATCCGGGCGGCGCCGAGGGCGCCGATCCGCAGCGGGTCACACGGATGGGTGCGAAAGCCACCTGGACCGAGATCGCTGCTCACGGCCGCTGCGGCGCACGCAGTCGCCCCTTGATGCGCTCGAAGACCTCCAGCGCGTTCTTCGGGCCGTCGATGTCCTTGACCCGCTCGGCGAAGGCGCGAGCGTTGACCGCGTACTCATCGCGACTCACGAGCTTGGCGATGGCCGCGCTCAGCTTTCGCTGATTCAGCCGATTCATGTCGACGCCATGCGGCCCGAGGCCCGCCTTGGCCACGCGATCGTCCCATTGGTACTGATCGCTCGCCTGGGGCATCACCATCTGGGGAACGCCCGCCCGCGCGGCGAGGTGGGTGGTGATCCAGCTTCCGTGGTGGACCGCGCCTTTGAGGCGCGGGAAGAGGATGTGGTGCGGAATGGGGTACTCGCGCAGCACATAGACGTCGTCGCCGCTCTCGATGCCCTTTCCGAGGCTGGAGGTCGCCTGCGCGAGCACCACGCGGACGCCCGCGTCGCGGACCGCCGAGACGATGGTGCGCGTCAGCTCGTCCGCGTGAGGGTGCCGCATGCTGCCGAAGCCCACGTAGATGGGCTTCTCCCCCCCGGCGAGGAAGGCCTCGAGCTCGTCCGAGAGCGGAACGTCATCCGACGGGATGCAGGGTCCGATGTAGGTATGGTCGATGCGCGACCAGGTCGGGCACGGCGGCATCAGCTCCTCGTAGAGCCCGATCAGCATGTGGTCGCAATTGGCGTTGTCAGAGAGCAGGTCCTGCGAGGGAGGGAGGCCCAGCTGGGCTCGCAGGCGGTTCACCGTCGCGTTGTAGGAGAAGACATAGCGCGCCGCGACGAGGGCGCCGGCCCACTGCAGGCGGTTCAGGTACTTGTTCTCCGTCACGAATGGGAGGCCCGAGGGCGGCGCATAGCGATCACTGCGCACCACCGGGAAGGTATAGAGCTTGATGTTCGGCATCCCAAAGGCCTGTGCGATCGACGGCACGAAGACCTCGGCGAGGAAGTTGATCAGCACGTCGTAGCCGGGCGCGATCTTGGACAGCAGGTCGTACTCGCCCTGGAAGAGGCGCTCCTGGTGGCGGATGTTCTCGCGGATGTTGTGGATGTACCCGGTCTTCTGCGAGTCCAGATAGATCTGGCTGTAGCTGTGGGGATAGCCTTCGAAGGGCACGCCAAAGTCGCTCGCGATCTTCGAGAACTCCGAAGAGCCGCAGACGCAGACCTCGTAGCCCGCGCTCTGGAACTCGCGCGCCATCAAGACGAGGGGGATCAGATCGCCGCCCGAGCCGTCTCCGGAGAACAGGATTCGCCTCATCCTCAAGCTCCTCTCTGTCGCTTCTGTCGCTTCTGTCGCTTCGCACAGGACATCCTGTGTACGCGTTGTGTGGCAGATCGACCGCCTGTCCGCATCCGGCGGGGCAAGCTGTCCTGGACGTCGACACCTCGATTTTCTCGCTGCCTCACCATTCCTCTCCGGCGCCAGATGCGCAACGCTATGCTGAATACCGAAGCCAGAGAAGCCAGAGGAGGCGCCGCGTGGCAGGACAGGCCGGCACTATGGTTGTGGAGGAGGAGCTCGACGGGCTCCGATCCTTCGTCAGGACTTACGGATACGGCACGGTATTGATCGGGTCGCTGCTCGCACTGTGGTGGGGTGTCGTAGGCCCCTACCCCTTCGAGTACGTGGCGGTCGCCGTACAGGTCACCTGCATCTTCCTGATCCTCGGGCTGGAGTTGTTCATCCCCTACCAGAAGCGATGGGGCGACCTGCGCAACGTCACCCGGGCAGACGTCATCTACTTCCTGCTGGCGGCGCCCATCGATCAGCTGCAGATCTTCCTGCTCGTGACGCTGCTCGCCGGCACGGCCGAGTACCATCAGTACGTTCAGGTCGTCGATTTCTGGCCACAGCATTGGCACATCCTGATCCAGCTCTTCATGGCCACCCTGGTCGTGGACTTCTTCAAGTACTGGTGGCATCGATGGACCCACGAGGTGCCTCTGCTCTGGCGCATCCACTCCGTGCATCACTGCCTCGATCGACTGGAGATGCTCCGTGCCTCGTACTTCTTCCCCTTCGACATCTTCATGACGGTGGCGACCGGATCGTTCTTCCTGCTGATGCTCGGCGTCGACTACCAGATCATCGCCTTCCACAACGTCTTTGCAGGAATCACGGGGCTGCTCAATCACTCGAACGCAGACCTCAAGTGTGGCTTCTTCGACCACTTCCTGAACTCCATCGGTCACCACCGCGCCCACCATTCGGTGTCGGCGCCCGGCGCATTCTCGAACTACGGTAGCTTCTTCAACTTCACGGACCGGATGTTCGGCACCCGATACCTGCCCGAGGACCAGAGCGACTTCGGGGAGCTCGGCCTCGTGAAGGACGAGTACGACTTCCCGACGACCTTCCTCAAGCAGCTGATGGTCCCCTTCAACTGGAAGAAGGTCTGCAAGATCGATTCGGAGCGCTGACCAACGCTCCCCGTCGCCCGTGGCGGCGTGGGTCGCTCCCCTGGAGATCCATCGCCTCACCTGAGTCGACTCGATCGAAGTGCATTCCTGAGTGGGGCTCCTGGGTGGGGGGCTCCTGGGTGGGTAGGTGGCTCGCGACGAGCGAGGCGGCCTCAGAGCGAGACGTCGTCGTCGCCTGCGAGCTGCTCGACCAGCTGCGTCGAGCTGTGATCCATCAGGCGCCGCGCGGCCTTCACCGTGCCGCCGTAGGCCTGGACCACGGACGCGCCCGGCGTCTGGTCGACCGGGTGATCGCCCCCCGTGATCAGGATGTCCGGCTCGAGCAGGTGGAGAAGGGCGTTCGGGCTCTCCTCGCCGTAGATGATGACTCGATCGACGAGCTCCATTGAGGCCAGCACGATGGCCCGGGCCAGCTCGTCCTGGATGGGCCTGCCCGGCCCCTTGCGCCGCGCCACCAGGGAGTCGCTGTAGAGGCCCACGATCAGTCGATCGCAGTGCTCGCGCGCCTGAGTGAGCAGGGAGATGTGGCCCGGGTGGAGGAGATCGAACCCGCCGTGGGTGAAGGCGATCCGCTGGCGCTCCTTGCGCCATCGCTCCACCTCGGCGTGGACGGCTAGCGCGGACTTGACCTTGGCCTCGGCCTTGGAGACGCCGGCCACCAGCAGCGCGGCCGAGAGCTCGTCGCGGCTGGTCACTGCTGTTCCGAGCTTGCCCACGACCACGCCACCCGCCAGATTGGCGAGCTCGGCGGCCGCCGGGAGCGGCGCCCCGACCGCGACCGCAACGGCGGTGGTCGCGACGACGGTATCGCCCGCGCCCGATACATCGAAGACCTCGAGCGCCCGGGCGGGCAGGTGGATCGCGGGACGCCCGGGTGAGATCAGGGACATGCCGTGCTCGGACCGGCTCACCAGGACGGACTCGATGCCGCAATCGATCGCGACACGGCTGGCCGCGGCTTCGACCTCTTCGTCCGTATCACAGGGCATGCGCAATGCGCGGCTCAGCTCGCCGCGATTGGGCTTGAGAACCGTCACGCCCGCATAGGCGCTCAGATCGTGTCGCTTCGGATCGGCGATCACCGGAACGCTGGCCCGCTTCGCCAGATCGATCGCACGCTCGAGCACCTCGTCGGTCAACACGCCCTTTGTGTAGTCCGAGAGGACCAGCACGTCGCAACGTCGTAACGCAGCGCCAAGCTGATCCAGAACCAGCTTGGTCGTGACGCTGTCGATCGGCTCGATGCTCTCGTGATCCGCGCGCAGCAGCTGCTGGCCGCCGGCCACGAAGCGCGTCTTCACCGTCGAAGGACGCCCCGGATCGACGATCAGCCGATGCTCCAGGCGCTCCTCGAACTCGGCGAGCTCGCGGATCTCCTGAGCGGCCGCATCGTCCCCCACCACGCCGATCAAAACGGCATGCGCGCCCAGTGCAACGACGTTCCGCCCGACGTTGCCGACCCCACCGAGCATCGAAGCCTCGGACTGCAGTTGCATGATCTGGATCGGCGCCTCGTTGGACACCCGGTCGACCTGTCCGTAACAGAATCGATCCAGCATGACGTCGCCCAGGCAGACGACCCGTGCAGCGTGCACTTGATCGAGAATCTCGTCGAGCGCGCGCCCGGCGTCCCCCCACCGCCCCTCAGCTATCAAATCGTAGACTCCGGCCGTTGTTTGCCCCGGCCATATATTGCGCGATCGAGCGCGCGGATCCAGGGTTCCCTGCATCCCCGCAGCCTAGGGCCGACACCGCACTGGACAAGTCCCGCGGGCGACGCCTCGGGAGCCGTCCGCTCGCGCTTGCCCGAGGAATGAACGAAGAGCTTTTGGATTCAGGGACATAGAGCCAATCGGATGCCGAGGCGGGGAGATCTCCCTTGGGGCATCTCTTCTGATCGCAGACAAGATCTGCGGCATTTACGCCCCGAATTCTGGATGGTGCAACGATCGGTCGCACCCCGAGCGCCCGCTTTCGTGTGGGTCCGGAGCCGGAGCGGGCCCCGATTCAAGCCGGCCTCAGTCGACCACCAGCGGGATGGGGACGCAGACGTGGCGACCAGCCCAGCGCAGGAAGGACTCGAGCCAGCCATCGGCGGCGTGCGCTCGTTCGATCACATAGGCGTGGATCGCGTTGCTCTCGGCGACGCTCAGATCGAGCGCGAAGCTGGCCATTCCGCGGCTCTGGCGGGTTCCGCCGAGCACGATGTCGTTCCAGGTCTCGTGGACCTGCCGGCTCGAGTAACGCAGATCGGGGTGCAGACCGCTGCCCTCGGCCGCCAGACCATGGCAGTAGAAGCAGTGTCGCGCGTATAGATCGCGTCCCAGCCGCACCTCCTCCGCAGAGGCCGTCGCGGGCGGGGCTTCGACGCGGCGGGGCGGTCTCCGGGGCGGCATCGGGATCGCCTGCCTGCCGCCGCGCTTGAAGACGAGGAGCCGGCCCTCGTTGACATAGTCGAACTCCACCTGGTGCCCGCCATGCGAGCCACCCATTCCGGCCATGACCGCCACGTACTGCTCACCGTCGAGCTGATAGCTGATGGGCGGCGCGATGATCCCGACCCCCGTCTCCACCTCCCAGAGCCGCTCGCCGGTGCGGGCGTCGTAGGCGGCGAAGGTGGAGCCGCTGCCCTGGAAGACGAGGTCGCCCGCGGTGGCGAGGACGCCGCCCGGCACGGTGCCGTCGTGGGAGACCCGCCAGGCCTGCCGTCTGCGAACCGGATCCCACGCAGTGAGATGGCTTGGAGAGCACATCGGAATGCTCCGCAGGCCGTTCTGGATACCGTCGGAGACCGTTCCCAGGTCCTCGCCGGTGTTGTAGGCCCCGCTGCGCGGACCGAAGTCCGGGTCGGGCCGGTACTCGTACATGTTGCTCGCCGACGGGATGTAGACGAGCCCCGTGCGCGGGCTGAACGCCATGGGGTGCCAGTTGTGCCCCCCCGGTGGCCCGGGCGTCACCAGCCGCGCCTCCTGCGACCAATCGGCCTCGGGACGCTCGACGGGGCGGCCAGTGGCCAGATCGACGTGACTCGCCCAGCTCACGTCGACGTAGGGATCGGCGGCCAGCAGCTCTCCCGTGGCGCGGTCGATCACGTAGAAGAAGCCGTTCTTCGGTGCCTGCATGAGCACCTTCCGGCTCTCGCCCTCGATCTGCAGGTCTGCCAGCATGATGTGCTGGGTGGCCGTGTAGTCCCAGAACTCCCCGGGGACGGTCTGATAGTGCCACACCATCCGCCCCGTATCGGGACGGACGGCCAGGATCGCCGTCAGGAAGAGGTTGTCGCCGCCCCCTGGGCTTCGGCGTGCCCGATTGTAGGGGCTGCCGTTTCCCACGCCGGCGTAGAGCAGATCGAGCTCGGGGTCGTAGGCGAAGGAGTCCCAGACCGTGCCGCCGAGTCCGACCTCGAACATCGAGTCCTTGGACCAGGTGGTCGCCGCCACAGCCAGCTCGGGATGCTCGTGCGGCCCCTCGATGGAGCCAGGCACCGTATAGAAGCGCCAGACGAGCGCCCCAGTGTCGGCGTCGTAGGCGCTGAAGTAGCCGCGAACGCCCAGATCGGCGCCCCCGTTGCCGATCACCACCTTCCCCTTCACCACGCGCGGCGCGCCGGTGATCGTGTAGGGGCGCTCCGGATCGGTGGTCTGCGTCTCCCAGACCAGCTCGCCCGTGGCCGCGTCGAGGGCGATCAGCCGCCCGTCGATCGTCCCGAAGTAGACGCGCCCACGCCAGACCGCCACGCCGCGATTCACGACATCGCAGCAGGCGTCTCGCCCCTTGGCGCCGGGCACGCGCGGATCGTAGGTCCAGCGCTCCTGGCCGGTCCTGGCGTCGATGGCATAGACCCGGCTCCAGGAGCCCGTGGTATAGAGCGTCCCGTCGACCATCAGCGGCGTCGCTTCCAGGCCGCGGCGTGTCCCGGTCGCATAGGAGAAGGCGAGGCCCAGCTCGGCGACGTTCTCACGATTCAGCCGGTCGAGCGGGCTGTAGCGCTGCTCGTCGCGGGTGCGGCCGTGGGCGAGCCAGCTCCCGGGCTCCGAATCGGCATTGGCGATCCGCGCATCGTCGACGGCGGCCACCGGCGGCCGCGCAAGCGAAGCCGGGCCCGGCGGCGACTCCGCGAGGGCGCTCGAGCTGAGCGCCGCCAGGACGAGCGGCAGCCACGCCCAGCCGATCCGCGGCCGAAGTCGGCCGAGCGAGGGGACAGCGGGCCCCGCCCTGCGCTCCGGACTTCGTCTCCCCAAGGCTCGCCTCCCTCCGACCCACTGATGCCCGAGGGTGCATCCGCCGCGGACGCACGGCCCTCGGGAACGTGGACGGAGTTCCAGGTTAACGCTTGTGCCGCGGGATTCTCACCGAGGCGAACGCCGAGGATCTGGAGGCCGGGGAGGGGCTGGCCGGGTGCGTCGGGGATGCGCGAGATCATCGCTTCCTCACCCATCCAAGCGTCCGAAGCCGACCAGATCGACGGCCACGACCCGGTGCCCTGCGGCCGCAAGACCAGGGATGAAGTGGCGATCGAGGTAGGCCCAGGTCGGGGTGCCGTGCATCCGCAGGATGGGGGCGGTGCCCGGCGGCCCCTCGTCCACGTGGTGGTGCGGATGGCCGGCCCGTCTTCGTCCTGACCTACACCTGGGTGTAGTGGGGCGCGAAGTCGTAGCCTTCCACCCCCTCGAATCGGCCGTCCGGCGTACGCATCACCTTCGTGAACGCCGGCTCCCGAAGACTCGAACGCCGAATCCGATGCGTGCCCCCGCCCCGCCTCACGCGTCGCTCCAGAGCGAGAGCACGTGACCATGTTCGGGCCGCGCGCGCCCGGCCAACGTCTCCTGGTAGACGCGCTCGACATCCTGCCTGCCCTGCCCTCGCTGCACCTCCAGCCAGCCCTCGCTGAAGCTCCGGAACTGCCGCCACGCCGCGCCCAATCGGCGCTGCAGCTCGGCGGGCCCCCATTCCGCGGACCGCTTCTGGATCTGCGCGGGCGCGAAGAAGAACTCCGGCTTCGGACCGGGCAGATCCTCTGTCCCACCCTGCTCTTCCCAATGCGTCGCACCGATGTTGCAGGAGAGCTCGAGCCGATCGCCGAAGTGCTCGTGCACCGCCCGCCGCACCGCCCCGCTGCCCGCCATGTCGACGTAGACCGCGGGCCCCGAGCCGTCGAGCGAGCCGACTGCGTCGTACGTCAGCACCTCGTCGTAGCAGCCGAGCTTGCGAACGAACTCGAGGTTGCGCGCCGAGGTGAGCCCGACGGCGCGCGCCCGGCCCGCCGAGGACACGAGGTGGCCAAGCGCGATCGACGTCTTGCTCGACGCGCTCGAGATCAGCACCGACTCCTCGCCGAAGCCCTGGTCGCCGATGAAGTCGTCGGCCAGGAACGAGGTCATGAAGAGGCCGCGCAGGAGCATGAGCGCGTCCTCGTGCTCGGACTCGTAGAGCGCGTCGCCAGTGGGCGGATCGTAGCTCGCGTAGACGGGCGCGAGGCCCTCGCGGTGCGGCGCGCCATCGGTGATGCCACCCGGCCCGCCCGCGCTCGGCTGGATCACCAGGAAGCGACACATGGGATAGAAGCCGAAGCAAC
>CAZQMY010000074.1:0-18751 GCA_964594405.1 uncultured Spirochaetaceae bacterium | reverse complement strand
CCTGCAGGCCGGCGCCCGGCCCACCCACCCACCCAATGAGGAGCGCCCATGCGAGCGGAAGACATGATCCTCGTCAGCGTGGACGACCACGTGGTCGAGCCCCCGGAACTCTTCGAGAACCACCTCACGCCGGAGTGGAAGGCGAAGGCCCCCCGTATCGAGCACCTCGACGACGGCACCGATGTGTGGAGCTTCGGTGGCGTCCGCCTGCCCAATATCGGCCTGAACGCCGTGGTGGGGCGGCGCCCGGAGGAGTACGGCGTCGAGCCCACCGCCTACTCCCAGATGCGCAAGGGCTGCTACGACGTGCAGGCCCGAATCGACGACATGAACGCCAACGGCGTCCTGGCGAGCATCTGCTTCCCTTCCTTTCCCGGCTTCGTCGGACAGCTCTGGGCGCGCAGCGAGGACAAGAAGGTCGCCGAGGTGATGCTGCGCGCCTACAACGACTGGCACATCGACGAGTGGTGCGGGGCCCATCCCGGCCGCTTCATCCCGCTCGCCCTGCCGATCCTCTGGGATCCGAAGCTGATGGCCGAAGAGGTCCATCGCGTCGCGAAGAAGGGCTGTACGGCGGTCTCCTTCAGCGAGAATCCGGAGAAGCTCGGCTTCCCGAATCTACACAGCGAGCACTGGGAGCCGCTCTGGCAGGCCTGCGTCGACGAGGGCATGGTGGTCTGCATCCACATCGGATCGGCGGGCGGCATGAGCTTCCCGACCATGGACTCTCCTGTGGACGTGATGATCACGACCACGCCCATCAGCATCGTGAACCTGGCCGCCGATCTGCTCTTCTCGAAGATCCTGCGCGAATATCCGACGCTGAAGTTCGCGCTCAGCGAGGGTGGCATCGGTTGGGTGCCCTACTTCCTCGAGCGCGCAGACTACGTCTACAAGCATCATCACAAGTGGACGCATCAGGACTTCGGCGACAAGCTGCCGAGCGAGGTCTTCCGCGAGCACGTGATCAACTGCTTCATCGACGACCGGGCGGGGCTCCAGACCCGATACCTGACCGGCGTCGAGACCATCGCCTGGGAGTGCGACTATCCGCACTCGGACACCACGTGGCCGAGATCACCGGAGACGCTCTGGGAGAGCATCGCCGAGCTGCCCGACGACGAGATCGATCTGATCACCCACGGCAACGCCATGCGCGAGTTCCGCCTGGACTTCCACGCGACGAGACCGCGCGAGAAGAGCACGGTCGCTGCCCTGCGCGCCGAGTCTCCGAACGTGGACCTCGCGCCCATCGAGGGCGTCGGCGGGACCCGGCCGCACGAGGAGGGTGGCCGCATCGTCACCGGCGGCGACATCGTCCGTCAGCTGGCCGGCGCCTTCGTGGAACGCAGCTAGGTGGCGACGCCCGACTCCGGACGCGTCGACGTCGTGGGCAGGGGGGAAGGCGAAGCGCTGCTCGACCAGTCCGGTCGTCCGCTCGGCCCGCGCGCCATCGAGAAGCGCAGACAGCTGATGGCCGCCACGGAGGCGCTGCTCGAGGAGGTCGGGCTGCGCGAGCTGAAGGTGGTGGACATCACCCGAAGCATCGGCTGCTCGCCCGCCACCTTCTACCAGTACTTCCGCGACGTCGAAGATGCGGTGCGCGCCCTCGCCGACCAGGTGACGCGCGAGATGCCTCCGATCCTCGAGCTGCTCGAGGACGCCGACGCCGGGTCGGCGGGGCTCGCCGGGGTGCGGCAGGTCGTGGAGGCGTTCATCGACCACTGGGATCGCCACCGCGCAGTGCTGCGCGTGCGGAATCTGGCGGCGGACGAGGGGGATGCGGGATTCCTCGAGATCCGTAGCCGGGCCATGACGCCGCTGCTCACCACCATGGCGCGGCGCATCGAGCGCACGGGGCGCGGCGACCTCTCACCCCTGCCCGCCGCCGCAGCGCTCGCCGCCGTGCTGGAGCGCCTCGCTGCCTACCACCACGAGCTCGAGCACTTCGGCGTCGAGCGGGAGGCACTGGCAGAGACGTCGGCGCGGATCATCCACGGCGTGCTCTGCAGCTCCGGTTGAGGTCCAGAACGCCCTTCCCTGCCCGCGCCCGCCGGATGCGGTGAGCGCGACCGGGAATCGACCGTGTCGTCCAGCTCTGCCATAGTTCTGGCGATCCTCCGGCGGAGAATGCGAGCGGCATGAAGCTGATGATCCAGATCCCCTGCCTCGACGAAGAGGCCACGCTCGGGGCCACGCTCGACGACATCCCGCGCAGGATCGAGGGCATCGACGAGATCGAGATCCTCGTGATCGACGACGGCTGCACCGATCGCACGGTCGAGGTGGCGCACGCGCACGGCGCAGACCACGTTCTCAGCTTCGCGGCCAATCGCGGCCTCGGTCACGCGTTCAGCCAGGGCATCGACTTCTGCCTCTCGCACGGCGCCGACATCATCATCAACACCGATGGCGACAATCAGTACTTCGGCGGCGATGTGGAGACCCTCGTGCGCCCGATCCTGGAGGGGCGGGCCGAGCTGGTGATCGGGGATCGCGAGCCCGCCAAGGTCAGCCATTTCTCGCCGACCAAGAAGCTCCTGCAGGCCTTCGGCAGTCGGACCATCAGCCGCCTGGCGGGCCTGGACGTGCCGGATGTGGCCAGCGGATTCAAGGCCTACAGCCGCGAGGCCGCCACGCGGATCAACATGTCCGCAGCCTTCGACCATACTGTGGACCACGTGATCCAGGCGGGACACAAGCGCATCCCCACCGTCAGCGTGCCGATCCGCACCAACGCAAAGCTGCGCGAGTCGAGGCTCTTCTCGAGCGTCGGCGAGTTCATACGACGCTCACTCGCCATCGCCCTGCGTGCGTACTCCTCGCACCGCGCGATGAACGTCTTCGCGTCGATCGGTCTCGCCATCTTCAGCGTGGGCGTCCTGCTCGGCTTCCGCTTCCTCTACTACTTCTTCTTCTCGGATACGCCGGATCTCCACGTCCAGTCCCTGATCCTGGCCGCGATCCTGATGCTGGCCGGCTTCCAGATGGTGCTGACGGGCATCGTCGCTGATCTGATCAACGCGAACCGGAGTGTCATCGAGGACGTCTCGTATCGCCTGCGGCGTCTCGAGAGCCGTGCGCCTCCGCGGTCGGAGGAGAATCGCTCCGCTCCGCCCGAATCGCCATGAAGGCCAGGGCGTCCTCGCGAAAGGCCCACACCGGAATCATCCTCACCCGACGCTCTTCGCGCTCGGACTCGATGGCCACGCCGGTGAGGTAGATGCGCCCATCGGCTCGCGATGCGCGCAGATAGGGCCCGCCCGAGGCGCCGGGATGGGCCCTGCACCGGACCCAGGTGCCCGCTGTGTCGCGCTCGCCGCCGGCGCGCAATCCCAGGTGCTTTGCACACCCGGGCTCCTTCGTGAGCAGACGCCCGCGTCGGCCGATCTCGAGATCCGCCGAGTATCCGTACAGGGCCCCCTCGCCCAGCGCGCTGGCCAGTCCGCTCCGATAGAGCGCATGCAGCCGTGCCCCTTCGGCGGGCGGGCGCCCAGCGCCGGGGAGGCGCATGGAGGCGAAGAGCGCTTCGGCCTCGATCGGCTCGAAGCGTGCCGGCAGGAGCGCGATGCCGCGCCGCTGCCGCGCGAGGTCCGGCCCTCGCGCGGCAGCGGAGGCCTCGAAGCGAAGCGCGTCGCCCTCGCGTCGCAGCACGCCGCGCTGCACGGGCGCGGACAGCCGGACGAGCGCGACGTCGAGCTCCGGCCAGGCGCGAACGGCGCCCGCCGCAAAGAGGTCCACGCCTTCGAGCACCCCGTCGTGCTCGGGGATCCAGCCGTCCTCGCGATAGCCGAAGATCAGCTGATATCGACCGCGAAAGGGGGCAGCGCCGCGAGCATCCAGGACGCAGTGATGCGCGGTGAGGATGTGGCGGCCCCCCTGGAGCAGGGTCGCCGTGCAGGCCCGGCGCTTTCCGCCCGACGACTCGGGCAGAAGGCTCAGCTTGACGATGTCGCGGGTGAACGCGCGATCGAGGTCAGGCGCCGGACGCCGTCGCAGCGCCTCACCCGGTCGCGCATGATGCATCTCGAGCTCGCCCAGGGCGGGCGCGTCCGCCATGACGGGCGGCGAGAGCAACGCCAGCACGAGGAGCACGGCCAGCTGCCCGCGGTGCGAGCGGCCCGGCCGCGCTGCGCGATGGTGGATGCGAGCCGACACGACCCCAGCGTAGGCGCTCGGAGGCGGGAGGGCCGCTCGGCCCTCGACGTCCGGCGCCTGCTCGGACCCGACGGCCAGGGAGCGCGCGGTGGCCTGGATCAGGCGGTCGCCCACCCGACCTCCCCTGCTCCACCGACACGAGCTTCCCGCCGGGTCGCTCATTCGGGTCGGGTCCCTTGCCCACGCAGCACGCCCCTTCCCCGGCAGCGACGGGCTCTCGAAGTCTCTGCACTGCGAGGCACTCCTTCACCCTTCCGAGGGGGTTCGAGCGCCTTGCGGCTCACCTGCCGGTGGCTCGACGGAAGCCCGTCGGGCCACGCACCCTGCCTTGGGTGGGCGTCGAAAGCGAGTACAATGCGAGGCCGCCCGGGTGATGGTGGGCCCGGATTTCCGTCAAGCCAAGGAAGAACCAGATGACGAAGAAGGTCGCCCTCATCACGGGGATCACCGGCCAGGACGGCTCCTACCTCGCCGAGCTGCTCCTCACCAAGGGCTACGACGTCCACGGCATCGCCCGACGCACCTCGCTCTTCAATCGCCAACGCATCGAGCACGCCCGCGAGGCGGCCCTCGAGAAGGGCCAGGTCTATGCGCTCCACTACGGCGACCTCGGTGATTCCAGCAGCCTCAACGCCATCGTCGCCGAGACCCGCCCGGACGAGCTCTACCACCTCGCTGCACAATCCCACGTGGCCGTATCGTTCGCCCAGCCCGAATATACCTGCGACGTGGATGCCACGGGCGTGCTCCGCCTGCTCGAGGCGATTCGGGCCAACCGCCTGGACACTCGCTTCTACCAGGCCAGCACATCGGAGCTCTATGGGAAGGTGCACGAAGTGCCCCAGAACGAGGAGACGCCCTTCCATCCGAGATCGCCCTACTCCGTCGCCAAGCTCTACGGCTATTGGATCGTGCGGAACTATCGAGAGGCCTACGACCTGCACGGCAGCAACGGCATCCTCTTCAACCACGAATCGCCTCGCCGAGGCGAGAACTTCATCACCCGCAAGGTCACGCTCGGACTCTCGCGCGTGAAGGCCGGGCTGCAGAAGCGCCTCTCCATCGGCAACCTCGAGGCGAAGCGCGATTGGGGCTACGCCAAGGACTACGTCGAAGCCATGTGGATGATCCTCCAGCAGGACGAGCCGGATGACTACGTGATCGCCACCGGCGAGATGCACAGCGTTCGCGAGCTCGTCGAAGCCGCGGCACCCGTAGCGGGCTTCGACATCGAGTGGGAGGGCGAAGGCGTCGACGAGGTGGGCCGGGACCGGAAGACCGGGGAGGTGGTAGTGGATATCGACGCCGCCTTCTTCCGGCCGGCGGAGGTGGATCAGCTGCTCGGAGATCCGACGAAGGCGAGGGAGAAGCTCGGCTGGGAGCCGCGGGTCACGTTCCGCGAGCTGGTCGAGCTGATGATGAAGGCGGACCTGGAGCGGGTCGACGCCCGGTCGAAGAGCCCGTAGCCGTCCCGGCGCCGCCTCCGCAAGCGCTGCCCCTCAATCCGGCTCGAGCCAGTCGAGGGAGACGTCGGATCCGAGGCGCACCAGCTCGGCGATGACCGCGATGAGCTCGCCGGCTTCGCCACCGCGATGGGGATTCACGAACTCCCAGACGATCTCCCCCTTCCCGGTCACCTCGATGACGCGCCCCTGCTGTGTCTCGGTGATCAGCGTATTGCCGTTGGGCAGACGCGCCGCCGTCCCCATGATGGGCGAGTGGAGCGCCCTGTCCGCGCTCCCCGTGTAGCGCCAGAAGATCTCGAGCGTGAAGGGATCGAAGGCGACCACGCGCGAGCTCTCGAGCCCGCGTAGCCCTCCGAGGTTGTCGAAGAGCAGCATCTGACCATCCTCGGTGACGGTGGGATCGTGCTGGGCCGACCAGAACCCCGACGCGCACCACACGACCTTCTCGCTCCGCGGATCGACGACCGCGAGGAGCGAAGGCTCGCGAAGCGAGATCAGCACGTTGCCCTCGCGAAAGGCCGGCGATCGCGCCGCGAGTCGACCATCGAGCAGCTGCAGGCTGTTCGTATGCATGAAGTCGCCCTGCGGCGTCAGATAGGTCTTCTGGGGCAGGAATCGAACCCGGCGCATCCGCGCGCGAAAGTCGGAGCGCATGAACGCCTCGTGGATGGAGATGTCGCGAATCCGGGAGCCATCGGCGCCCAGCACCGTGATGGAGTCGAGGAGCACTGGCTTCTTGCGATTGATGCGCGGCTCGAGCACTGCCTTGCGCGTGAGCACCCAGATCCGCCCTTCGTCGTCCACGTCGATGTCGTGGTGGGCGCGGTTCGGGCGGGACCAGATCAGCCTCGAGGCCCGATCGAGCTTGACGATCCCGAAGCCCTCGAAGATGGCGAGGAGCTCGCCACCGGGCAGCAGCCGCGCCCTTCGGAAGTTGTGCAGATCTGCAGAGAAGGTGTAGCCCGGCGCGGCCCCCGGACCGAAGTCCTTCTCGCCGTCGAAGGCCTCGTCGAAGCCGACACTCCAGCGATGGCGCACCCCGCCCGACATGTCCATGAGCAGGGCCTCGGGCGCATGGCCCGACACGTAGAGATTCATGCCCGGGTAGGCCCGCTCCCGATCCCAATGCACCACACCATGCCGTGCGGGTGCAGGCTCGGCCGCGTCCACGTAGCCGATCGCCTCGAGCCGAGCGATCTCCTCCCGCAGCTTCGGATCCTGCGGCCTCGATTCCGGCCCGCGACTCCACCGCCCCGGAGGCAGCTTCCCGGCGCCGACCTCCTCTTCGCAGCCGCCGACCGCGATCACCCCGATGGCCAGAGGAGCGCCGACGAGCAGCATCGACAGCAAGAGCTGCATTCGGCGCCTGGCCATCTCCCGCATGCGCAGAGGGTAGCCGCTGCAGCGATGGCAGGCAGCCCGCACTCGGAGACGGAGCGCAGCGCAGGCGGGAGCGAAGATGGGCGCGGCCGGCTTCGCCCGCCGATGCGGCTAGCGCTCTGCGAGTCGCGCAGGATGATCGCTGTCGCCCGATGAGGGCGTGCAGCGGGGCGTGCCATCGCAGATGTTCGCGCCCTGATCGATCCCCTGGGCCGCGGCACCCAGGCGATTGCCCGTCATACGGTTGCCGCTGTAGCGACCGAAGCGGGTGAGCCGGATCGCCCACCCCGCGTTGAAGTTGATGGTGTTGCCTTCGATGGAGGATGCGTTGCCGGCGCGGAATCCGTCCCCTCCGTTGTCCAGGGCGCTGCTGTTCACGAAGCGACCCGCGGCGCCGCCGAAGAATCCATGAGACCCGTTCTCGTAGGAGACGCAGCCCTCGACCAGGGAGGCGTTGTGTGCGCCGATTCCGAAGCCGCGATTGCCGTGGGCCCGATTCGCCTTCAGCGTGGAGTCGCCGCCCGCCCCGATCCCGAAGCTCCCGTTGCGATCCGCGGCGCTGTCGCGAACGCGCGCCTTGATTCCGACGCGAATTCCGGCCCCTGCGTTCGCGCGGACGAGCAGCGAGTCCACCCGGGCGCCATGTCCCAGGAGGTCCACGCCATCGTCTCCCATCCCCGTGATCGTCCCGCCGCGAACCGCGACGCGGTCGGCGCGGCCGATCCCGTGCACACCGTCGCCGCGGCCGCGATGGGTGCAGCCCCGCACGGGCTTGCCCCGACACGTCACCGGGCCTCTGATCTCGAAGCCCGCCAGGTCGATGGAGACGTCGGAGGCGTGCACTTCGATGGCCGTCGAGTCGGCTCCCGCCACCTCGAGATCACCGCTCAGCGCGTAGCGCCCCGGGCGATGCAGGGTGATCGGGAAGCCCGGCCCGTCGCCGCCGCCGAGTCCAGCGAGCGCCCTCGACTGATCGAGGTAGACGACCCCGCTCTCGGCGGCCGCCACGAGGGACAGCGTCAGCAGCAGCCCGCCCGCGAGGATGCAGAGCGAACGGGCGGCTCGGAGGCGGGACGACATCGACGAATCTTCCTCGGGAAGGAGAGGGTCCGGTGGGCCTGCGCACGGCAGACGGTGCACGCCGGCACCACCTTCGTGATCTTCGGCACGATCCGAGAGAGGCTTGATTCTCCGAAGCTCCGTTGGCGTGGCGCGGGAGCGCTACGATGCGACGCGAATCGGTCGACGACGCGTTGCTCGATTCACGCGCCCGCGCTCGGGCGCGCCGAGACGACTTCGTGCCAGCGCTTGAGGGCGCGGAGCTCATCGGGCATGCGGATCCTGGCAGCGCGACCGAAGTCGATGGCGCAGAGCGCAGTGATGTCCGCAATGGTGAAGCGTTCGCCCGCCACGAAAGGGCGATCGGCGAGCTCGCTGTCGAGCCATCGCATGAGGGCGTGTGCGCGCTCCCGACAGACCTCGCCGTACTCGGGGACCTGCGGAATCCGACCGGCGAAGAACGCGTGCGTATTGCGGAAGGTCCCGGTGATGCTGTCCATCAGCGAGAGCTCCATCCGGCGATTCCACATCTCGACGAACGCCCCGTCGTCGGCATCCACGCCCATGAGGGGTGGATCGGGGTACCTGCCCTCGATGTAGCGACAGATCGCGACGCTCTCGGCGAGATGCCGACCGTCGTCGAGCTGCAAGACGGGCACCTCCCCCATCGGGTTGATCTCCCTGAACTCGGCCTCGCGATTGACCGCCTTGCCGATGTCGACCTCGACACAGGGCACCTCGATCCCCTTCTCGGCGATGAAGATGCGCACGCGCCGCGGATTCGGTGCGGAGCGGCTCTCGAAGAGCTTCATGACTTCTTTTTCCTTTCACCTCAGGCGCTCCCTTCCGCGGCGAGCGCTCTCCCGTGCATTCGCGCCTCAGTCTTCGAGCCGCCGGATCAGACTGGATGTATCGAGACGACCCTCACCACGTGACTGCAGATCCCGATAGAAGCCGGCGACGAGCTCGGTCACCTCGAGACGAGCGCCCTGGCGCTTCGCCTCGTCGAGGACGATGGCGAGATCCTTGCACATCCAGTCCACGGCGAATCCGAACTCGAACTCGCCCCGCCACATGGTGCTGGCGCGGTTGTCCATCTGCCAGGATTGCGCCGCCCCCTTCGAGATGACGTCCACGACCCTCTCACCATCCAGGCCCGCCCTTCGCGCCAGATGGAGCCCCTCCGAGAGCCCTTGGAGGAGCCCCGCGATGCACGTCTGATTGACCATCTTCGTGAGCTGGCCAGCGCCGTTCGGCCCCATCAGGGCGGACTTCCGGGCGTAGCAGTCGAAGAGGGGCGCGGCGCGCTCGAAGGCCTCGCGTGAGCCACCGACCATGACCGTGAGCTGCCCGCTCTCCGCCCCCGACTGACCGCCCGAGATCGGGGCGTCCAGGAAGGCGATGCTCCGTTCTTCGCACGCCGCCGCCAGCTCCCGGGCGAGCGCAGCGGAGACGGTGGTGTGATCGATCAAGAGGCCGGGGGTCGCGATCGCCGGCAGCGCGCCGTCCTCTCCCAGCAGGACCGCGCGCAGATCGTCGTCGTCACCGCTGCAGACCAGGACCACGTCGGCCCCCTCGACGGCGGCCGCGGGCGTTCGCCCGGCGCTCGCGTTGCCGCCGGCATCGCCGTACTCTTCGAGCCATCGATCGGCGCGCTCCGCGGTGCGGTTGTAGACGCGAACGTCGTGCCCAGCGCGGGCCAGGTGGCCCGCCATGGGATATCCCATGACGCCGAGACACAGGAATGCGAGCCTCATCATCTCCTCCCCGATCGCCCGATGATCCCGAAGCCGCGCTCGGAGCATCGCGGGGCGGCGGCGATGCGGCCCCGGGCGTCTCGCGGAGCGTAGCGCGCCCACGTATCGGGGAGACGCTCGGTCGAGCGCTCGGCGCACTGCTGGTCTTCGTCCTCGCGCTCGGCCTGCGACTGGCGCCCGCGTCATCGATGATCCGACCGGACGGCGTCCACTTCCCGAGCAACGATGCCTACTACCACATGCGCCGCATCCTCTACGGCATCCTGCACTACCCCGACGTCCTCGACTACGACTTCTACATCAACTTCCCACAAGGCGCGCGCGCCATCTGGACCCCGCTCTTCGACGCGAGCATCGCCTTGCTCTTGATGCCCCTGCGCGGCATGGTCCCCACCACCGACCTCGAGATCGCCGCCTCGCTCGTCCCGCCGACGCTGGGAGCGACGACCGTCCTCCTCTGCTTCATCCTCTTCGAGCGCATCATCGGTCGAAGGGCGGCCCTGATCGGGGCACTCGTCCTGGCGCTGCTCCCCGGCCACACCTGGTACTCCCGCTTCGGCTTCATCGACCACCACTGCGCCGTCGCGCTCGTGGGCCTGCTCCTGCTCCGCGGGACGCTGGGTCTGCTCGTCGAAGCGAGGGCTGACAGCACACCTCGCAGGCTCCGCGCGACGCTGCTCGGCATCGCCCTCGCCTCGGCGCTGCTCCTCTGGCCAGGGATGCTGATTCACGTCAGCCTGGCTCTCGCGGGCCTCGGCACGTGGTGGCTGGGGATCGACGAGGGCAACAAGCGCTCTCGTGCCGGGACCGAGATCATCACCGTGCTCGCGACCGCCTTCCTCGTGGTCTCGCCCTTCGCCCTCGGGCAGGGCTGGGCGCAGTGGAGCGCCTACAGCCCCGTGGTCCTGAGCCGCTTCCAGCCGTGGCTCTTCGGATCCGCGACGCTCGTCTGCCTGGCCGCCACGGCGCTCTGGCGCACCCTGCCCGCAACGGCCGCGAGCACGTTCCGCCGCTGGAGGATGCTGCTGGGCCTCTCCATCGCGACGCTGGGCATCTCGCTCGCGATCAGCGCTTCCCTCGCCGAGGGCTTCCTCGAAGCCTTCGCCTGGATGGGTCGCAGCGATGACTTCCAGGCACTCGTCACCGAGTCACAGCCGCTCCTGATGGGGAGGAAGGGTCTCGACACGCTTCGAGCGCGAACGAACCTGACTCCGCTCTTCTTCGCCCTGCCCATCGCGCTCCCGCTCCTGTGGGCGGCGGCCCAACGGGATCCGGAGCGGCGCCCGCTCGCTTTCCTGCTCACCTGGTCGGGGGCCTTCGCACTGGCCAGCCTGATGCAGAGCCGCTTCGTGAACTCCGCCGCAGCGCCTCTCGCGCTCGTCCTCGGCCTCGCCACCGTGCGGGGCGAGCAGGCGCTCGAGCGCTGGCTCCATGCGCGACTGGGGCGCAGCCCTCTCCATCCCGGATCGCTGCGCGTCGTGGCGACGACCCTCCCTCTCTCCCTGCTCGCGCTGGCGATGGCGACACCACTCGCCTTCCAGCGCCCGGTGATCGAGCGCGCGTTGAGCAGGGCCGGCTCGGTTCGACTGGAGGGGCCCGAGCTCGACGCGTTCATGATGCGCGAGGTGGCGCACTGGATTCGCGAGCACACTCCAAGAACGAGCGGGTGGCTCGATGCGTCGAAGCAGCCCGAGTGGGGCGTCGTCGCGCCCTGGGACATGGGGCACCTGATCGGCTATGTCGCGCGTCGACCGACGTCGGCCACGAACTTCGGCGACGATCTCGGCAAGGCGATCTTCCTCCAGGTCCAGGACTACTTCCTCGCCGACGAGGCGGCCGGCGCACGCATCCTCGAAGCGCTGCATGCCCGAGTGATCGTGGTGCCCTACTACACCAGCTTCCTCGGCGCCGAGCCCGCCGCAGAGTCGAGCTACAGCGCCCTCTACGAACGCGACGGCCTCGGGGAACGTCCCTTCGTCAGACACCGGCTGGTCCACGAATTCCCCAGCACGCGCCCGGAGGCCGCCGACCGAGCGGCATTCAAGATCTACGAGTTCGTGCCCGGCGCCCGGGTCGTGGGTCGGGCACCGGCGGGCGAGAGCGTCGTGGCCGAGGTCGCGATCCGCACTCGCCACGGCCGACGCTTCACCTGGCGCGACGAGGTGCAGGTCGATGGCTCCGGCCACTACATGTTTCGGCTGCCCTATGGCTACGCCGCGACCGAGCGGGACGTTCGCGTCGAAGCCACGCATCGACTGCGTTGCGGCGACGAGCAGACGGAGCTGCGGGTCGGCCTTCGCGCCGTCCGTCGCGGCCTCACGATTCGCGGGCCGAGGCTCACGTGTCGGGCTGGCAGTCGCGGCGGAGCCTCGCCGCCGCATCGATCAGCGGCGGCCGAAGAAGAGCCGACTGAAGAAGAGCCGGTTGCCGGCCACCAGGCGGTAGACGGCTTCCACCCCCCAGATCAGGGGCGGCAGGCCGAGCAGGCGCACCCCCCATCCGGCCCCGAGCGCGAGGAAGATCTGCAGGATCGCGCGGCCTCCCGTGATCATCACGCCGTCCTCGAAGCGCATGTGGATCACCTCGGCGCAGCGGGCGCGGAGGGCCTCCGTCATCCACTCGGCCTCGACGGCCTGCAGCGGAACCATCTCGAGCGCCCCCGTATCGTCCTTCCGCCTGACCCAGGCGGCGGTCCGCCGTCAGAAGCCGCAGTCGCCGTCGAAGAGCACTACGCCACCCGCTCCCGGGCGAAGGCGGCGCGTGACCGGCGGCAACGGAATCTCCTGCGCTCCCGCCATCAGTGGATGTCCGCTGGCGTGAAGCGCGGCGACTCGGGGATGCCCTCGGCGTCGAGGAGCTCGAATCGAGCAACGTAGAGCGCATCGCCACGAAGCTCGCCCCATACGCGCGCCTTGCGCGGCATGTTGCAGATACCGTCAGGCATGTGGCTGTTGTGGTCGTGCCCGAAGTCGCCCTTCATGAGGAAGTGCTCTCCGTCCACCTCCGCGGCCCAGGGACACCCCTCCACGCCCTCCATCTCGAAGATGCATGCACCGCAAGCCACCGTCAGCTCTCGGCCTTCGATGCGGATGCCGGGCTCACGCCCACAGGCCGTGGCGATCAGGAGGACCGAGCAGAGGATCCCCGAGACCAGGGGGAGGATCACGGCGTTCCGGCTCGGGCACGGCGGCGACGCGAATCCGTCGCGCCCGATGACAGAGGGGCTTTCATGGTCGGGCTCGAGCAAGGGCTTTCTCCGCGAGATCGGATTCTCCGGCGAGAGGGCGCGTCCCTCATGAGCCTAACCTACCTTCGCGCCTCCTACGACGTGGGCCGGAGGCCCAGCGCGCGTTCGCAGCGCGGATCCACGACCGAACCCATCCGGGAGGAAGGTGATGTCCCAGCCCAGCATTGGCGTCGAGCGATTCCGCAAGGTCTTCCTGCTCAGCCTCGTGGCGCTGATCTCGATCGCATTCCTGTACATGATCAGGCCCTTCATCACGACGCTCCTGCTCGCGGCCATCATCAGCGGCCTCTGCCATCCCGCCAAGCGCAGGCTCGCGGCGGTGCTGAGCGGGCGCGAGAGCATCGCCGCGAGCCTCATAGTGATCACCGTCTTCGTGCTGATCATCGGCCCCATGCTTGGCTTCCTGGGACTCGTGGCTGGTCAGGCGCTCGATGTCGTCGACTCGATCCGACCCTGGATCGAGGCGCGGGTCGAGGGGGGTGGCCTTCCGAGCCTACCCGACCTGCCGATTCCCGAGGCGCTGATCCCCTATGAGGGCGACCTCCTGAGGAAAGCCGGTGAGCTCGCGGGGGAGGTCGGGCGATTCCTGGTCGGGAGCGTGGCGAGCGCGACCCGGGGAACGGCGACATTCCTGCTCTCGCTCTTCCTGATGGGCTACGCGATGTTCTTCTTCCTGCGGGACGGCCACGTCATCCTCGACCGCATCCTCTACTACATGCCCCTCGGCAACGACGACGAGGCTCGACTGGTCGGGAAGTTCGTCTCCGTGGCGCGCGCGACCATCAAGGGCACGCTCGTCGTAGGCATCGTCCAGGGCGGGCTGGCGGGGGCGGCGTTCGCGGTGGTGGGGATCGAGGGGGCCGCGTTCTGGGGGACCGTGATGGCGATCCTCTCGATCATTCCGGGCGTGGGGGCCGCCCTCGTCTGGGTCCCCGCGGCGATCATCCTCTTCGTCGGCGGGCGGGTCGGCGCTTCGGTCGGTCTCACGGTCTGGTGCGTGGCCGTCGTCGGCACAGTCGACAATGTGTTGAGGCCCATGCTCGTGGGCCGGGACACACAGATGAGCGATCTCCTGATCCTCCTCTCCACCCTGGGAGGCCTGCTGCTCTTCGGCGCAATGGGCATCGTGATCGGACCGATCCTCGCCGCGCTCTTCGTCACGATCTGGGAGATCTACGGAGAGGCCTTCTCCCAGTACCTGCCCGAGACGGGCGCAAGCGCCGACTGAATCACCGCCCTCCCGAGAGGCGCTCGACCGGCGCGATCGCGTAGCGGCCCAGGAGCCGCTCCTCGACACGACGAGCCGCGAGTGGTCGCATGAACCAATAGCCCTGCAGCTGGTCGCAGCCGCACTCCTCGAGGAAGCGGATCTGGCCCGGCGTCTCGACGCCTTCGGCCACCACCTCCAGCCCCAGGCTGTGCGCGAGCCCGATGATCGAGCGCACGATGGTCCTGCTCTCCTCGTTGGACTCGACGCTGGCGACGAAGGAGCCATCGACCTTCAGGGTGTCGAGGGGAAGGCGGTGGATGAGGTTCAGGGAAGAGAAGCCGGTCCCGAAATCGTCGAGCGCGACGCGCACGCCCATCCCACGAAGCTCGCGCAGGCAGCGCACCGCCTCCTCTTCGTCCAGGATCATCGCCGTCTCCGTCACCTCGAGCTCGAGCAGCGGGGCGTCGAGCCCCGAAGTCTCGAGCGCACGCCGGACCATCGGGAGGAAGTCCTCGTCGGCGAACTGACGACCGGAGACGTTCACCGCCACGGGAATTGCACCGACGCCGCGTCGAAGCCAGGTCATGCTCTGCCGACAAGCCTCCCGGAGCACCCACTCACCCACCTGGATGATCAGCCCCGATTCCTCGCAGATCGGAATGAAGTCGGCCGGTGAGACGAGCCCCCGTTCGGGATGCTCCCAGCGGATCAGGGCTTCCTCGCCGCTCACCAGCTCAGACCCGGTGAACAGCTTCGGCTGATAGTGCAGCTCGATTGCTTCGTCCTCTACGGCCACGCGCAGATCCCGGGCGAGCTGGACGCGCTCGAGCGCCGCGACGCGCATCGAGTCGCTGAAGAACTGGTACGAGTCCCCGCCCGCCTCCTTGGCGTGGTACATGGCCGTATCGGCATGCTTCATGATCGTCTCGCTGTCTCGGCCGTCGCGTGGGAAGACCGCGATCCCGAGACTGGTCCCGATGGAGACCCGGGTTCCGCCCAGCGCGAAGGGCGCGCGAAGCGCCTGCAGAATGCGGTCGGCCACCCCATCGGCGCAGTTCTGGTCCCTGAGCCGCGTGAGCAGGATGGTGAACTCGTCGCCCCCCTGCCTCGACACCAGATCCCTCACCCCGACATCGGGCCCGGCCGCGCGTGCTACGCAGTCGGTCCCACGCAAGCAGTCGATCAGGCGCTCGGAGACCATGCGCAAGAGCTCGTCGCCCGCGCTGTGGCCCAGCGTATCGTTGACCTCCTTGAAGCGATCGAGGTCGAGATAGATGACCGCCACCCCGAGCTCGCGATCGGATGCATCGGCGAGCGCCAGGTCGAGACGCTCTCGGAGGAGCTGGCGATTGGGCAGATGCGTCACCGTGTCGTAGTACGCCAGCCAGCGGATCCGTTCCTCTGCCTTCTCCCGCTGCGTGATCTCCGAATTGAGATCCTCGACGGCGGCCACGAGGTCCACCGTTCGCTCGGCCACCGCATCCTCGAGACGATCCTGATTCTCCTGCAGCTCGCGATCACGGTCCTGGATCTGGCCGAGCATCTCGTTGAACGCGTCCACCAGTCGCCCGACCTCGTCGCGGGCGTAGCGCCGCAGGCGGATCGAGTAGTCCTTCTGGTGGGAGACCTGCTTGAACGTCTCGAGGAGATCGGAGATCGGCTCGGAGATGTGGCGCCTCAGCATCCGCCCGAAGACCTGCGCGACGAATCCTGCGGCGAGCAGCACGACCGCCGACACCGTCGCATATTCGAAGACGCGTGCCGAGATGTCGATGGACTCACTGACGATCACCAGGCGCCCTATCAGGCGTCCCTCGACCTTGATCGGAATCGCCACACCGATCCGCGAGAAGACCCCGGAGAGCTCGGCCACCGGGTCGGCCAGAGCGCACGGATTCTCCGGCGGCTCACGCATGAACTCGGCGAAGTGCTCGCCGTCCGCATTGGCGAGGACGGCGCAGAGCACGCTCCCCTCCGCACGGAGGGCCGCGAGGTTCTCCTCGGCGGCGATCGGATCATCGAAGAGCAGGGGCGCCGCGGTGTTTCGCGCGAGCACCGACGCCACGGCCGAGAGCTTGGCCTCCGTGGCCGCTCGATAGCTCGAGAGGTCGTACGCAAAGAAGCCGAGGCACGCCAGCAGCAGCGCCACGCTGCTCGAGGACAGCGAGATCACGGTCAGCTTCTGCTTGATCGATGCGTCTCTGAAGGACCGGATGGGATCTACTCCCCACGGATGCGGCGCACGCGCCGTGCACTCGATGGAGGATGGAGGAAAGGGCCGAACCGTCTCTCCGATTCGTCCAGGTGGGCCGGGCGCTTGACCGTGGGGCGGGCAATCGACGTCGAGCCCCGAGCGCCACCCACCCTAGTCCCTAGAAGGGCGATGGAATCGGATGCGCAGGGTCGTCGCGCACCCCGGAGGCGGTGGTCACTCGTCGACCCAGGTCGACAACCGCAGCAGCCGAGAGCTGATCCGGAGGCCGGCCCTGGTGGCCTCGCCGCGATCGATGGCGAAGCGGAGCTTGTTGTCCAGGCGCACGAGGCCGATCATGCCGCCCTTGCGCACGAAGGCCTCGCCCTCGCCCACGGTCAGCGTCGCCTGCGCGACGGAGCGCTCCAGGAGCGCGGCGGCCTCCTGCTCCGGCTCCGCCGCCACGTAGAGCAGATGACATCCCGTGAGCTCCTCTGGCGTGCCCACGCTCCGTGTCGCCACGCCCAACCCATCGACGGTCGCGCCGACGACGCCTTCGGTGATGGCCAGCATCGCCTCGGGGCCCGCGCGAACGCAGAGGGTGACGCGTCCGTCCGCCAGCGGACCGCGGCCCTCTGGCCACGCGACCAGACGCGCAAAGTTCACGAGGTAGGCCGCCTTGATCGCGTACTCCTCCTGCGGCTCGATGGCCGGCGACGCCGACGCGACGACGCACGTCACCCCCGACGCGAGCAGACGCGCCATCTGCCGTCGCAAGCGCGGGATCCGCTGGCTCAGTAGCGCCAAGTCACCTTTCCGTAGACGCTTCGGGGTACCCGGGTGGCCTGGGTGAAGTAGGCCTGGCCGAACTCCAGATGACTCGCGGAGGTGAGGTTCTGGCCGACGATCTCGAACGTCAGCCCGGTCCCATGATGCGACCACGCCCCGCGCAGATCGAAGCGCGCATAGGCGGGCACGCTCTGTTCCTCCAACTGGTCGACCCAGTAGAAGACGGCGTCGAGCTCGAAGCCGAGCGGCAGGTCGAACTCCGACGCAAGGCTGAAGTGGTGATTCGGCGTGGAGCCAGCAACGTTGAGCGAGCCTCCGCTGCTCCCCTCTTGCGGAGTGAGCTCGACCTGCAGGTAGGTGTAGGTCGCGGCGAGTCGCGTGAACGAGAAGGGCATCCAGGTCGCATCCGCCTCCAAGCCCCATGCCCTTCCGTCCATGCGATTCGCGAAGATCTGCGTATCGTAGGTGCAGGCGGGAACGGGAGTCGGAGGGGGACAAGGCTGACCGGGCGGCGAGGTCCCGACGAGCTCGGCGCTCATCAGTCGGTCGTAGTCGCCGTAGTGACCGGCGATCTCGAAGGTGAACGCATCCGAGGGCTGGATCCGATAGCCGAGCTCGTAGGCCCAGAGGATCTCGCTCCGGAAGTCCGTGCTTCCGTTCAGGATGGAGAAGGTCGTCGGTGACGTGTCCGAAGGGACGAGGACCGAGATCCCGAAGTCGGTGCGGGAGGGTGTACGGACCGCGCGCGAGATGGCCGCCCAGACCCCCTGGCGTTCGGAGATCTGATAGTTGGTGCGGACCGTGGGCTGGGCCTCGAAGCCGGTGTACTCGTTGCGCTCGAACTTGGAGCCGACCGTCAGGTTCCAGCGTCCCTCGAGGATCTCGATCTCGTCCTGTACGAATGCATTGAAGAGATGGTCGGTCTGCGCCGAGGGCGCGATTTCCAGGGCGATGGACGCGACATCGTCGGTGGTCATCCGGTACCCGGTGCCAATGCTGAAGTGGTGGCGCCGCCACGGCGAGAGGTGGAGGTTGAACTCGATGTCGAAGGTGTCTCGATCCTCGCTGAAGATGCCGCTCATCCGCCGCCAGGTCTTGTCGTAGTACGTCTGGACCTGGAGGAGCGAGCCGCCATCGAAGCGACGTTGCCAGGATGCCAACAGGTTCCCGCCGCGGGTCTCGACGGTGCCTGGCAGTCCGATGCGAAAGGTCTGATTGGCGTCTCCGTCGTAGATGTCTCCGGAGACGGTGACTTCGTCGTGCTCACTGGGGCGCCAATCCAATCGGAATCCGCCCCGCAGCGAGTCCCATGCGTCGTTGGCGACCTGAGCCGGAAGCGCCTCGAAGTCCGCGATCTGGAAGTATCGGACCCAGGCGCGATAGTCGATCCGATCCCCGATCCTGCCCCCCTGTCGGGCGTTGACGAATCCGCGCTCCAGGCTGCCGGCGCCACCCGAGATCAGGACGCCCTGGGTATCGGAGGCTCTGCGGGTC
>CAZQMY010000073.1:0-18755 GCA_964594405.1 uncultured Spirochaetaceae bacterium | reverse complement strand
CGAGCCCCCGCGCCTGCCCCCCCCCCCCCCGCCTTGCGCGCCTCGCACGGCGGCGGGCGCGCCGGCCTCGTCGCCTGCGAACCGCCCTTCGAGCCCCCTGGCGGGGTGGGCCCAGCTCGGAGGGGCCGTGCAGGGATGCCAGTCGGGCGCGTCGAGGCCGAGATGATGGAAGAGGTCTGCGATCACCCCGTGGAGCTGATTGAATCGTGCTTGGTCGAAGCGGGCCTTCTTGCCCGGCGGGGTGCTCGCCCAGACCAGACCCAGCAGGTGACGCTCGCGCGGCTCGCCGCGCGCGCCGCTCTGCTCCGGAAGATAGCCCTTGCCGATCTCGAAGAGGCGCACGTCGTCCCGCAGGCGGCGATTGGCCTCGAGGCCCGGCAGCATGCTCGGCAGCACCGAGCGGCGGATCTTGTCCTCGCCCTGGACGACGGGGTTGATGACCCGGACATGCGGCGCCGAGAGCTGGCCCAGCTTCCCGAGGAGATGGTCGGAGACGAAGGAGTAGCTGATCACCTCGTGGAAGCGGGCCGCGCCGGCAAGCCGATCCTGGATCTTCCGAACCAGCGCGCGCCGCGCGTCGTGGGGCGGCGGGACGACCTCGGCGAGCATGGTCCGCTCGGGGATGTTCCCGTATCGGTGGATGCGACCGACCTCTTCCACGAGATCGCGCTCCATGGTGATGTCCTTGGTGGCGCGGCCGGCGGGCACGCTGACCTCGAAGCCGCCCTCGGCGGCCATCACCCCGAAGCCCAGGCGGCGCAGGATCCCGCCGATCTCGTCGTCGTCGATCTCCTTGCCCAGCTCGCGTCGCACGCGCGCGGTGGAGAGCAGCAGGGTGTGGGCGGGGTCGTTCCAGATGCCTACGTCGCCGGGTGGTGTCGGCAGGCTGATCCCGGGCTGCAGCTCGCGCAGCAGGCGCACGAAGTGGGCGGCGGCCTGCATGGGGCGAAGGGGATCGAGGCTCTTCTCGAAGCGCGCTGAGGAGTCGGTGCGCAGGCCCAGGCGCGCGGACGTGCGGCGCACGACCACCGGATCGAAGGTGGCGACCTCCAGCAGCAGGGCGTCGGTCTCGCCCTCGACCTTCGAGCCCTCGCCGCCCATGATGCCCGCGAGGGCCACCGGCGCATCGCCCGAGCAGATCAGCAGATCGCTGGGCAGCAGCTTGCGCTCTTCGCCGTCGAGCGTCTGCATCGATTCGCCTTCGCGGGCCAGTCTGATCTCGATCCCGCGCTCGCTGAGGCGGCGCCGGTCGAATGTGTGATTCGGCTGACCGAGGTCCAGCATCACGAAGTTGGAGAGATCGACGATCTGGTCGATGGGCCGCTGTCCCACGGCGAGCAGCAGGTTCCGCAGCCAGTCGGGTGAGGGGATCGCCTTCGCGCCGTCGATGGGCAGGCCGATGTACCGCGGGCACGCTTCGCTCGCGGCCGCGTCGATCCTCACCGGGTAGGGCTCGCCCGACCCCGTCTCCGGCAGGGTGAGGTCCAGCGGGTGCAGCTCGCGTTCGTAGATGGCCGCGATCTCGGTCGCGATTCCGCGATGGCCCCACAGATCCGGGCGATGGGTGAGCGATTTGTTGTCGATCTCGATCACCCAGTCGTCCAGGCCCATGGCCTCGCCGACCGGCTGTCCGACGGTCACCGATTCGGGCAGGACCCAGATGCCGTCATGCTCCTCGCCGAGCTCGAGCTCGCGCACCGAGCAGATCATGCCCTCGCTCTTCACGCCCCGGATCCTGCTCTTCTTGATCTTGAAATCGCCCGGCAGAACCGTTCCGGGCAGGGCGACCGCCACCTTCTGGCCGGCGTCGACGTTGGGCGCACCGCAGACGATGGAGCGAGGCTCCCCGCCGCCGACGTCGACGGTGCAGACGCTCAGCTTGTCCGCGTCCGGATGCGGCACGCGCTGCTCCACGTAGCCGACCGTGACGTCGCTCAGGTGCGGCGCGAAGCGCTCCAGACCCTCCACCTCGGCAGTCGAGAGCGTGAGGTCGTCGCAGAGCTGCTCCGGGCCGATGCCGGAGAGGTCCACGTGCCGCTGCAGCCAGCGATAGGAGACGTACATCAGAACTGCTCCAGGAAGCGGAGGTCGCCACCGAGCAGATGGCGAACGTCGTCGATGCCATGGCGCAGCATCACCAGCCGCGAGAGTCCGAGTCCGAAGGCAAAGCCTCCCCACTCGTCGGGGTCGAGGCCGCCCGCGCGGAGCACGTTGGGGTGCACCAGGCCGCAGGGCAGGAGCTAGATCCAGGTGGTGCCCTTGCACACGCTGCAGCCCTTTTCGCAGAAGGGGCAGCGCGCGTCGAGCTCGAAGCCCGGCTCGACGAAGGGGAAGAAGCCCGGGCGGAGCCGCACCTCGAGGTCGCGATGGAAGATGCCGCGCAGCAGCGTCTTCATGGCGCCGATCAGGTGCGCGACCGAGATTTCGCGATCCACCACCAGGCCCTCCATCTGATGAAAGGTGTGGTCGTGGCTCGCGTCGGTGGTCTCCTGCCGGAACACCTTGCCCGGGACCACCACGCGATAGGGCGGCTCGAGGTTCTCCATGGCGCGGACCTGGACGGGTGAAGTGTGGGTGCGCAGGACGATCCGGCCTGCGTCGTCGCAGTAGAAGGTGTCCTGACTGTCGCGGGCCGGATGGTCCGCGGGGATGTTCAGCGCCTCGAAGTTGTAGTAGTCGAGCTCGACCTCGGGCCCGTCGAGCACCCGATAGCCCTTGGAGACGAAGAGATCCTCGAGCTCGCGGGTCACGAGCGTGATGGGATGGAGCGATCCGCGGGTCTGGGGCGCGGGCGGCAGTGTAGGATCGAATCCCTCGCCGCTGCGCGCGGCCTCGAGGCTGGCGGCGGCGAGGGCCTGCTGGCGCGCCTCGATGGCCGCGGCGATGGCCTGCTTGAGCTCGTTGGCCTTCTTGCCGACCTCACGCTTCTGCTCCGGCGCGAGCCTGGGGATCTCGGCGAGCAGGCCGGCCACGACGCCCTTCTTGCCGACGTACTCGCGCTCGACGTCCTTCAGCGTCTCGCCGTCCCCGGCCGCCTCGATCTTCGCGCGGGCGCCTTCCAGGATGCTCTCGTAGTTCTCCACACTCACCACCACTGCTCCCGGCCAGGCTAGACGTCCGGGGCTCCGTCGAACATGCTCACCATGAGCTTGAGACCGGCCCTGTCGGCGCGCGATTCCATCTCCTTGAACAGGCGACGATCGCGCGTGGCCTTGATCTTCCAAGCATCGCCCACCTTCTGGTAGGTCTCGTTCAGGACCGATGCGCCCCAGACGTTGATATTGAACGAAAGGTCCACGGACCGGTCGTGGATCATCCAGGTGGCACGCGCCGTACCATCACCCTCGATGTCGATCTCGGGATGATGGGCGTGGTGGAGCGTGAGCAGATTGGTCCGGGAGTAGGCCTGCTGCATGTGCTCCATGAAGGCGTCGAGGCCGTTGACCACGTGCTTGCCACCGCTGAGCTCGGCTCGGCACTCCTCCGTCATGCAGCCCCGCAGCTCCTCGATCTCCTTGGTGTCGATGGCGCGCAGGTATCTGTACTTCAGCCTCTTGATGGCTTCGATTTCGGTCAGCTCGTCCACGAGCGGGCATCTCCAGCGGGCGGCCGCCGGGGCCACCGGGGCCGGGATGCTAGCAGGCTGCCGGAGAGCGGACTCCCGCGGGCAGGCCTGCTGCCTGTGGCTCCATCCGCCCTTGCGATCGGCCGGCGACGTGCGCGCCCTGCGCCTCAGGGCGACGCTCGAGAGCCCGCGCAGGGCGGACGATGACCGGAGATGGTGGGGCCGCGCTGCTCTCGCCGGTGGCCGGACGACGATCGGCGAGCTCTCGAGATTCACTCGTGCTGACGAGGGGTTGGCGCGAGACTCCGAGTCGGGCGAGGGCGGCTTCGGCGCGCGCGTTCACGGCGTCCGCCTCGGCGAGGAGGTCGTCGAGTCCCAGGTGGCGGTCGCGCGCGCAGGGGTTGCGGCGCTCCGGTGTCGCCACGTTCGCCCCTTCCCTCGACGCTTCGACCGCCGCCGCCCGCCCAGGCGCAGCGGGCGCCTCGCGGCCGCTATTCGGCCTCGCCGCGCGCGCCCGCGCTTCGCGCGCCGTCTTGGTCCTGTGGCAGGGCGTACAGAGCGTCTGCAGATTGGCCAGCTCATGGCCGCCGCCATCGACCAGGGGAACGATGTGATCGACCTCCCAGAGCGAGCCGCGCGCTCTGAAGCCGCGCTCGACGAGTCGTTTGCGGAGCCCCGGACCGCGCAGTGTCCGTCGCAGCGCGGAGGGATCGACGCCGCATGCCGCGCAGCGGCCGCGGTCGCGCTTGCGAACCCTGCGCCGGGCCTCTCGCGGATCGCTCTGCTTGTAGTGCGCGAGGCAGGCCTCGTGCCAGCGCCTTCGGCGGTTGGGCTGCCCCGCCTTCTCGCCGGCCTCGTGCACGATGGCCTCGCCACACCAGCGGCAGGTGCCACGCGGCGCGTCACTGAAGGTGATCGTCGGCCGTCGGTGTTCGCTCATGCGGTGTGACCGCGGGGGGCTGGCGCGGGCCACGCGTCATGGCTCCGCCCGCACCACAGCGCGCGAACGGACGTCTGGACGGAGTTGTCCAGCTCTCCTCTCACCCCGTGCTCTCCCGATCGGCAGGGGGGCTCGATCGCATGATCCTCGAGATCATGGACTGAGGGGCGGCACGCTGGGAGTCGCGCGCTTGTTCGGAGCCGGCGACGCGATCAGGACGCTCAGTCCGAGCGCCGCCACCAGGAGCGCGCTGGCCAGATAGTAGGGGTTGCCCTGACCCTGGTCGTAGAGCAGCCCCGCCGCTGCGGGGCCGAAGATGCGCGCCAGGGCGGCGCTCGACTGGAACGCGCCCATCACCGACCCGCGGTGCTCGGCCGCAGCCTGCAGCGAGGTGATGGAGCCGAGCGAGGGCTGGGCGATCGCCCGGCCGACGGCCGAGAGGGCCAGGGGGATGAGCAGGATCGCAACCGTGTAGACGAGCGGGACCAGGGGAAAGGCGATGGCCATCATCGCGAAACCGACCAGGATGAGCTGGCGCTCGCCGGCGCGCTCCGCCAGGCGCTTCATGCCACCGCCCTGGATGCCCCCCATCAAGATCGCCATTCCGATCAGGATGCCGGCTACCTGGAGCTCGTCGTAGTCGAAGCGGTCCATCATGAAGAAGGCAAAGGTCGACTCGAGCTGGGTCACGGCGAAGGTGAAGAGGAAGTTGACCGTGCAGAGCCTGGCGAGCACCCGGTTCCGGAGCGCTTCGCGCAGGCCCCCGCCCTCTTCGCTCCGGCCCGCATGCTGTGCCGGCTCCTGGAGCGCGGCGAGCGCGAAGACGAGGTTCACCGCCGCCATCCCGCCGGCCACGAACATCGGCAGGCTCCGGCCCCAGATGGCCAGGACGCCCCCGAGGCCCGGTCCGAGGGTGAAGCCGACGGCGAAGCTCGCCCCGACCATGCCCATCCAGCGCGTCCGCTCGTCCTCGGCGGTGACGTCGGCGATGTAGGCCGTGGCCACGCTGATGTTCGCGGCAAAGACACCCGAGAGCAGGCGCGCCACGAAGAGCTCGGGGATCGAGTCCGCGACGCCCAGGTAGATGAGCGAGCCGCTGGTGCCGGCGATCGTCAGCATCATCACCGGCTTGCGGCCGATCCGATCCGAGAGCCTGCCCCAGAGCGGCGCGAAGACGAACTGCATCGCCGCGTGGGCCGCCAGCAGCCCGCCGAGCACCGTCGCGCTGGCCCCCAGCTCTTCGGCGTAGAAGGGCAGGATCGGGATCATGATCCCGAAGCCGATCAGGTCGATGACGATGACGCTGAAGAGGACCGGGAGGGTGGACTTCGTGCGGGTGGCGGGCATGAGAGCAGGGTATAGCCGATGCAGACGCGCGCCGGGCCTGCCCCGCGGCCCGCACCCCTCTTCGACCCGCCGCCGCTAGTCGATCAGCCCCTGCGCCAACATCTTCCCGAGCTGGCGCAGCTGTGCCGTGCTCCCGCCCAGCGAGAGCTCGAGCTGCTTGGCGTAGAGGAATTGGCGATGCAGCGGGTAGTCGCGATCCACGCCCATTCCGCCGTGCTGATGCACGGCGGTGTGCACCACCCGCTGCCCGCCGAAGGAGGCCCAGTACTTGGCGACCGCGACCTGGTCGGCGGCCGGCATCCCCGCGGCGATGCGCGACGCCGCCTGCCACGCGGTCAGTCGCACGGCCTCGGTGTCGACATAGGCGTCGGCCTGGCGCTGGCCGACGGCCTGGAAGGTCGCGATGGGCGAGCCGAACTGCTCGCGGCTCCTGGTGTACTCGGCGGTGAGGCGAAGGGCCTCCTCGCATACGCCGAGGGAGAGGCAGCAGAGCGCCGCCGTGGCGCGCTCGCGAATCCATTCGAGCATCTTCCTGCCCTGCGCGGGCTCGCCCAGGCGCGCCTCGCCGGCGACCGCCACATCGCGGAACGTCAGCGTGGCGTCGGGCTGGCCGCTGGTGGTCTCGAGCGCCTCGACGGTGACGCCTCTGGCGTCGCTGTCGACGACGAAGAGCGCGATCTCGTCGCCTCCGATCGCCGCGGGGACGATGACCTTGTGGGCGATGACGCCATAGGGCACGCAGATCTTGCGCCCGGTGATCTCGTAGCCGTTCTCGGTCGCCTTGGCGACCGTCTGCGGATCGAAGGGGTCGGCGAGCTCTTCCACCAGGGCCGCCGTGAGGATGATGCTGCCGGACGCGACGCCGCCGAGCAGGCGCTGCTTCTGCGTCTGGCTGCCGAACCTCTCGATGGGCATGGCGCCGAGCACCAGCGATTCGAGGAGGGGGACGGGCGCGGCGGCGATGCCGACCTGTTCGATCAGGAGGGCGAGCTCGAAGAAGGTCAGGCCCGCGCCGCCGTACGCCTCGGGGATGGCGATACCGAGCAGTCCCTGATCGGCGAGCTGTTGCCAGAGCTTCGTATCGAAGCGGGGCCCGCCGGACGCCTCGAGACTACGCAGCTGCTCGTGGCTCGCGCCGTCGGCGAAGATCTGTCGCGCCAGGTCGGCGAAGGCCAGCTGCTCGTCGGTGACTTCGAAGTCCATCTCGTACTCTCTTTCTCGATGCTCGGTGGATCCGCCAGGCGGGCGCCCGGGCGTGTCTAGAAGCGCGGGACGCGCGGCAGACCGAGGCCGAAGAGCCCGATCAGGTCGCGCTGGATCTCGTTGGTGCCGCCGCCGAAGGTCAGGATCAGCAGGCTGCGGTACATGGTCTCGACCTTGCCGCCGAGCAGTGCGTCCCTGGATCCGGGCTGCAGACAGGCCTGCTCGCCCATCACCTCCATCATCAGTCGGAAGGCTTCGAGGTAGAACTCGGTGCCGAAGACCTTGGTGGTGGAGGCGTCGGCGGCGTTGATCTCGCCCCGGGTCGCCGTCCAGGCCACCTTCCAGTTGATGAGGCGCAGGAACTCGAGGCCCGCGTGCACCTTCGCCAGATTCACCTGCACCCACTCGTCGTCGATCACCCGACGCCCGTCGGGCCGTCGCGTCTCGCGCGCCCACTCGAGGCAGTCCTTGTAGGTCGTCTCGAGCATGCCGGGCGAGCAGATGGTGACGCGCTCGTGGTTGAGCTGGCCGGTGATCAGCTTCCAGCCCTTGTTCAGGCCACCGATGATGTTGCTCTCAGGGACGCGCACTTCGTCGAAGAAGGTGGTGCAGATGTCGTGGTCGGAGAGCAGGCTCATGGGCTCGGCCTTGATGCCGGGCGTATCCATCGGGACGACGAACATCGTGATGCCCGCGTGCTTGGGGGCGTCCGGATCGGTGCGCGTGGCGAGCCAGACGAAGTCCGCGTCGCTCGCCAGGCTGGTGAAGATCTTCTGGCCGGTGATCACGTACTCGTCGCCCTGCTTGACCGCACGGGTCGTGAGGGCGGCGAGATCAGTGCCTGCGGTGGGCTCGGTGTAGCCGATGCAGAAGTGGATCTCCCCGGCGAGGATCTTCGGCAGGAAGAAGTCCTTCTGCGCCTGGGTGCCGTGGTTCATGAGGGTCGGGCCGACGGTGTTGATCGTGAGCATCGGCACCGGGGCGCCCGAGCGCATGGACTCGTCGAAGAAGATGAACTGCTCGATGGCCGAGCGGCCCTGACCGCCATACTCCGTCGGCCATCCGATCCCGAGCCAGCCATCTCGGGCCATCTGCTTCACCACGCCGCGCATGGCCTCGCCCGTGCCGTGTCCGATACGCAGGGCCTCGCGGATCTCGGGGGTGAGCAGATTCTGGTAGTAGGCCCGAAGCGCCTTGCGCAGAGCCTCCTGCTCCTCGGTGTAGGCGATGTGCATGTGGATCTCCAAGAGGGGGCGGGGCGCTCTGGCCCTTGAGGTGAAACGTGTTCTAGTTTGCCGGCTGGGCGGCCGGGCGTCGACCCTCCGCTGGCAGCTCGAGACCATCCGCGACGTCGCGGATGCGGAGCCCGCCGGCGGGGCGCGCGTGCAATGAATCGCTGCGTCATGGATTGCGGTCCGGTCGGCCGCTGGCGTAAGTTCCCGGTTTTGTTAAGTTCTGCGGCGCCCGCGACCCAGGGCGGGACGCCAGGACGGGACGATGGTTGCCCGAATCGTCACGCACGGCGCATCGCCATCGGCGCCGCGGGCCCCATGGTTCCAGGAGCCGGAGATCGAACGCCAGCCCACTCGAGCATCAAGCGTCGAGAACGACAGGAGCCCAACGCATGAGCCAGACGACCACGGATGAAAAGAGGGATGCTGCGCTTCACGAATGGCAGCAGCGTGAGCATCTCGCGGAGGCGATGGTCCCGCTGATCGGGCAGCTCTATCGCGACCGCGGAGTGATCATCACGGTCTTCGGTCACTCGCTGGTGAAGAAGTCCCCGGTGGAGATCATCCACCTCCATCGTGCCGCCAAGGAGGTGGTCGGGATGGATATCTCGGTGCCCGAGTCCTATCCGATCCTCGAGGTCATCAGTCGTCTCAATCTCGCTCCCGCGCGCATCGACATCGGCAACCTCGTGACCCACTTCCAGAACGAGGCGGAGGGGACGGACGTCGCCGAGTTCGTGGCCCGGGAGCTGGAGGGCATCTGCACGGGCCGGGCGTCGATCCGGCCCGAGCCTCAGGACGTGGTGCTCTATGGATTCGGTCGCATTGGCCGGCTGGTGGCCAGGATCCTGGTGGGCAAGGTCGGAGGAGGCGACAACCTCCGATTGCGCGCCGTGGTGGTTCGCAAAGGGGCCGACGACGATCTGCAGAAGCGGGCGAGCCTGCTCATGCGCGATTCGGTACACGGGCCCTTCACGGGCGCCGTCACGGTGGACGAGGAGGAGAATGCCCTCATCGTCAACGGCAACCTGGTGAGCTTCATCTATGCCGACGCTCCGGACCAGATCGACTACACCCGATACGGCATCGACAACGCGCTGATCGTCGACAACACGGGCAGGTGGCGGACGCGCGAGGACCTCGCCCTTCACCTGAAGGCGCCGGGCGCCTCGAAGGTGATCCTCACGGCGCCGGGGAAGGGCGACGTGCCCAACATCGTCTACGGCATCAATCATCACGGCATGACCGAGATGGGCGATGTACTCTCTGCCGCGAGCTGTACGACCAACGCGATCGTGCCCGTGCTCAAGGTGGTCAACGACGAATTCGGCATTCGCTCTGGACACCTGGAGAGCTGCCACTCGTTCACCAACGATCAGAACCTGATCGACAACTACCACAAGAAGGAGCGCCGCGGCCGGGCCGCAACGCTCAACATGGTGATCACCGAGACTGGCGCGGCCAAGGCGGTTGCCAAGGCCCTTCCCGAGCTGGCCGGCAAGCTCACCGGCAACGCGATCCGCGTGCCCACCCCCAACGTCTCGCTCGCCATGCTGAACCTGCAGCTCGGCCGCGCCGGGGACGTGGAGGAGCTGAACGGGCACCTGCGCATGGCCAGCCTGGAGGGCGATCTCCAGAACCAGATCGACTACAGTCGCTCCACCGAGGTCGTCTCCTCGGACCTGGTCGGCAATCGCTTCGCGGGCATCGTGGACGCCGCGGCGACGATCACCAACGGCGAGCACTGCGTGCTCTACGTCTGGTACGACACCGAGTTCGGCTACAGCCGGCAGGACGTGCGCTGTCTCGAGGAGCTGGCCGGCGTGGTCATGCCGAACTTCCCCAAGCAGGCCATGCCGCCCGCCCGCTGAGCTCCCGGCGGCGGGTTCCCGAATGGGCGCATCCCCGGAGGCCCGCGAGCCGATTCTCGACCAGGGCGCCTCCGTCTGGCCGGCAGCGGCGGTGGTGATCTGCGCTGCGCTGGTGCTCTACTGGCCCGCGCTGAGCGCGGGCTTTCTGTGGGACGACGACACCCAGATCGAGGGCAACGTCTCGCTGCGGACGCTCGCGGGCCTCTGGTCCATCTGGACCGATCCCGGCTCGCAGATGCAGTACTACCCGATCTCCTACTCCCTCTACTGGATCGGGTATCAGCTCTGGGGCTCTTCCCCGGTCGGCTACCACGCGGTGAGCGTGTCGCTCCACGCGATCTGTGGCGTGCTCGTGATGGGGGTCTTCAAGAGGCTGGCTCTCCGCGGGGCACTCGCGGCGGCGCTGGTCTTCACGCTGCATCCCGTGCAGCTCGAGTCCATCGCCTGGGTGGCGGAGCAGCGGACCCCGCTCTCGACGGCCTTCTATCTGCTCGCGGTCCTCGCCTGGGCACGCCATCTGGATACGGGCTGCCGGCGGGCCTACGCCGCGGCGCTGATCTGCTTCGGGCTGGCGGGGCTCTCCAAGACGATGGTCGTCACCTTCCCGCTCGTCCTCGTGCTCTGGACCCTGTGGCGCGAGCCCGATCGATGGAAGGAGCGGTTGCTCGCGTGGGCGCCCTTCTTCGGGCTGGCGCTGATCATGGCCATGGTCACGGTCCTCCGAGAGGACGCCTACTTCGCAGGGGCCGGAGGCGCCGGCTACCTGGACTTCTGGCAGTCTTGTCAGATTGCCGGCCGGGCGATCCTCTTCTATCTGGGCAAGCTCGTCTGGCCCCACCCCTTGATGAGCATCTATCCGCGCTGGGCCGTCTCGCCCATGGAGCCCCTGGATTGGCTGCCCCTGGTGATCGTATCGCTCGCGACCGGAGCGCTCTTCGCGCTGCGCGAGCGCATCGGCTCGGGGCCGCTGGTGGCGCTGCTCTTCTTCGTCCTCACCCTTGCGCCAGTGCTCGGCTTCGTCGACTTCGGCTTCATGGGGCACTCCTTCGTGGCCGACCGCTATCTCTATCTGGCAGGCCTCGGTCCGATCGCGCTCTTCGCCGCCGGCTGGGCGCGCGCCTGCGATCGCCTCGGACCAGCGCCGGCCCATGTCGGCCTGGCCGTCCTGTGCGCGCTCTTCCTGGCGCTCGGGCGCTTGCAGCTGCCGATGTACCAGGATCAACGGGCCTTCTGGGAGGCGAACCTCATCGCCAACCCCAGCGCCACGGCATTCGCCAGCCTGGCTGAAGTGCATCGCCGAGCCGGGCGGACCGCCCAGGCCGAGCGTCTGCTGCGCAAGTCGCTGAAGCACGCCGACACGCCGCGGGCGCGGATCCGCCTCGGCATGATCTACATGGAGGTGAAGGCGCCGCGCCGCGCCCTGGCGGAGCTGCAACGCGCCCTCGAGCTCACTGAGGGCAGCGGCGTCGAGCGCGAGGTGCGCGCCCGCGCGCTCGTCAACCTCGGCATCCTCCACTACAACTTCGGCGCCCGCGAGGGTGAGCTCGACTGGCGCAAGGCGGCCCCGCTCATCGAAGCGGGGCTGGCGCTCGATCCGGGCATGACCGAAGCACGCGCCGTCCTCGAGCAGGCGCGAGCGCGCGAACGAGGCGAGTGATCCCCGATCAGGCCACGGCCGACGACCGGAGCCCGCTGAGCGCATAGAGGCTGACCCCTGCGATCGCGTAGCACCCGGCGGCGATGCTGTAGTTGGTCGCGATCCCGAAGTAGATCGAGAAGAAGACCGCGAGCGCCGAGCAGAGCACGCCGAAGATGCCGTTCAGCGCCCAATACCAGGGCGTGGCCGCCCGGCCCACCTGCGCCGCGATGCGCATGCCGGTGGGAAAGAAGAAGCCCAGCATCACGCCCACGGGCAGCAGGGTCGCGACCGCGATGCCGATCTTGGCCGCCCGCGAGGCGGTCTCGAAGCTGGCGGTGGTGGAGGCGAGGCCGCCGCGTAGGCCGAGGATCACGACGACGGCGACGACGGGCAGCGCGATCAACGCGAGCGGCCGATCGATGGGCAGCCGCTCACTCAGGAAGCTGCCCAGCCCCGTGCTCGCGATCAGGCTGAAGAGGATCACGCCGAGGGCATAGACGGGATGACCGAGGAAGACCGACAGACGCTGCAGCAGCCCGATCTCGAGCAGCATGAATCCCGCGCCGATGGCGGAGAAGTAGATCGCGCCGGCAACCGGTACGCGATCGGAGACGCTCCCCGCCTTGGGTGCGAGGATGAGGGGGACCAGGATCGTGGCCACGGCGAGGATCGCGAGGCACTGGATCAGCAGAATCAAGGTGCTGGTCGCCAGCTGGTTGCCCACGAGCAGCCCCTCGTTCGAGCCGAGGTCGATCTCCGTATCGCTGAGCCGCAGCATGTTGAAGAAGAAGGGCGTCTCGTCGGTGGGGGGGTGAAGTTGAGCCTCTCGTCTGCCACGCGCTCGTGCAGCGCTTCGATGCTCGGGGCACTCACCAGGGTGGCGAGGAGCGGGTCCACCGGACGCTCGCCGGGAACGATGGGCAGCGCGTAGCCGAGGCGCGTGGCCACCTCGCGCAGCTGGCGGATCTCGTCCGTGGTGAAGGGCCGCGCCGAGAGGATCAGCGTGGCCACCTGGCCCGCCGTCGCCATGGCGATGTGGCGGGCGGGCTCCGCCCGGCCCCGATCGAGCACCGAGGCGACGGCGAGGCTCACGAGCCGGCCCGTCTCGCCCAGGTTCTCGGGGGCATACCAGCGCGAGACCGTGAAGAGCCCGTCTTCCGCGAGTCGGCCCGTGAAGATGCGCCAGGCCTCGATGGTGTAGAGCCCGTTCTCGCTGAGCGAGAAGGCGCCGGCCCCGGTGGCGGCCCAGGTGTCGATCAACGACATCTGGATCAGCGAGAACCGCTCGTCGGACGAGGCGAGGTGGCTGCGGGCCTCGTCGACCACCAGACGGACGTCTGGTCGTCCCGCCAGCCCGGCGAACTCGCGGAAGCGGCCTCTCAGCAGGTCGATGAAGATGGGGTTCACGTCGATGCCGAGGACGGGATCGTGGCCGAAGAGCAGGGCGCTCTGGATGTCGCGGCCCCCACCCACGCCGATCACCACAGAGCTGCCCCTGGGACGAAGGTAGTGCGCGACGTTCGTCACGTCGTAGCGCAGGTACTCGATGTCCTCGCGCGAGGCGAAGCGGCCCAGCGTCGTCCCGGCCAGGCCGTCGATGTTCATCGGGTATTGTGGGAGGTCCGCGAGCTCCGGCGTCTTCGGACTCGGTCCCCAGAAGGTGGGCGCCGTGACGATGCGATCGTAGACCACGACGCGCGAGAAGGAGTTCCAGCGGTCCACCGTGTGCCCCGCCTGCAAGTCGAATTCATGCTTGATGAAGAGCGGTCGGATCCTGCCCTCGCCGACGAAGTTGTAGGCGATGACGAGCAGGAAGAGCCCGACCAGCACCGGAGCGCGACCCTCCCAGACCTGCGTCTCGCGCCACGCGTAGGCGGCGGCAGCGGCGACACCGAGGGCGCCGCAGAGCAGGATCAGGCTCGGGGCGTCCATGAGCTCCAGCCCGGCGAGCACCACCAGGCAGCCCAGGGAGGCCCCGGCCAGATCCGCCGCATAGATCCGCCCCGGCGGCAGCTCGAATCGTGTGAGGGCAGCGGCGATGGCGATGCCGGCACAGTAGAAGGGCAACGAGCAGGCAAAGGTCGCCAGCAGCATCACCACCGCGCTCATGAAGTCGGGCCAGAAGACCAGCGGCAACACACAGAGCAGCACCAGCGAGAAGGGGGTTGCGACCGCGTAGGCCACGCACGCGCGTGCCGCGCTCGTCGCGCGCCTCGGCGCATCGAACCACTCGGGGCGGAGGTAGACGGTGACGGCGCCGGCGGTCATGCCCAGCATGGCGGTGGCGATGCAGAAGAAGGCCAGGTGGTACCACGCCGTGACGCTGAGCAGGCGGGTGAAGGTGATCTCCAGAGCCAGCGTGGAGAGCGCGATCAGAAAGGTCCCGAGATAGATGTGCACGTGCCCCGCCTGGCTCCGGGTGCGCCCCGGCGCCCGTCTGGAGGACCGAGTATAACCGGGCGCGAGCTCCGGCCGGACACTCAGAATCGCACGGCCACTTCACCACGGATGATTCCCGCCGTGCCGAAGCCGCTGGCCCGAAGCAGCTGACCGCGCGCGTCGAAGATCTCCAGCTCGCCGTCGAAGGCCATGCCTCCTTCGAGGAGCAGATAGCCCGCGCGCGTGATGCCGAGGCGGAAGCCGGCGAGCACGGGGACGGAACGCACCTCACCCACCCCGTTCGGATTCATGTCGCCGCCGTCGATGCGGAACCGCCGGCGGTCGTAGCCTGCCGAGAGCGTGAATCGTACGTTCCGGCTCGGCCCCCAGGCGAGCTCGCCGCCGCCGCCCTGATAGGGCCCGCCGGTGGTCCTCACAGTGAGGCCGGGCGTGAGCGACCAATCCAGCGAGATCACCGGGAAGACGGCGTGGTCGTCCTGGAGCTCGCTCTGGAAGCCGACCCCGAGCAGGGCGCGCAGTCGATCGGCGATCCGGAGGCGTACGCCCGCCGAGATGCCCGCCGTCATGTTGCCGGCATCGGCGCTCCACTCGCCCTCCCAGCGCATCGGGACCATCGCCACGATCTGCAGACCCGGCGTCAGCTTCAGAGCCGCCCCCGGCGCGATGTCCACGGTGTGCACCATGTCCCAGGGCGCGGGTGCGAAGCAGGCCGCCGGCGAGGGGCAGCCGGAGACCGGGGCGTCGTCGAAGCCGTAGTCCGAGTTCGTATAGCGGGCGTGGAGGGTGAGGCGAACGTTCGAGGACGGCGCCGCGCGTCCGTCGAAGCCCACGTGGAAGCGCAGTCGGTCGAAGCGGCCGCCGACGTCGACGCCGCTGCCGAACTGCTGCTCGATGCGGGCATCGAAGGCGATGCGATCGCCGCCGGCGACGCCCGGAGACATCAAGACGACCTGCGCTGCCGCCGTCGATGCGAGGAGCAGGCTGGCGATGAGCACGCAGAGTCGCGCGCCGATTCCGCAGCGAGCGCTCAATAGAGGCCGCCGAGCTTGCGGTGATCCCAGCTCATCACCTCGCGGGGTCGGACCAGGATGGCGGTCTTCTTCGGAGCCATCTTGCGTGAAGCCTCCTCGAGGATCTCGCGCGGGAGATCCGGGGTGTTGCGGAGGAGCACCTTCGTGTGCAGCGCATGCACGCGATCCGTCTCGCTGATGAGCTCGGCCTCGCTGGTCATGGAAGCGCCGCGCAGCTCATCATAGACCGCGCCGTCCTCGAAGAGCAGGGTGATGCGTGGATCGCGCTGGAGGTTCCTGACCTTCTGGCTCTTGGTGAAGGTCTCCATCACGATCGCCCCATCTTCTATGGCTAACCAGAGAGTTACGAGGTTTTGCGCGCCGCTTCGACCTATTTTGGCTACCTTGACTTTCTTCTGGGATTCTATGAAGTCCCAGAGCTCGGCGTCGCTCATGCGGATCTGATCACGTCGCTTGCCCACCTTCCCCCCGTGCCCCTCGGTGCGCCCGAGTGCTCGATCTCGCGGGCATCGTATCAGAGCGCCTCTGATCGGGCCGCCACCCGAGCTCCGACCGGGACAATGCCCGACTCGGGCGCGGGCGCGCTGCGTGCGGCGGACCCGGGCCCGCTCAGCTCCGGGGCTCGATCGACCGATCCGGCTCCGGCGGGCTCGGCCCGACGATGCCATCGAATCCACCACGCTGGAGCGCGCTCACATGGACCAGCTCCCGATGCCCGAGAAGCGCAAGGTCGTCTCCGCCTGCACCCTCTTCGAGGGTGTCGAGGCCTGCGACCTCGAGGCGGTCTGCGCCACCATGCGAAGTGCGTACGCCGGCGCGCTCTCGGAGATCCAGGCAGCGGGCACGCCGGCCGTGTGGCTTCGCATCGCCGTCTCCGGACGGCTCGAGGTGAGACGCGCGGCTCACGCCTCGGACGAGGGCGTGCGCTTGGTGCTTGGGCCGGGCCAGTGGATCGGGCTCTCGGCGGCGTGGCTGGGGGGCACTCAGCCCTTCGCCGTGCGCGCCCTCGACGACTGCGTGTGGCTCGAGGCCGAGGCTCATCTGCTGCAGGCGCTCTGCAGCCGCCGCCCCGGGCTCGCCGCAGGCATCATGCGCACCCTGGCCCGTGAGCTCGGCGCCATCCAGGCGGCCTTCGAGGCGACGTTGCCGGGAAACGTCGCCGCACGCCTCGCGCGGCAGCTCCTCGCCGACGCGGCGCAGTACGGCTACCCCGTCCGCGATGGTCTGCGGGTGGATCTGAAACGCACCCAGGAAGACTGGGCGGCAGCCATCTCACTCACGCGCGAGGACGTGAGAGGGTGGTTCGCGCGCTGGCAGGCGGAGGGCCTCCTGAGCGCCGAGCGCGGCTACGTGGTGATCCACCGGCTCGTGGAGCTCCGCAATCTCGAGGGGCGCGGCTACCGCTGATCGGCGAGGCCGATCGGGCCCTTCCCAGGGGGGCCGGGTTGGGTGGGGCGCTGGTTGTGTTAGATTGCGGCCCGCATTTTCGGGCCGGATGCCGCCCATGCCGTCGGCGTGCCGAATCCCCCGGAGATCCGCCCGCAGATCTGGCGGAGATGACAGGACATTCCAGAGAAACTGACGTGACGCCCGCGCACGGGGCCGTCGGTCCATCCGCCGATGCCGCAGGCACGGGATGGCGCCAGCGGCCAGGACCTCGGTGGCTGGTGATCACGATGGCGGCGACGCGCGAGGAGGGTGAGCCATGGGCAAGCGAAGCAAGACGGGCGTTCTGAAACGACTGCGCGAGGTCAAGAAACAGGAGCGCGCTGCGATGAAGCAGGCCGAGGCGCAGATGCGACGCGATACCACGACCACCACCGCTCCCGAGGACATGGTCGCCACCGTCGACGACATGGCCGGATACGGCTTCCCGGTCGCCGATGAAGAGGAAGAGGACGAGTCCTAGCCCCTCTGCCCGGCTCACGCGCCGAAGAGGGCCTGTCTCCATTGCTCGGGGCCCTCCTCGCCCGAGCTCTCAACCACCTCGATCAGCTTCTTCTGCGCGTCGTCGTCGAGCTTCCTGGGCACGCGGACGCGCACCGTGACATAGAGGTCGCCCGCGGACTCCGGCGTCTTGCCGGGGACGCCCTTGCCCCGAAGCCGCAGTCGACTTCCCCCATCGGTTCCGGGCGGAATGCGCAGCTGGACCGGGCCACTCAGCGTCGGGATCTCGATGGTCGCGCCGAGCGTGGCTTCCGCGATGGAGACCGGGGCCTCGAGCGAGAGGTCCTTGCCCTCGCGCTTCAGAAAGGGATGCGGTCGGATCCGCACGTTGGCGAAGAGGTCTCCGGCGGGGCCTCCGTTGATGCCGGCGCCGCCCTTGCCCGAAAGCCTGATCTTTGCGCCTTCGTCGACACCGGCCGGGATGCGGATCTTGAGCGTCTCCGTCCGCCCGCCGCCGCCGGGCGCATCACGCTTCAAGCTGAGCGAGTGCTCGGTGCCTCGAATGGCGTCGAGGAAGTCGAGCTTCAGCTCGACCTCGAGATCGGGCCCGCGCTGCGGGCGCGGGCCGCGTGCCCCGGCGCCCGAGAAGAGATCCTCGAAGAGGCTCCCGAGACCCCCGGCATCACCGAAGTGCGCTCCGCCGCGCGCGCCGAAGGGGGCGCCGCCGGAGAAGCCGCCGAACCCCGCGAACCCGCCGGCCCCCGCCTCGCGGGCCTTGTCGGCGTCGAAGTTGGGATCCGTAGCGATCTCGCCGAACTCGTCATAGTCGCGCCGTCGCTTCTCGTCCGAGAGCACCGCGTAGGCCGCGGAGACCTCCTTGAATCGCTCCTCGGCCTTCGGATCGTCGGCGTTGCGGTCCGGATGGTACTTCTGGGCCAGCTTGCGGTAGGCCTTCTTGATGGCCTCCGCGTCGGCGTCGGGCGAGACGCCCAGGGCCTCATAGAGCTGCCTGCCGCGCGATCCTGCCAAAATCCTCTCCCGGGGCGACTCACGGCGCGCCCCTGATCACTGGGGTGGCGGCCAGCCTAGACCCAGTGGCGGAGATGACAAGCGTTCGGCCCAAAAGGATTCAGGGCCGCTCGCGTCGCTCGACCTGGCCGTAGCGGGCGAGCCACTCCGAGGGGTCCATGGCCTCGATGCGCTGGCGGACGAGTGCGCGGGTGAGGACGGGGCTTCCCACGGGGGCCACCGGCCCGCCTCGAGCCTGGACCCGCGTCCGCGGCGGCGTGTCGAGGGCGGACTCATCGACGCTCGGGCGGTCGGTCTCGGCCACGGCCTCAGCGGGCGCGACCGGCTGAGCAGGGCTCGAGTCGGCCTGCGCGGGGTCGTCCTAGATCGCTATCGCCTACAGCAGCAGGGACAGCAGCCACGGGCGGATCGCCTGGTGTGTTCTGGGCGTTCGGGACATGGGGGGGCTCCCCGACGGTTGGTATGAATCCGTATTGATGGTAAAAGCACACATCTCACGAAGAGGATCGGGCGGACCACGGAGCGACATGAGCGGAGGAGGTGAGCCCTCCGGGGCCGGGGCCGGGGACAGCGAGCGGGAAAAGCTGGTAGCCTGACCGGGGAGACCCGAC
>CAZQMY010000072.1:0-18889 GCA_964594405.1 uncultured Spirochaetaceae bacterium | reverse complement strand
ATGAATTGGGGCGGCAGACCTGGCCCGCCCGCCCATCCTCCCAGTTGGGTCCCATCAACCCTCTTTGCCGGGCCGTACGCCCCGAAGCTTCCGGCCCGGCCCACGAACCGTTCACACGGGACGTTCAGACGGGTCGACCGATGCCGCCCCCTCCGATCAGCTCCCCTCCACCGGGATGTGACGGACCTCCGGCTGCGCCGGCTCCGGCTTGGGCACTGTGACGGTGAGCAATCCGTTCTTGTGAACAGCCCTCACGTGCTCTTCGTCGATCTCTCCGTTGAAGCGGATTCGTCGGACGAAGACGGTCTTCGGCTCGCCTTCCTCTTCGACGTCGGCCTGAGCCGCCGCCATGCGCTTGATCGTGAGCACACCCTCTTCGACGAAGATCTCGAGCTCACTGGCGTCGACGCCCGGAAGCTCGGCCGTGATCTCGTAGGCCAGCTCCGTCTCGACCGCGTCGATGTTCGGCCCGCGCAGCCGCGAGGGAGCGTGTCCGAAGCCGAACTGACGCTGGACGTCATCCATGCTGCGCATCGCATCGAGAAATGCGCCGGCCGCACTCCGGTGCGGGTGGAGTTGAGGGTATCTTCGAATCACGCTTCCAATGGCCATTCCGTTTCTCCGTTTCGACCTGCGGACACACCGGTGCCGTAGACTTTGCGCCCGGCTCTTCGACGCTCCAGCCCTGCAGGCAGCGCCGGAGCGGGCCTCTGCCCGTCCTGTCGCGCCTGCTTCCGATCGGGTTCCACCTCGATGGTGGTGTGTCGGCCCATCTCTCGGGCCGCCCCTTCGATGGCCGGAGGGATGTTCACCGCTCATGGCGCGTCAACGGCTCAGCTCGTTTTTTTGGGTCTGCCGGATTTCCGCTTCGATTCCAGGCACCTGCGTGATCGATCAGATCACCCGGTCCGCGCGCAGGCGCTCGAGGGCCGCCTCCCCGAGCCCGAGCTCGCCGAAGACCTGCGCGTTGGCCTCGCCGAGGTCCGGCGCGAGGGCATGTTCGCGGGCCAGGGCCCCGGTGAACCTCAACGGATTGCCGTGGAAGCAGATCTCGCCAATCCGGGGATGTGGATGCCGCTCGATCATCTCGCGCGCGATCAGCTGCGGATCCGAGCCGAGCTCCTCGGGAGAGGCCACGCGGGCCACCGGCACGTCCGCACCCTCCGGCCCCAGCCGGCGGATCACTTCGTCGCAGCTGCGCTCGGCCACCCACGCTCCGATGATCGCGCTCAGCGCCATCCGGTTTCGCGCCCTCCCGCGATGGCTGCGGAAGCGCTCGTCGTCGGCGAGCTCCGGCCGGCCGATCGCCGCGACCAGCGGGCGATAGAGCCGATTGCTCGCCGTCGCGATCACCACGTGACCGTCCCGCGCCTGGAAGCAGTCGTAGGGCGCGGTGAAGGGATGCTGATTGCCCACCCGCCGACTGTGCTCGCCGATCCCCTCGTAGATGGTGAGCGCCGAGTCGGTGATGGCGAAGACCGCATCCTGGTTCGAGAGGTCGAGATCCCGCGCGCGCCCGGTCCGATCCCGATCCCGCAAGCCCGCCACGATCCCGAGCGCCAGGTAGAGTCCACCGACGAAGTCGCCCAACGCGCCGCCTCCTCTGACTGGCGGCCCGTCCTCGAACCCCGTCATGGCCATGATTCCGCCCGTGGCCTGAGCGACGATGTCATAGGAGGCCTGCCCCGCGCGCCAGCCCGTCCTGCCGAAGCCCGAGAGCGAAGCGACGAAGCAGCGGGGGTTCCGATCTTGAATCACGCTGACCCCCAGCCCCTTCGACTCCATCCAGCCGGCACGAAAGTTCTCCACCACGGCATCGGCCCCCTCGACCAGGCGAAGGAAGATCTCTCGCCCCTCCGGCTTGCCCACGTCCAGGGTGATGGAGCGCTTGCCCCGGTTGTTGTTCTGGAAGGAGAGCGAGGTCTCTCCCTTCTTCGAGGGTCCGTAGCGATAGTCGTCCCCGGTGCCCGGGCGCTCGACCTTGATGACCGGCGCCCCGAGATCGGCGAGGATCGCGGTGGCGAAGGGGCCCGCGACGACGCGGGTGAGATCGAGAATGCGCAGGTCGTCGAGCAGTCGGCCGCTCATCGAGCTTCCTCGAGATCAGGGAGACGTCCGGTCACGGAAATGCCACGCTCTGCGTGGACGTCCAGGGCGAGTACAGAGCAATAGCGCAGACAGGCCCGTGGCTGGCGCGCGGCAGGCGACATACTCTTGGCGGATCCCGCGCTCATCACACGATGTCGGCGCGCCCGACTTCTCGAGCCGCCAAGGAGCCCCGTTGAGCCCGCCGCCGCGCGTCGTCCTCGCCATCCTCGACGCCTTCCCCCACGATGGCATCTCCGAGTCGCTCACGCCGACCCTCGATCGATTGCGCGGAGCGGGCGGCTACGCCGAGGGCGGCGGGCACGGCGTTCTCGTCGCCTCGACGTACCCGAATCACGCCACCTTCGTGACCGGCGACGATCCCTACAGCCACGGCATCCTCACCAACAGCGTCGAGGTGGACGGCCGGTTCGTCCCGGCCAAGGACGTGGGACCGCGCACCGCGACGCTCTTCGACGACTGCCGGCGGGCGGGGCGGCGCGCCGTCGCCGCCTTCGGCGATCAGAACCTCGTCGGCGTCTGTGGCGCCGAGCGCGCCGACGCGCACTGGCCGCCGGAGGGCGTGCTGCCCGAGGACGCGCCGCGCGGCAAGTTCAACTACGGCGCCGACCGCGCCGTCCTCGATGGGCTCGCGACGCTCGAGATCGAGACGGCCGAGTTGATCGTCCTGCAGTTCGACGAGGTGGACACCGCCCGGCACCTCTACGGACCCGCGGCGCCCGAAGCGCTCGAGCAGCTACGCGCCACCGACGCCGCCCTGAGTGAGCTCATCGAGTGGCTCTCGCCCCAATGGCAGGAGACCGTGCTGATGGTCGTCAGCGATCACGATCAGGAGGCGGTGGGCGAAGAGGCCGTCGACCTGGCGTCGGCGGTTCGGGAGCGCGGCCTCGACCTCCGGGTCGACCACGAGGGCACCGCGGCGCTGATCGCCGGCGATGTCGAGGAGACGACGCTCCTCGACCTGCCAGGCGTCGCCCATGCGCAGCGCATCTCTCCCGAGCATCACGTGGTATGGGGGGAGCCCGGCCAGCAGTTCGGCCACTTCTTCGGCCTCAAGGCGCAGCATGGCAGCCCCCGGACCGCCAGACAGCTGGCCGTAGTGGGCGGCGGTCATCAGCAGGCCCGGCGCCTCGCCGATCGCGTGCGCAGGTCCCCACCGGCCGCGACGGAGTGGGCGGGCTGGGTCCGCGAGCTGATGGGCCTCTAGCGTGACCCGGGCGCGGCACCGGAGGGCGCAGATGGCTTCGCTGAGGGAATGGTCTCGAGGTTGGGACTCGGATCTCCGCGGATCTCCGCCGCGAGCATCCTGGCGATGCGCTCGTGCCCCTCGCGATTGGGGTGCACGTCGCACCGGAAGAAGTCACGGCGCACGTCCAGACGCCTGTGCAGATCGGGCCCGCACTCGACACCATCGAGCGTCGAGCAGAGGTCCCGGATCACGTCCCCGTAGCGCTCGAGGAGGCGATGCGCGTCGGGGCTCGCTCGGGGACAGCGCGCAGGGGGCGTCAGGAGGATGGTGCGTGGGACCTCCGCGCTTCGCAGGGCCATCAGCAGCTGACGGAGATTCATCCTGTAGTCGCTGCTCGAGGTTCGCGCAGGCTCCAGGAACCCGATCGCGTCGTTGGTGCCCAGGAGCACGATGACGACGTCCGCCGGAAGGTTCGGCGCGACGCGATCCTTCCAGAGATCGACCAGCCCTGCGGCGCAGAGCCTGGGCCCCGCGCGCGGATGCCAGTCGGCGCTGCTCGTGCTGCTGCAGCCCAGATTGCGGACGTCGTATCCCGCACCCAGCAGGCGCGCGAGCCGCTCGGCGTAGGGAACGCCTGTGGGGCCACTCACGTCGCCCTGCGTGATCGAGTCGCCGAGCAGCAGGACGCGCACCGGCTCGTCGGCGTGGAGTGGCGAGCCGGGCCACGACAGGATGAGCGCCAGCTGGAGACCGCGGCGTCCCAGAGGCCCGCGGTTGCCCCGCGATCGATTCGGGCCGGAGCGGGGGATCTGCACGCTGCTCTAGAGCGAGACCACCGCCACGATCGCCGCGATGCTGCCGGCCGTGGCGATCAGATAGAGCAGGCCGCCCACCAGCCCATCGCGATCCGCACCGCCGAAGTCCACCGAGAGCTAGCGGAGATGATGAGCCCCCTTCCAGAGTGGGAGGGCGATCAGGGCGATCAGGAAGAGCCGGCCGACGATGTTCGTCGCCAGCCCGTATGCACGGTCGTAGCTGAGGGCCTGCGCATCGACTACGCCCATCGGAATCGCGAGCCCCACCACCAGCACCCAGCCCGTCAGCAGGAAGGTGCCGATCAGGATGCCCTGACCGAAGAGGAACCAGATGATGGGCTCGAGCTTGAGAAGCAGGGTCTGCATCAGAAGATCACTCCGGCCAGGATGCCCGAGAGCACAGCGGTCACACCGATGAACCCTGCCCACAGCCCGCCCACCAGCACGGGGCCGGGCGGAACCGGCATGTCACGTGGCTGCGCCTTCGCGAAGAGACCGAAGAAGCGCACGGCCACGAAGATCAGAGAGACCAGCGTGATGGCGTGGAAGGCGATGTAGAGGGGATTGCTCAGCGACGCCAGCGCGGCGTCCCAGGCCTGCTCGCCCTTTCCCAACGCCGACACCATGCGCAGCACCAGGAAGCCGGCCAGCAGATAGACGAGGCCGGTGGCGTCGAAGAGCAGGTAGTTGCGGATTCGGGGGGCCGACCACCAGGTAGCGGGCATCTGCGGCGGAGCCGTACGGGTGGCTCCCTTCTTCGGCGGAGCCATGGCCTCGGGATGTGCGGGCTTGCCCATGGATCAGGAGCCTCCCTTCGGAAGGACCAGGCCCTTGGCCCAGTCGATGACGGCGCCGAACTTCGCCTGGTTCACGGCGGCGGCGGGATCGACGTTCTTGGGGCAGACCTCGCTGCACTCGTTGGCGAACGAGCACTGGAAGACCGTCCCCTCACCGCGGAAGATGGAGTGCCGCTCGCGGTCCCCCTCGTCGCGCGAGTCGAGGTTGTAGCGATGGCCGAGGGCGATGGCCGCGGGCCCGAGGAACTCCGGCTCGTTCGCCACCACCGGACAGGCCGAGTAGCAGAGCAGGCAGTTGATGCACATACTGAACTGCTTGAAGACGGCGAGCTGCTCCGGGCTCTGACTGTAGGTGCCCTTCTCGTTGAACGCCCCCATGTCCTCGGCGCGCTCCTTGGCCCGGACGATCCAAGGCTTCACCTTTCGGAACTTGTGCATGAAGCCGTCGAGCTCGACCACCAGATCGCGCACGATGGGGAAGTTGGCCAGCGGCTCGACGGTGATCGAGTCGCCGTACTCCGAGATGGCGGTCTTGCAGGTGAGCTTCGGCTCGCCGTTCACCATCATCCCGCAGCTCCCGCAGACCGCCATCCGACACGACCAGCGGTGTGAGATCGTCGGGTCGATCTCGTCCTTGATGTAGTTGATGACGTCCAGGACCTTCCAATCGGGACGGATCGGAACCTCGTAGTCCTGGGTCTTGGGCACCTCGTCCGTATCGGGATCGAAGCGTGTGATCGTGACCTTCATCTTCTTGAGATCGCTCATCAATACTTCCGCTCTTGGGGCTCCCAATGACCCAGCGCCACCTCCTTCTTGTCGAGCCGCGGGCCGTCCGGGTCGTGATAGCAGAGGGTGTGGTAGAGGTACTCGGTGTCGTTGCGGCTGGGGAAGTCCCGGCAGGTGTGTGCGCCTCGAGACTCCTTCCGATGCGCCGCGGAGACCGCGAGCGTCTCTGCGACCTCGACCATGTTGATGAGCTCGAGGGCGGCGATCAGCTCGGTGTTGAAGACCTTGCTGGTGTCCTGGAGACCGAGGTCGTGGACGCGCTCGCGCAGGCTCTTCATCACGGCCACCGTTGCGTTCATCGGATCCTGCTCGCGATAGACTCCGCAGCCCTCCTCCATGGTGGCGTTCATCTCCCGGCGGATCTCGGAGATCTTCTCGCCACCACTCTTGCCGCGCATGGCCTCGATCCGAGCTGCCTCCGCGTCCGCCTGCTCTCGCAGGGACGACTCGTTGCCGTCCCCGGTCCCCGCCGCGAACCGGAGCGACTCGAGGCCCGCGCGCGCGCCGAAGACCAGGCACTCGGTCAGCGAGTTCGAGCCGAGCCTGTTCGCGCCGTTGAGCGACGCACAGGCGACCTCTCCCGCGGCGTAGAGGCCCGGAAGCGAGGTGGCGGCGGTGACGTCGGTATCGACGCCGCCCATCATGTAGTGCACCACCGGGCGGATCGGAATGTACTCATGCACCGGATCGACGCCGATGTAGGTCTTGGCGAGCTCGCGGACGAAGGGCAGCCGCGCCATGATCTTCTCCTCACCGAGGTGCGTGAGGTCCAGCCCGACGTAGTTGCCGTAGGGACCGTCGAAGCCGCGGCCGGCCTCGAACTCCTGGATGATCGCGCGCGAGACCATGTCTCGCGGACCGAGCTCCGCCTTGGTCCCGACGCCGTAGTCGTACTCGACCAGGAACCGCTCGTCCTTGGTGTTTCGCAGGTACCCGCCCTCGCCGCGGCTGGCCTCGGTGATGAGGATGCCGGTCCCGGGGAGGCCGGTCGGATGGTACTGGACGAACTCCATGTCCTTGAGCGCGACGCCCGCGTTGTAGGCCAGAGCCATGCCATCTGCGGTCTTGATGGTGCCGTTGGTCGTGAAGGGGAAGATCTTGCCGCCGCCACCGCTGGCGAGGATCACGGAGCGCCCCAGGATGGCGTGGACCTCGCCCGTGCGGATCTCGATGGCCACTACGCCCTTGCACTCTCCGTCATCCACCAGCAGCTTCGTGACGAAGAACTCGTCGTAGCGCGCGATGTTTTCGAAACGCATGCTGTGCTGGAAGAGCGCATGGAGCATGTGGAAGCCGACCTTGTCCGCGGCGTACCAGGTGCGCTTGACCGTCATGCCACCGAAGGCGCGTGTCGCGACCGTGCCGTCCTCGTTGCGACTCCACGGACAGCCCCAGTTCTCGAGCAGGGCGAGCTCCTTGGGCGCTTCCTCGACGAAGTACTCGATGACGTCCTGGTCACCGAGGAAGTCCGAGCCCTTCACGGTGTCGAATCCGTGCATCTCGAGGTTGTCGTCTTCGCGCGCCACGGCGGCAGCGCCGCCCTCGGCCGACACCGTATGGCTGCGCATCGGATACACCTTGGACACCAGCGCGATCGACGCGTCGGGCCTGGCCTCCGCGGCCGCGATGGCAGCGCGAAGACCGGCGCCGCCGCCGCCCACGATGATGATGTCGTGCCGGGAGACGTTGACCACAGTCAGCCTCACCTCCTCTATCGAACCCATTGAGCCGGGTATTGGAGCTGGAAACCCGCGACGAGGGTGTTTTTAACGAATCACCCGCGAGGGCGAAAGGTGATTGGGATTTCAATGTACGCGGCCCCAAGGGGCCAACTCGATGACGGATCCGTCCATGCGATCGAAGCGCTTGAATAGGGGAAGGCTGATTCGATTCAGGTGGGCTCTGGAGGAGAAGGCTCCTGCTGGGTGAGACAATGCACCGCCCCGAGTCCCACCACCAAGGCCGTCGCCGGAATCTCGACGATGTCCCGATCCGGGAAACACTCGACGAGCACCGCCTTCGCTCGAGCGTCGCTGGGCGCCGCAAAGCTGGGCATGAGCACGGCGGAGTTCGCGATATAGAAGTTCGCGTAGCTGGCGGGCAGCGGCGCGCCCCCGTACGCGATGACCGGCGGCATCGGCAGCTCGGCGATGCGGTAGGCGCCGCCTCGCTCGTCGACGAAGTCGGCGAGCCGACGACGGTTGGCCGTCAGGGCTGCGTGATCCGGATGGGAGGGATCAGGTGCGACAGCGGTCACGAGCGCGTCGCGAGAGACGAATCGGGTGAGATCGTCGACGTGACCGTCCGTATCGTCCCCAGCGATCCCCTCGCCGAGCCAGAGCACCCGCTCGGCACCGAGCCAGCGCGCCAGCATGGACTCGGCCTCTGTGCGGCTTCGACTGCCGCGATTGGCAGCCAACAGGCAGGCCTCCGTGGTCAGGACGGAGCCAGCGCCGTCCCCGTCGATGCTGCCTGGCTCGAGCACCTCGCCGGGGACGTGCACCGGCAGGCCCAGGATTCGCGCCACCGAGCGCGCCACATCCGCGTCCCGATCCCAGGGTGGGTACTTTCTACCCCAGGCATCGAACTCGAAGTCGAGCACCACCCGAGGATCCGGCGAGCCCGCCTCCCGGGCGGCGACGTCCTCCACGAAGAGCGGGCCATGATCGCGCACCCAGGCGTCGTCGGTGGGGATCTCGTAGAAGCGGACGGCCGGATCTGGACGAACCCCGTGCGCGGCGAGCGCGCGGCGGACGCGATCGGCCTCCCGGGCATCGTCGACGTTGATGCAGACCGCCTCGCCCGGCGAGAGCGCCTCCACCATGCGGGCGAAGCTCGTCTCCACCTCCGGCAGCAGAGGCTCTGGCCAGGTCTCGCGGTTCTTCGGCCAGGAGAGCCAGGTGGCGCGATGGGGCTCCCACTCGGCGGGCCACCGTGCACGGAGCGGCTGAACGGGCGGCGCATCGGCGCCCGGATCAGTACTCGGGCTCATCATCGAGAACACGTCGCGAGATCGGTCCGTAGGCGGCGATGCGACGATCGCGCAGGAAGGGCCAGGCGCGGCGGGTCCGCTCCACCAGCGAGAGGTCGCAATCGACCACCATCACCGCCTCCTCCTCGGAGGGGGCCCGGGCGATCACCCGGCCGAAGGGGTCCGCGACGAAGGAGCGGCCGTAGAAGCGGATGCCCTCGCACTCCCCCGCGTCGGGCAGCCGTTCGTGACCGACCCGGTTGACCGCGACCACGAAGACCCCGTTGGCGAGGGCATGGGCGCGCTGGGCGGTCTCCCAGGCACCGTGCTGTGCCTCGTCCTCCTCCGCCCCCTCGTCGAACTGCCAGCCGATCGCAGTTGGATAGAAGAGGATCGAGGCCCCGCGTAGCGCGGTCAGCCGTGCTGCTTCGGGGTACCACTGATCCCAGCAGATCAGCACCCCGATCCGGCCGACGCGGGTGTCGTGGGCGAGGAAGCCGAGGTCGCCCGGGGCGAAGTAGTACTTCTCGTGATAGAGAGGGTCGTCCGGGATGTGCATCTTGCGGTAGCGGCCGGCCATCCGACCGTCCGCATCCAGCACCGCGGCCGTGTTGTGGTAGAGACCAGCCGCCCGACGCTCGAAGAGCGACGCCACCACCACGACTCCGCGCGCGGCCGCCCACGCGCCGAGCCGCTGCGTGCTCGGGCCAGGAACCGGCTCCGCGAGGGCGAAGTTGGCTTCATTCTCTGCCTGACACGGGTACGGGGAGCGGAAGAGCTCCTGGAGGCAGACCACCCGGGCGCCGGCCTCGGCCGCTTCCTCGAGGCCGTCGATTGCCCGCTGGAGGTTGGCCTCGGGGTCCGCTGTACATCGCATCTGGACGAGACCGACGCGGACCACATCCGAGGGGGTTCCACTGCGCGTGGGTCTGTCGCCTTCACTCATGGCCTTCAGGTAGATCAGCGACGCGCTGCGATCAAGCCAGCTTGCTCGCGCCATGACCGTCCCTGTCACGAGCCTCGGAGAGACTGCCCGGCAGATCCGTCGAGATCGAAGACCACCATCGACCCCAGGATGGAGATCACCTTGGAGACTGCGGGAGACACCGTGAGGGATACCGAGAACGACAGCGAGAACGAGAACGAGAACGAGAGCGAGAGCGAGAGCGAGAGCGAGAGCGAGAGCAGGAGCGAGAGCAACACCGCAAGAACGGAGAGCATACGAGTCGTCGAGGGACACGCGGCGGCAGTGGATCCGCGCGAGTGGTGCGACCGGAGAAGTGGTGGCGCGCGCTCGAAGCAGCCGGGCGCCCCCCTTGCTCTCCAACCGGTCGTGGAGGTGCTCGGCGGCGCACGCTGGCGCCGCGCCAGGGGGCGGTGCGCGGAGGCGAGCGAGAGGCTCCAGTTCTCCGACGCACTCCGCGCCGAGATTCGCACGCACCGCAAGGCGTACCGCAGAGCGACGCGCGGATCGGTCGCGAGAGGTGGACCGGGCCGGCCCAGCGTGATCGCGGAGACTGTCCTCACCATGACGGCGGTCGTCGTCGTAGGACTCGCCTCAGCAGCGATCGCTCCGATCTTCTGAATCGGGCCCCGCTGGCTCTCCGGCGCCGCTGATGGCGACACGGAGCGTTCGCGGTCGGGAGCGGGATGAAGGTCTTCATGGGTATAACCCTGTTCTACTGGCCCTGGCTCCTCGTTCACCCGGTAGCCTCTCAGTCATGAGCACTTCCCCGGAACCTGATGGCCCGCATCCCGCTCCCGGCGCAGAAGGGGACCGCTTGCAGCTGCCCGAGGTCTCATCGTGGCTCATCGATGGCTTCAACGTCCTCCACGCCGTGCTGCTCGGCGGGCGCGACCGGAGTCGTTGGTGGACTGCGCTCCATCGACGAGCCCTCGTCGACCGCGTCTGCCGATTCGAGGGCTCGGCCGAACGTGTCATCGTCTTCGACGGGCGGCGGGCGCCGGACACGCGCGAGCGGCCGGACGACCCCGGCGTTCGCGTCGAGTTCGAACCGGACGCCGACGCCTTCATCCTGAAGGTGGCCCGGCGGGCCGCGAAGGAGGGCGCGGGGGCCGGCACCGTCGGCGTCGTGACGGCCGACCGCAAGCTTCGCGACCGCTGCCGGCACGCGGGGGCCGAGGTGGTGTCGCCCGCCGAGTTCCTGGCCCACTGCCCGGATCCAGCCTCGGGTCCGAACGCGGCGTCGCCGGTCTTGCGCGACGGAGAGGGCGAGCGCTGAGCGCGCTGCAGAAGCCTAATCCGGGCCGACTTCCGCCGGCATCGCCTCGTCGAAGAGACCTGCGAGCAGGTTGTCCACGGCCATGCTCAGCATGCGCGTCCGGGTCGCAACGCTCGCGCTGCCGATGTGCGGGGTGAGCACGACGTTGGGCTGATGGATCAGCGGGTCGTCCGGATGGACCGGCTCTCTGGCAAAGACGTCGAGGGCGGCCGCCGCGATCTCGCCCTGGAGAAGCGCTTCCAACAGGGCGGCCTCGTCGACGATGCCGCCGCGCGCGGTGTTGATGAGCACGGCGTCTCGCTTCATCCGCGCCAGGGCGTCTGTGCCGATCAGTCCGCGCGTATCCTCGGTGAGTGCGAGGTGGATCGAGACGAAGTCCGCGCGCTCGAGCAGATCCGAGAGCGAGGTGAGCGCGATGCCAGGCAGCATCTTCTGCGTCCGCGACCAGCCGATCACCTCCATCCCGAAGCCGGCGGCCCGACGAGCCATCGCCTGACCGATCGCTCCGAGCCCCACCACGCCCAGGGTCGCGCCATGCACGTCCTTGCCCACGAACATGTCGAGCGACCAGCGCGTCGCGTCCTGCCAACCTCCTTGACGAAGGAAGGCATCCGATTCGACGATGCGCCTCGCCGCAGCGAGCATCAGCGCAAAGGCCAGGTCGGCGGTGGTCTCGGTCAGGACCCCAGGGGTGTGGCCCACGCGGACCCCTCGCTCACGCGCCGCCGCGATGTCGATGTGATCGACCCCCACGGAGACCGTCGAAACGACGCGCAACTGCTGGGCGGAGGCGAGAAGGGCAGCATCGATGCGATCAGTGAGAAGGCAGAGGAGCCCGACTGCATCCTTCACCTCTTCGACCAGCCGCTCGTGCGGCATCGGGCCCGGCCCTGGCCAGATCGAGCACGAGGTCCGCGATTCGAGACGCGCGAGCACCGGCCTTCCAGTGCCGTCTACCAACCCGGCCATACGGTCGCTGACCACGATCCTCGGCCTGCCCACCGCGCTCTTGGTTTTGACTGAACTCGTGGTCATCTCCGTTCACCCGGACCCGGATCTCAATATGCCGGATCTCGATATGGAAGGTGGAAGGCCCACCCCACCGGGGGGAAGCGATCCGATTTTGTACGCGTGCGACTTGACCGGCGGGGCCGATCACAAATAACGTTCGGCTCCGGCAATCCCCTGGGTGTCCTCCGGACGACCCGACTGAACGCGCCCTGAACCCCCAACAAGCCGGAACCCTGAATCATCGGGAACCGCCCTGGTGTCTTTCATGGGCGTGCCCGCGCCTGAGGCGCCGGCGCGCTCCCGAGGACACACCCGCCCGCCCGGATCACCCGATCCGTCCATCCGCCCGATCCGCGCGCTGCGCCGGATGCGCTGCTTGAAGAGGAAGAAATGGCCGAGAACGCGCCCCAGAAGTCCTACGAGCTGAGGATCGCCGAGTGGGTTGTCAGAAACAAGGCGCCGATCATGCTGGCGCTCATCGTGAGCACGGCCTTCTTCTTCTTCCCGATCCTGAACTCACTGCTCCTCACCTTCGAGTTGGGCTGGAAGAACCTCCCCGCCGTCGAGATCGACACCAAGGCGCGGGACCAGTGGCCGGATCATCCCTTCATCCGCGCCCAGGACAAGTTCGCCAACAAGTTCGGCGGCTCGTCGAGCGTCGTGATCGCGGTGGTGGTGGAAGAGGGAACGATCTTCACGCCCGAGGTGCTCGGCAAGATCAATCGCATCACCCAGCGCCTCGATGGTCGCGGCTTCAACAGCTACAGCGACGAGCGCGAGGAGCTTCGCTTCGAGCTCGAGGAGCAGGGGATCGATCCCAAGAAGATCACCCGGCTGCTCGACATGGAGTACCCGCCCTACCCCGTCAACCATTACCAGATCCGCTCCGTGACGGCGCCCAATACCCGCGTGATCCAGATCGAGGCGGCGGGCGACATCGAGACCAGCGTGCTGATGGACGAGGTGCCTGAGACGCAGGAAGAGGCGGACATCATCGGCGAACGCGTCCGCCAGAACCCGCCCTTCATCTATGGCCGGCTCGTATCGCTCGACCAGAAGGGCGCGCTGATCAGCGCGGGCTTCGTCACGGATCGCCTCAACAATCGCGAGACGTTCATGGCCGTCTTCAACCACGTCCAGCAGATCAAGAAGGACGAAGAGACCGACAACGTCAAGATCTACATTTCCGGTGCACCGATCCTGATCGGCTGGGTGCTCACCCACGCGCTGCAGATCGGCCTCTTCCTGATGCTGACGGTGGTGATGATCTTCGTGCTGCTCTGGGCGTACTTCCGCCGCTGGCACGGCGTCCTGATCCCCGCGGTGGCCGCGCTCGCCACTGCGATCTGGGGTCTCGGATTCACCGGCTGGGTGGGCATCACCTTCGACCCGCTGATCCTCGTGATCCCCACCATCATCACCGCGCGCGCCGTATCGCACACCGTGCAGATGGCCGAGCGCTTCTTCGAGGACTACGAGGTGCTCCTGCCCGCCATGGGCGACCCCGAAGCGGCGAAGACCGAGGCCGCGACCGTGGCCATGAGCGAGCTCATCATCCCCGGCACACTGGGCATCATCACCGACGTGGCAGGCCTGCTCGTGATCCTGGTGACGTCGATTCCACAGATGCGTGATCTCGGCGTGTTCGGCGCGTTCTGGGTGTCCTCGATCCTGATCACCGTGGAGATCCTGCACCCCGTGCTGATCTGCTACCTGCCCGCGCCCCAGGAGCACGAGCACTTCCTGCCGGGCTTCATGATCCGCTTCACGCGCTTCCTGGGCGAGCTCACCACCCACCCGGTCTACAAGTACGTCATCGCCGTGGCCACCGTGTTCCTGCTCGCCATCTCCACCTACATCACTCTCTTCTACTCTCAGGTGGGCGAAGCGAAGCCCGGCACACCGCTGCTCTTCCCGGACCACGAATGGAACGTGGCCACGGCGAAGATCGCCGAGCGCTTCGGTGGCGTCGACTCCATCGTCGTCTTCCTCGAGGGCGATCGTGCCAAGGCCAGCGGCGATGCTGCACCGATCCTGAAGATGGAGCAGTTCGAGAGATGGATGGGCAGTCATACGGACCTCGGAGCGACCATCTCCATCGTGCCGATCCTGCGGACCGCCTGGGGCATGAACCACTACGGCGACCCGAAGTGGTCCTTCGTCTCCGACGACCAGGCCGTGATCCGGCAGCAGATCTATCAGATGCGCACCAACGGGGCTCCGGGCGCCATGGACCCCTACCTCACGCCCGAGGGCAAGGACTCCAACATCCGCTTCTTCTACCGCGATCACAAGGGCGAGACGATCCGCCGCGTGGTGATGGCCGCTGAGGAGTTCATCAAGCGCAATCCGATCGGCGAGGTCGTCGTCCGCCTCGACAAGGACAAAGCGGAGCAGGGAGCCGGCTTCTTCGAGCGCGAGTCGCTCCTCGACAAGTGGTACTACATGCTCGGCCCCCTCCTGCCGCCGCGTCATCACACCATGACCGTGCAGATCCGCAACGATGACGGCACCTACACCAGCGTCCCCGTGACACGATTCACGAGCATCGATGACCTGCCCGAATGGATCGAGGAGTTCCGCGAGAACGCTCAGGTCGACTACGAAGACTACATCTACGGGCTCGAAGAGGACCAGGAGTCGGCCTGGCCCGAGATCCTCGCCGACTGGGAGCTCGAGGACATCGACTATTGGTGGGAGAGCGACGACTACGGCATTCGAGCCGTCGCCGTCGACACCACCACACTGATCGTCGAAGACCTCAAGGCGGTGGACGGCGTACCGAAGTACCAGGCCACCAACAGCTGGACACGTGGTGTGCAGTTCGTGATGGCCGGCGGCCTGATGGGCATTCTCGCGGCGATCGACGACGAAGTCGAGCGCAGTCACGTCGCCAACATCGTGCTGATCTTCCTGGTGATCTTCACCCTCCACTCGATCACCTACAAGTCGGTCCCCAGCGGATTCATCATCCTGCTCCAGATCGCCACGGCCACGATGCTCAGCCTCGCCTACATGGCCGTCGTCGGCATGGGACTCAACATCAACACCCTTCCCGTGCAGTCAGTGGGCGTCGGCATCGGAGTCGACTACGCGATCTACATCGTGGATCGCATTCGTCACGAGGTCCAGGACACGGCGGACATCGACGAAGCGGTGAGACGCGCCATCAGGACCACCGGGATGGCCGTGTCCTTCACGGCGAGCACCATCGTGGGCGGCATCATCCTATGGACGCTCTCCGATCTGCGCTTCCAGGCCGACATGGCCCGAATGCTCAGCATCCTGATGGTGATCAACATGTTCGGCGCGCTGACCGTCGTACCGGCCTTCTACTCGGTCTTCCGACCCAAGGTGGCCACCGCCCTCCTCACCGAGGACCAGATGGAAGCCATCAAGAGGCAGAAGGAGATGGAGCGGCAGAAGGGGCTTCGCGACGACTAGGCGGGGGCCCCACGAGTGCATCGGGGCCGGGCCCCGCGCAGGTCGAAGCCCTTCTTGTCGCAGCGCCAGGCATCCGGGCCCGGCATCCGGATCGGCATGGGATGCAGTGCGCGCGCGAAGGTGGCCTGTGGAGAGGAGGCTGTTGGCAGCCGAATGGCAGGCTACGGCCGGGGGGGATGCCCCGGGCCATCGCAGGCTTGGTGGCAGACCATTCCAGGGCTCGAACCGAAGGACGCCCCGGATCCGCAGATCCGGGGCGTCCAGTCAGAGCTTCCCGAGTGGATCACAGACGATCAAGAACCACGAGCCGAAGCGCAGGCCACCCGACGGCCACCTCGGCGTCTTGTTACCGGCGAGGTGGCACTCCTTGTCGTCGTAGATTTACGACCCGGCCTCGCCATCGATGTAGTCGGCCCAGAAGCGGATCTCGTCGTGGTTGCGGAGACCGTTCCAATCCGCGACGTCGCCGCCCATACCGAGCGTACCGTCATCGAAGACAAGGAAACGACGGGACTCAGGGATTGAAGGGACTCGGATCTCGACTGTCGGATGCTCCCCGTCACGTGTGTCGGATGTGCTTGCTCTCGTTGCCGGTCGACGGAACGTTCGGATACGGCAGAGCCGTAATCAAATAGCGATCCAGACCCAAGCGAAGGGCCCACGAGGGTATGCCGCGACGCCGACTTCACCGTTTCGTCGCAATGACGTGGCTTCCGGGCAGCTTCGACTTCGTGATCATGGGTGAATGCACTCGACAATCGATGGCCGGGTCCAGCGACGACCGCTGATCGCCGTGACCATCCTCTTGACATGCACGCTCAGTGCTACAGGATCGGTGGCGGAACCGGGCTCGGCGCCGCAGCTTCGGCCGGTCGAGCCCCGGGCCGCGGCGCCAGAGCTCGCTTCCTACATGGGAGAGCTCGGACGGCTCACCCACAAGCTCTCGCTCGCCGTCGGCGCCGGGAACACCCGACTCGCCAGCTTCTATCTCTACGAGTCCATCGAGTTGCTGAACGAGATCCAGCGGGAGGTCCCCGAGTACGATGGGCAGCCCATCGCGTTGCTCCTGGATCGCATGGCGCTCCCGCAGGCACGCGCGATGGTGGCTCGGCTCGGCGGCCTTGCTCCGGACGGCGCGCAAGACCTCGAGCCGGAGCTGGATGCGGTGGTCGGGGCCTGCAACGAGTGCCATCGAAAGACGCTCCACGGCTTCATCAAGATCACCGCTGAGATGGAGAAGAACCCCTTCAATCAGGATTTCCGGCCATGAGCCCGGCGCTGCGCCGGATGACCGAAGGACGGGCCACCGGGCGGCTGTCCGCGTGGCGATTCCTTTGCGCCGCCACGGTGGCGGCGCTGCAGCTCGACTGGTCCCCGCCCGCGCAGGCCTCGCCGGTCGTCCCGGAGCAGGGCCCGAATCTGGTCACCGTCCTCGGGTACGACCGGACGGACGCATCGGGCCCGCCGGTCACGCGCGCCCTCGGGATGGTCGCCGAGTCGGAGGGCTTCATCCTCACGGCCTATCGCGCCGTGGTCGATCCGGCGCGGCGCGGCCGGATCCTTCCGCGGCTCGAGGTCCAGCTCTGGGCGTCGCCGGGCGAGCGCCCCCGCAAGGCGAAGCTGGTCGGCGTGGAGCCAACGCTGGGCCTCGCCATCGTGAAGGTCCAGGACGCTCCCGCACTTCGCCCGAGCCCGATCCTCGGAGAGGTCGCCATCGCCGAGGGAAGCGCCGTCTACGCCCCGACGCAGCCAGACCCCGCAGCCCCCGCCGTCACGCTGGGCCGGCTGACGGGCCTCAACAGCAAGGAGTGCTATCAGGAGAGCCTGACGGCGACGATGTTCAGGGCCGAGATGGTGTTGCCGCCATCCGCCGCCGGGGCTCCGATCTACACGGACGACGGTCGCGTCGTCGCACTCTGGACGGGCTACGTGCCGGAGGACGAGATCGACAAGCCCGGGATGCAGGAGGAGAGCCACATCCTCCCCATCTTCCTCGCCTTCAACATCTACGAGAGCATCAAGCAGAAGAGCAGCCTCGCCTCGCCCTGGACCGGCTTCTCGGTCCGTTCGCTCACGAAGGCCGAGCAGTCGCGCTTCCCCTCCCCCACCGGCTATCGGGGCGCGATCGCCCTCGAGTACATATGGCCGAAGAGCCCTGCGCAGAAGATGGGATTCCAGGTGGACGACCTGCTCGTCCAGCTCGGTCACAACCGGATCGAGTCCCCGGCCGACTTCCAGAAATGGCTCTACATGTATGGCGTCGGGCACAAGGTCAAGCTGACCATCCTGCGTGGCGACGAGCTCCTGACCTCGACCTACGTCATCGAGGAACGACCCGACTGGGCCGTCCCGCGCTGAGCGCGTCAGCGCGAGCTGGTCACCTGCATCGTGTGCTCGTAGTACTCGATGATGCGGCTGGCGTTCTCTTCGACGGCCTTGCCGGTGATCTCGATGGACCGCCAGCCCTGTGAGCGGAAGAGTCGCTTGGCGCGGTCGAGCTCGTCCTCGATGGCCTCGTGGTCGGTATAGGAGGTCGCGGGGGCGGCCTTCATGTCCCGTAGACGCGCCTGCCGAATGGTGAGCAGGCTCGGCGAGTCGATCACGAGGCCGAAGACCTTTCGTCGATCCATCTCGAGCAGCTCCTTGGGCGGGTCCATCCCCGGCACGAGCGGAACGTTGCCGGCCTTGTAGCCCCGCTGCGCGAGGTACATGCACAGGGGGGTCTTCGAGGTGCGGGAGACGCCGGTGAGCACGATGTCGGCCTGGTAGAGCGTCCTCATGTTCGCCCCGTCGTCGTGCCGGACGGCGAACTCGACGGCGTCGATGCGGCGGAAGTAGTCATCGGAGAATCCGTGGAGCAACCCGGGCTGGTGGCGCGGCTCGGCGTGGAGCTGCTGCGCCACCTTGGTGATCAGCGGTCCGAGCAGGTCCACCACCACCACACCCCGCTGCTCCGCCTCCTGCGTCAACGCCTCGATGACGCCGCCGTCGACCAGGCTGAAGACCACCAGCGCGCCCGTCTCCTGGGCCAGGGCGATGATGCGCCGGGCCTCGGAGGCGTAGCGGGTGTCGCTGAAGACGCGGAGTCGCCAGGGGCTGGCAAACTGGAGCATCGCGGCTCGAACGGCCGCCGTGCCGGTGTCTCCGGTGCCGTCGGAGACGACGTATACCTGGGTCAGGGATTCGATCGGGCTTTCCACGAGTCGCAGTGTAGCGGAGCGCCACTGCGCGGAATCCCGCCGGTGGATGCGGCCGGGAAACGTTGACGGCGCTCCGTGGCGCCGGCACCATCTGGCTCCCATGGCGTACAACCCCTCGGAAATAGAGCCCAAATGGCAATCCCACTGGCTCGAGCACGAGACCTTCAAGAGCGAGATCGACCGATCGAAGCCCAAGTACTACGTACTCGACATGTTCCCCTACCCTTCTGGTGACGGCCTCCACGTCGGCCATCCCGAGGGCTACACCGCCACCGACATCCTCGCCCGCTTCAAGCGGATGCGCGGCTTCAACGTCCTGCATCC
>CAZQMY010000071.1:0-19015 GCA_964594405.1 uncultured Spirochaetaceae bacterium | reverse complement strand
GATAGGTATAGGTGTTGACCTCGTTCAGCAGCGAGGCGTTGATCAGCGGCCAGAGCCCGTTGAGCCAGAAGCGTGCGTTGGCGAGGGTCTGCTCGAAGTCACCGTCCACCCAGACGAGATCGCGAAGCGGCTTGAACTGCTCGAACTGCGAGACCCAGAGGTTCTCGCGCTCGCCCACCTCGAGGGTGAGTGGCACCATCATCCACAGCGGCTGGGAGCCCATGGACCACCAGAAGGAGAGGTTCGCTTCGTCCTCGAAGTCCAGCCAATAGGGCGCCGGCGGAGGCGGCACGTCGGGATCGGGATCGGGTCGCTCCTCGAGGCGGAGATTCATCCGCTCCCGATCGACCATGGCGCCCTCGAAGCGCGCGATCCGCTGGATCACCTTCGGCAGGCGATACTTCTTCGCCCGTGCGAGCAGGGTCGCGTCGGGGGCGCCACGGCTCGTGTATTCAAGGACACCCCGGGCGCCGCGGCGATCGAAGAGCATCTTGCTCGAGTTGTAGTTGTCCTGCGTCGTCGCGCTGGCCTTGTCCTTGACGTAGGAGCGACCATGGGTCGCTCCGAAGTTGCCCTGGTGGAGGTGCAGAGCGACGTCCAGGAAGACCAGATCGAGGACCATCGCCGCCCGCCGGACCAGCTCGGCGTCGTCCGCCCACTCCACCAGCGAGAGCAGCGGCGTGATGTCCTTCTGATAGTAGACGTCGGAGTGCCACTCGGTGAAGCCCCATCGGGCCCGCTCGTCCAGCCAGCGAAGGATCTCGCCCCGCGCGCGGTCCCGGTGCCAGGCCCCGTCCTTGCCGGTGACGCTGAAGATGCGATCAGGGTGGCGCTGGCCGGCCAGGTACTCGTTCACGCGGAAGAGGAGGACGTGGTTCTCGCTCCAGTACCACATGGCATCGACGACGGGTTGCCCATCGAAGATCCGCTCGGGCGTGGGATCGGTGTACCAGTACTTGAAGTCGACGACGGCCTGGTCGGCCGCCTCCCAGAGGGCCGGGGGCGCGGCGGGATGGCCGCCGTGGGCGTAGAGCAGGTTGATCAGATAGAGGAGGTCGAAGTCGCTGGTATCGCGCAGCCGGAAGAGCTTCTCGAAGATCGGGTCCCAGGCGTCTGGCGGAATCACGCCATCGACCACCGAGTAGCGAGGATCGCGACTGGCGCGCTCCAGATGGTTCAGGACGTTGGTCACACTGCCGGGCTGGATCGGCTCTTCGGTGGCGTAGCGCAGGTACTCCTGCTGTCTGAGCGCGAATCCGAGGTCATCGAGGAAGGCGTCCTTGCGGCACCCTCCTACGAGCCCGAGGACGATGCACATCGCCGCGAGGACGCGGGCTCTTGCCGCAGCGCCGCCGCGCGCGATGCACGGGCCGAAGTCGCGCGACATGATGATTCGCACCTCCTCGACGCATCATGTCACGCGGGCCTCGGCGCAGGCAAGCGCGCTCGCCCCCCTGAGGGAGGGATCCGCGCCCTCAAGCGGTGCGTTCGCCCGCTTCCGTCGCGCCTTCGGACCGGGGAGGCCAGGGGATCCACACCGAGGTCCGGCGCTGGTAGTCGGCATAGACGGCCGCGCGGCTGGGCACCGCGAGCATCCTGCGCTCGGTCATCACGGTCACGCTCGCGAGGATGCAGGAATTGAAGAGGGTGCCCACCGCCACCCACGCCTCGCCCAGGTGGATGCCGAAGCCCGCGATCGACCACCAGAAGAGCTGCTCGCCGAAGTAGTTGGGGTGACGCGAGTAGCGCCAGAGCCCATCGTCGAGGAGCGCGCGTCCGGCCTCGCCGCGCGAGGCACGTTCGGCGTTGGCGCGCATGAAGCGATCGAGCTGGTTGTCCGCAACGCCGGCGATGGCGATGCCCGAGACCGCCAGAATCGATAGGACGATCTCCACGGCGCCGATCGGGTCGGGTCGGAAGGCGACGACGTAGAAGGGGAGGCTGAGGCCCACCAGCATTCCGTGCTGGGCCAGGTGGACCACGAAGAACTGCTCGAGCCAGAAGAGCGGACGCTCACGGCGCATCTTCGCGTAGCGCCAGTCCTCACGAAGTCCGAAACGCCAGCCCTCCCGGCGGAAGTAGTTCGCCGTCAGCCGCACGCTCCAGATCAGCAGCGGCCCCCAGGCGAGCACGACGCGCGCCCAGCTCGGATCCGCGCCGGGATGGGCGAGGTAGAACCACGCCAGGAGCAGTGGAAGCAGTGTCCAGTAGGGATCGATCAGCCAGCTGCTGCGCTGGACGAGGGCGACGGCGAAGAAGACGACGTCTACGAAGACGAAGTAGAGGACGTTCGCGGCGAGGACCGGATGGCCGAGCAGGAAGCGCCGCAGATCGCCGAGGCTCTCCACCTGCGACCACTCGGGGGTCGCGGAGGGACCGGCCGACGTGGGCGCCGCGAAGAGCCAGGCCGCGGTGGCGATCGCGGGCAGCGGCACGAGCAGGACGAGGATCGCGCCTCGTATGTTCTTCCAGCCCCAGAGCGGCTGGCGCTCGATGTCGGGATAGCCGATCTCCATGACGGGATGATGGCACAGCGCGCTCAATCCTCTGCATCGCGCTCGGCCAGGGCATCTTCGCTCAGCGCCAGCGCGAAGAGCTCGTGGGGGCTCGCCTCGCCGGGCTCCGAGGCGTCGGCGCTGACCAGACCGTTCAGCCGGTCGATCAGCTGGCGCAGGCGGCCTCGGCGGCTCTGCTCGAAGTTCAGCACGACGCGGGCGCAATGCGGCGCCTCGTCGGCCTCCGCGTCGAGGGGCCCGCTCAGCCGGATCGCGCCCCGCTTGATCACGTCACTGAAAGCGGTATTGAGCGCTTCGAGCTCCGCCTCGTCGGGCGCCTTGTTGACGCGGATCACGAGCTGATCGCCCACCATGCGGCTCGAGTGATAGTTGCTGTAGAAGCCGAGGATCTCGGACACGGCCTCGTCGAGGTCGTCGGTCACCATGAAGAGGTCCATGTCCTCCGGCGAGACGAAGCCGGGCGCCGCCATGTGCTCCTCGACGTACTCGGCCCACTCCTTCCAGTAGCTGCCCCCGGGCGAGTCGATGAAGACGACGGGCAGCATCTCGCCCTTGCCGGTCTGGATCAGCGTGAGCGCCTCGAGGGCCTCGTCGTGGGTGCCGAAGCCACCGGGAAAGAGCGCGATGGCGTGCGCCTCCTTCACGAAGGTCACCTTGCGCGTGAAGAAGTAGCGGAAGGTGATGAGCTTGTGGTCGCCCTTGATCGTCTCATTGGCGGCCTGCTCGAAAGGCAGCCTGATATTGACCCCGAACGAGTCACCGCGCCCCGCCCCGCCCTGGGCCGCGGCCATGATGCCACCCCCGGCACCGGTGATCACCATCCAGCCGGCCTCGACGATCCGTTCCGAGAACTGCCTCGCCTGCTCGTAGTCGGGATGGATGGGCTCGGTCCTGGCGCTCCCGAAGACCGCCACCTTCCTGCGATGCTCGTAGGGGCGGAAGACCCGCAAGGAGTGACGAAGCTCCTTGAGCGCGCTGTTGAGCAGTCTCAGGTCTCCCGTCTCGGCGCCATCCTTCAGCAGCCGCACGCCGGTCACGAGGATCTGGCGCACGTAGTCGGCGCCCTGGTGCTCGCCGTAGACCTCCTGGGCGCGCTCCACCAGCGCGTTGACGGCGTCGTTCAGCTCCGGCTGCTGAAGCTCGTATCGACGGCGCGGCATTCGTCTCCTTCTCGATCATCGCAGAACGCTATTCAAATCGACCCGGACGTGCCTCGTGGATGTCACATTCGACCACGATCGCCGTCCCGGATAGAACAGCGATTCAGGCACATGGGCGCTCGGTCCCTCGACGCTTCTCGATTCATGGGACCGATCGCCCCGATCGATCGGCGTATACGGATTCGATCTTGAAATGAAATATGGACAGCTCATGACGCAATCGTCATCGACCCGCCACCACGAGGTCGAGCTTCCACCCTAGGCTTCGCGCCCTCAGGAATCCAGAGGGATTCATTCGAAGGAGGAAGCGTAGCCTTATGGAAGGCCCGTTGGGTCGGAGCCGACGATGGACCGGGAGACCGGCGCCGCGTCGCCTCGAATCGGTGTTCATGCTCTTGATGGCCGTGTTGCCCCTCGCCAGCGGCTGCTCGCCCGCCGAGGCCGAGGCGCCGAGCCCGAAGCAGGCGGCGAACGAGAGGCGGGACGAGCAGGAGGGGAAGCGCCCCCACCAGCGCTACTCCCACAATGACGTGGTCGCGATGCTGCGCGCGGACGACGGCGTGGTCCCCGAGGCTCCGCCCGTCCATCCAGTGCATACGATGTACAACCGCGAAGCCGTCGTGCCTCCCATGTGCTACACGCGCACCGAGGGCAAGTACAACCCCTGCTACGTCTGTCACCAGAACCAGATCAAGGGCCGACCCAACGCGATGCACGATGGCGTGCTGCAGCGCGCCTACAGCTTCAGCGATGTCGCCCTCACCAATCACACGCTCAACCTCTTCGAGGATCGATCCGAGCGCGTGGCGGCCATCTCCGACGCAGAGATCCTGGAGTGGATCAGCCAGGACAACTACTCGCAGCTCGCACCGCGGCTGCGAGAGGCCGGCTTCAAGGGCTGGATCCCTGATCTGGAGGATCTCCAGCTCGGCCCGGGAGCCTTCGACGAAGAGGGCTTCGCGAAGGACGGCACGCACTGGGTCGCCTTCAAGTACAAGCCGATGCCGAGCACATTCTGGCCGACCAACGGGTCCACCGACGACGTGATGATCCGGCTCGGTGAGCCCTTCCGGACCGACGCCGAGGGGCGCTACTCGCGCGAGGTCTACAAGGCGAACCTGGCCCTCGTCGAGGCCAACATCAAGCAGCTCGAGAGCATCTCGGTGCGGGATCTCGACGAGGAGGCCGTCGGGGTCGACCTCGACGGCGACGGCGAGCTGGGCGTGATCGATCGCATCACCCGGACCGACCGCTACGTGGGCGCCGCGCGCACGGCGCTCAAGCTCCCCTACCTCTTTCCCATCGACACCGAGTTCCTCCACTCGGTGCGCTACGTGGGCGTCGACGACCAGGGAGGCATCACGAACTCGACGCGCATGAAGGAGCTGCGCTACATGCGCCGGCGCTGGACGACGTCGCAGCCTCAGCTCCTGGAGGCCTACGAGGGCGAGAAGCACGACAAGTACGTGGGCAATCTGCCCGGCTACATCGATCGCGGCCCCTATGGCCTGGACAACGAGATGGGCTGGGTGATCGCCGGCTTCATCGAGAACCGCAAGGGACAGCTCCGGGTCAACAACTACGAAGAGAACTTCTTCTGCATGGGCTGTCATACGTCCATCGGCTCCACCATCGACAGCACCTTCAGCTTCGCCCGGAAGGTCGATGGCGCCGAGGGCTGGGGATACATCGATCTACGCGGCATGCCCGACGCCCCCACTCTGGGCGAGACGAAGGGCGAGATCGCGACCTATCTGGAGCGCGCCGGCGGCGGGGGCGAGTTCCGCAGCAACCCCGAGATGGAGGCGCGCTGGTTCAGCGCCCCCGGTGTCGTGGACGCCGCGAAGGTGGCCCGGGCCACCGACGTCTACGAGCTGATCACGCCGTCTCGAGAGCGTGCCCTCGAGCTGAACAAGGCCTATCGCGTGATCGTCGAAGACCAGGACTACATCTTCGGCCGAGACGCGACGGTCACGCCACCGGCGAACGTCTACGACGTCGTGGACAACCAGACGGCGCCCACCCTTCCGCAGGATCGCACCTTCGAGTGGGACATCCGACTCGATTGGGCGAGTGCCAAGCAGCGAGCCAAGCAGGACGACGCAGGACCAGCCGGGCATGAGATGGCCTCACGCCCGATCGACGGCAGATGAAGATCGGCAGTACCTCGAATATCAGGAGTAGAAGCATGATCTCGAAGATTGGTTCAGTAGTGATCGCAGGAGCGATCGTCACGGTGGCGGGCACCGCTACCGCGGGCAGCGCGCCCTACTTTGTCCCCCTCACCGAGTCGGCCCCGGTCACAGCGCCGAACAGCGTCGAAGAGACGACCGCGCCCTGGGTCGTGCCCACCGGCGTTTCCCAGAAGAACCTCACCAGCATGCGGGAGATCGAGGCCGATCCCTCGCAGAGCGTGAGCCGCGCCCCCGACATCAGCGTCCCGGGCAGCGGCGAGCAGGACGTCTCGGCCGGCGCGTCGCAGTCGATGTGGGACATGGCCGCCTACGACCCCACCTCGCGCTTCATCTTCAACCCGCACGAGTCGCCCTGGTCGGCGGGCCTCAGCCGCTACGACACCTGGCTCGACCGCAACGAGCTGCTCTACAACGGCGACGGCCAGGGTGCCCTCGGCGACTGGAGCAACGACTTCGCGGCCTTCGACCCCGCGACCTTCACGACCAACTGCACCGTCTTCAACGGTGAGGAGTGGTCGGGCGAGGGCCGCATCATGGAGACCCTGAACCCCTACGCCCCGGTCGATCAGATCGAGGTTCGCGAGCTCGAGAGCATCGCCAACGTCGCGCACGAGGGCCTTCGCTTCAGCGCCGACGGCAAGACCCTCTACTTCATCGACGAGTGGCGCTCCGGCTCGATCTACAAGTTCGTGATGGCCGACAAGACCGACTACACGGTCGGCCAGACCTTCGTGCTCGCCGTCGACGCCTTCGCGGGCAACCCCGCCGACTACTTCTCGGATCCGAGCAACGTCGGCCAGCCCCGCACCGGCCCGGCCACCTGGGTGCCGATCACGGACGAGGTGGGCAACCCCACCACCGTGGCCGACCCCTTCATGAACGGCCCGACCAATGATCCCCGCACCAACCTCGACACCCGCGGTGGCCGGCCGGCCGCCGACGAGGTGAACGGCACGCCCTACGGCCGCCCCGAGGACATGGAGATCGCCCAGCTCGCCAATGGCAACGAGGTCATGTACTTCACCGCCACGTCGGAGACCACCGTCTACGCGGTGGAGCTGATCAGTGACACCAAGGCCCACGTTCGCGTGCTCGCCGACGCCAGCACGCCGACGAACGTCGGCTTCGCCCCCACCACGGGCGTGCTGAACAGCCCCGACAACCTCGCCCAGGACGCCCTCGGCAACATCTACATCATCGAGGACGCGCCCAACAGCGCGTCCACCGGCGGCGACATCTGGTTCGTGCGCGACGAGGACAATGACGGCGTGGCCGAGTCCCTCGACCACTTCCTCAGCATCCGCGTCGCCGGCTCCGAGGCCACGGGCATGATCTTCGACCCGATCCGGCCCACCCGCTTCGTCGTGAACGTGCAGCACCCCGCCAGCACGGACCTCGACAACGTGCCGGACGGCTTCGGCGACGCCATGTGGGAGTTCGACGTCATCCGGGCGCCGAAGAAGAGGATCGTGAAGCGGCTCCGCCACATGGGCTTCTTCGACTTCCTCAACGACCTGCCCTTCACGCTGAAGTGCGCGGTCGAGATGAATCGGCAGATGGCCGGCCGATACTGATCGATCCGGTGGCGGGCGTGAACCGACGCCCGCTTCCAGCAACGCCCGCAGCGCCGCCGCGAGCCCAGGCTCCGGCGGCGCTGCCCTCTTCGGGGGGCAGCGCTCGCCCACACCCCGTGCGAGACGTGCACCCGCGGACTGCCTTCGTTCAATCCACTGTGGGGCGGGATCCGCCGGAGCCCATCACCACGGCTCCTGGCTGCAGTGGCTGGGCGACGAGCTCGGATCCCGGCGTATCTGCCGGTGCGTTCTCCTGGAGCGGCCCGGAGCACAGCGCCTGCGAGCGGCTCCGCGGCTCGGCGATGGAAGCCGCGCGATTGATCACGCGTCGGGATCGGGACCATGAGCCGCGTAGTCGCGCCTCCGGGCGTGCGTCCGTGGATCTCGTCCAACTCATCTGTTGCCGCGACGCCCACGCGGAGATCGGCGTCGACGACTTCACCGACTGGTGGATGGGCGACGCGCCCGGCACGAAGCAGCTCGTGCAGATCCAGCTCCGATACGGACTCAGGGCCCGATACGAGCCGCGGATGATTTCGACCGGGTCGGCCAGACCTTCCTGAAGGCCCTCTCGCAGCAGGCGCACGTCGACTTCGAGCGCCCGCGACTCAAGCCTCGTCGGATCGCCGCCGCGAGGGCGGCCGACCCGGTCCGCGCGCGCCACCAATCCGGTTCGCGAATCGTGCGATATGCTGGGTGTGCATCGAGCCGGCCGTCGCGCCCGCTCGCGACGCCCCACCCCCTCACATCGGAGCCGCTCGTCGCTTGAGTCGTCTGCGCCTGCTCGCCGCAGTAGCCCTCATGGGTCTGCTGCTCCTCTTCCTGCCCCCCGCCCTCCGCGCGGATGATCAGGAGACCGCCTCGCAATCGGCTGGGGCCGAGGCGCGCGAGGACGAGCCCGGCGAGGCCGTCGCCGAGGCGCCCCCGATCGACCCCCTCCAGGAGAAGGCGAAGGAGATCCGGGACGAGCTCGCGACACTGGTGGAGCGCTTCGAGGGTCTGGAGGCCGAGCTGACGGGCGCTGAAGGCGAGGACAAGATCCTGCTCGCGCGCCAGATCGCCGAGGCCAAGCTGGATTATCTGAGCCTCGTCGCAAAGCTCGTCGAGAATCAAGCGGCCCAGGACGAGGCGGGGCTCGACTCGGGGGATCAGCGGGCCTGGATCGAGAACGAGCTGCCGGATCTCTCCGAGGCCATCGTCGAGCACATCGAGGTGAGCGAGTCCGCGCTTCGCGCGCTGCGCAAGGCGCGCGTATCGGCCGATCCCCAGGAACTGGACGCCATCGAGGACAAGATCGAGGCGGAGATCGAGTGGCTCGAGTCGCTCTTCGAGGGCTATCTCGAGAATCTCGACGGCCTGAAGCGGATGGGCGTGCATCACTCGCCGGTCCTGGCCGACCTCCATGCGCGGCTGGCCACGCGCGCGGATCGTCTGGCCGGCCGCATCCAGCTCACGTCCGAGAAGCTCGATCGGCTCTCCGAACGCAGCGCCGAGGCCCCGGACGACGCCTCGATCCAGGACGAGATCCGGCTGGTGACCCGCCGCAAGGAGATGGTCGTAGCCGCGATGACGACGACGGTCGACATGATGGACCACGTCGGACTCGATTCGAGCGCGTACAGGCGACTCCTGATCCGCACGACCGGCGAAGTGACCACCGACGTCTTCAAGGGCAAAGTCGCCATCGGCCTGCTCCAGGAGTGGCTCGAGGCCTTTCGCGAATGGATCCGCGAGGTGGGACCGGCGACGGTCGTCAAGGCGTTCTTGTTCCTGCTGATCCTCGTCACCTTCCGACTGCTCGCGATCATCACGCGCCGTCTGGTTCAGCGCAGCCTGAGCGCTGCGAAGGGCCGGACCTCACAGCTGCTGAGCAACATGGCGCTGGCCCTCGCGGGTCGCGGCGTGATGATCCTCGGCCTGCTCGTCGCCCTCTCCCAGGTCGGCGTCGAGCTCGGGCCCCTGCTCGCGGGCCTCGGGATCGCGGGCTTCATCGTCGGCTTCGCGCTTCAGGATTCCCTGGCGAACTTCGCGGCCGGGATCATGATCCTCGGCTACCGGCCCTTCGACGTGGACGACGTGATCGAGGCGGGGGGCGTCTTCGGCACCGTCAGCACCATGAACCTTGTCTCCACGACGATCCTCACCTTCGACAACCAGACCCTGATCGTCCCCAATGCCAAGATCTGGGGCGACGTGATCAAGAACGTCACCAACCAGAAGGTGCGCCGGGTCGACCTCGAGGTTCACGTCCGGCACGAAGAGGACGTCGATCGCGTCCTCGAGATCCTACGCGGCGTGCTGGCCAGGAATCCGCACGTGCTCGAGGACCCGCCGCCCAACGTGCAGCTGCACAAGCTGCTCGAGAACACCCTCAAATTCGTCGTCCGTCCCTGGACCCGGACGGAAGACTACTGGGATACCTACTGGAAGTTGACCCGGGAGATCAAGCGAGCGCTGGACGAAGCCGGGATCACGCTGCCTCGCCCGCAGCGTGACGTGCACCTGGTCGATCGCACCACTGCGGAGCCCATCGCCCGGGGCTGAATCGCGCCCACCGTCCACGCTCCAGCGAAGTGATTGGGCCCGCCCGACTCAGCGCTTCACCGCCGCCACGCAGCGCAGCACCTCCGCCTGATACGCCTTGCCGCGCTCGTTGAAGAAATCGAGCAGGTGCAGCGCGGTCGGGACGAAGGCTAAGCCGATCTCTTCCTCGGGATGCCACTGGAAGATCGAGCCCCCCAGCCCCATCCAGCCATAGAAGCCCTCTCGGCCCAGGTTGAAGGCCCGCTCGAGACCGTTGCGAGCGGCGGCCTCGGCGGTGAAGAGGTTCACCCCACCCTGTGTGAAGCGCGTGTGCGCGAAGCCCATCTCCGCCTCGAGTGGGTGCGCATGGAGCGCCTCCCACGCGTCCTCGCTCAGGATCTGACGGCCCTGGAACGCGCCTCTCGCCGCCATCATGGCCGCGACCTTCGCCAGGCCCCGCGCCGAGCAGTTGGCGTTGGCCGAGGGTGACTCGCCCATCACGATCGCGCGCTCGTTGAAGAAGCCGATATTGCGCATGCCGACATAGGGAGGCGGCGCACCGCGCGAGGTGGAATGGCGCGCCAGGGGGATGATGCGCCCCAGCCGCCCCGCAAGCTGGGCGCTGCTGTGCTCGATGCCTCGGCCGAAGCGCCTCGGCCGGAGGCTCTGACCGAGCTGGTATCCGATGCCGAGCGGTCTGACCTTGGCAACCCGTCCGAGGTCCTTCTCCCGGACACCGACGATCGCATCCGCCTCGAGCGGCCGACGGATCTCCTCCTCGAGGAACTCGCCGATCGTCCGGCCCTCGGGGTCGACGCGTCGGAAGAGCTCGTTCACGATCCAGCCCCGCGTGATGGCGTGGTACTCCCGGCGGCTCCGACCGCCCTTCCGGTAGCGCTGGGGATGCTCCTCGATGATGCTTCCCACCCGGTTCTGCCTCAGATTCTCGGCGAGAAGGTCCTTCGGCCGCAGCGAGATCCGCAGCGCAGCGATCCCCGCTTCATGGCGCATCAGCTCGGCGACGGTGAGCTCCTCCTTGCCGGCCGCCGCGAACTCGGGCCAGTAGTCGGAGATCTTCGCGTCGTAGTTGATCAGGCCGCGGCCGACGAGCGCAGCGATGGCGATGGCCTCCAGGCTCTTGCCGCTGCTGAACACGCCGACGAGGGAGTCGGGCGAGAAGGAGCGGCGCCTGGACTTCGATGACCAGAGATCGACGACCCGCTGCCCCCGGTGGTAGACGCAGAGCTGGGTGTCGTACTCCGCCAGCACGCGCATCCGGCGCTCGTAGAGTGCGCGGACGGGTTCGAAGCCGGGCGCGACGGCGCCATGGATCTCGCACTCCCTCGAATCCCTGCCTCCGGCCATCTACCGTCTCCCCAACCGATGCGAGGCTCGCTCCCACCGGCGGCCCGTCGCGCATCGGACTGGACGATAGCCTCCGCAGATCGGAGAATGCATTTTCGGGTTTCTAGGGACCCTGATCGTCCCTAGAGTGGGTCTCCACCGACGAGGAGGGCAAGCTGGCGTGGCTCGAGCAGGAATGCGGTGGTCGGATGGGCGGCGAGGCTGCGGGCGATGCATCATGAATCCGGATGTATGGACTGCTCTGCTCGCGATCGTCCTCCTTCCGATCGGTGCGGCCAGGGCGGAAGAGTCCTTCGATCCCTTCGTGGGCATACGCGTCGGCGGGGCCTACGGCGGCTACTTCGACGTCAAGAGCGTCACCCAGGGCAAGGTCGGCTCGCTGAGCACGGGGCCGGGCCTCGAGTTCGGAGCGACGGCCGGTCTCCAGATGGGCTGGGTCCGCTCCGGCCTCGACATCGGCTACGCGAACCTCCCGATCCGACGCTTCGTGGTGGGCGCGAACCCGCCCGAGTCGGGCGATCAAGCGCAGTACGTCTCGACCCTCTTCGAGGTCCACGTCGACCTCCCGATCATCGAGGATCGGCTGGACGCCACGATCGGCGGCGGATTCGGGGCGATGGGACAGTTCGCCGACTTCGCGTCGAACGAATGGGACTTCGCGTATCGTGGCAAGGCGGGCCTCTTCTATCGGCCCCGGGGCAGTGTCGCCGGCCTCGAGATCATGTACGCGTACACCGGCACCTCGAGGGGCTTCTCCACACCGATCCTGGCGGAAGTCGGGGGCTCGAAGCTCGAGGTGGGCACACACTCTCTCGGAGTCGGGATCCGCTTCACCTTCGGCGACTCGGGCCCGGTCGACGCCGAGGACGCCGACGAAGACGAGGCGTCGTACGACGATTCGGATGACGAATGAGCCCCGGGAGTCGGCCTACGCCCGCTTCGTCAACACGCTCTCGGCCACCGCGTTCGGATCGTGGCTCGTCAGGCATCTGGCCTCGCCGCTGGATCCGATCATCTTCCGCCTGACGAACGGACGCTACACGTCGACGCTGGTACCCACGCTTCCGATGCTGACGATGACCGCCCTCGGACGCAGCTCGGGGCGCAAGCGTTCCGTGCAGCTCGCCTATCACCGCGACGGGGACGATCTGCTGGTGGTGGCGAGCGCCATGGGGCAGGAGCGCCATCCCGCGTGGCGGTACAACATCGAGGCGAACCCCGAGGTCGAGATCCAGGTGCGAGGCGAGCGCTACGCCGCCCTCGCCTCCGTCCTGAACCACGAGGAGAAGGATCGCGTATGGTCGGCCATCTGCGAGACGATCCCGCAGATTCGCGCCTACGAGCAGCGGACCGATCGCAACATCCGGGTCTTCCGCCTGCGCAGGAAGGCCCCTCCTACGACGCATGACCGCGCCGGCTCCACAGGGTGACGCCTGCGCTCTCGGCGGGGCAGGGCGAGCGGGGCCGGGAGACACTCTGTTCGGGCATCCGCCTGGAGACGGGATCGCGCCCCGACCTGGCCCGGGCGCAACCCCACCCTCGACCACGCCTTCCTCGAGAAGCGCCGAAGCCGCATGGGCTCCCCGCCTGCGAGTGGAGGCCTCCGCCCCGGGTGTAGCGCCCACAAGCGCACCACAGAGCTCCGGGATTCGGGCTGCGGGAGAGGCCATGCCCGTTCAGCCGGAGCCTCGCCGGGTCGATGACGCAGGTCGGGAGGGGCACCATGGCCGGCATCATTCTCGTGATCGGGAAGCTCGCCTTCGCAGCGATGGGCGTGGCAATCGGATTCCGCCTGGCTTCCATGCTTCGTTCGGAGGGCGCGCTCGGCCTCCATACGGTCGCGTTGGCAGCGATCTGCGTCGGCGGCATCGGTCTGATCCTGGACCCGGTGTCGACCGCACTGCGTTCGATGGCCCTGACGTGCGTCGGCGAGGCCGGCGTTCGCGGCGGCATGCTGCTCTTCTGCTACTTCCTCGCACGCACCTTCCGGCCGAACCCGTTGGGATATGTGATCGCCAGCCTCTGTGGGATCGGTCTGGTGGCCAGCATCGTCTGGGACCTCGGCGCGCAGCCATCCCAGTGGGACTACGACTACAGCCGCATCAGCTCGCACGCGAACCAGCTCTCGATCGCGATTCCCTTCCTCTGGGCCACCGGCGAGAGCGCCCTGCTCTGGCACCGCGGGCGCAAGCAGCTGGCGATCGGGCTGAGTGATCCGCTCGTCGTCGCGCGCTACATGATCTGGTGTTTCGCGACGGCCTGCTTCGTCGGCGTGGCCATGCTGGCCGTGCTCGGCGGCACCCTCGCGGGCGCCGGCCATCTCGCCGCGGCGGAACTCGCGCAGGGCATGCGGGGTGTCCTCTACCTCGCGCTGACCGGAGCCATCTGGTGGGGGCTCTTCCGGCGAACGCCCGACGCCGCGGGCCAGGACGCCCACGACGCCCACTAGACCCTATGGAGCCGTTCGTACGATCAGGTTCCAGCCGGTCCGCCCACTTGCCGATGAGCTGCCGCCGAGTGACCGCTCATCACTCGGAGATGGTGGGCCGATAGGGAGAGCTCCCCGATCTTCCTGAACGGAGCTCTCCCGATGGCGGCAGTCCCTTCGATCAAGGGTTCGACACTCAATCAGCTCGTCGAAGACCTGGCAAAGCTTCGCGCCGAGGGCAGTCTCTCCGACGCCGAGATCGAAGCGCATCTCGAGCCCGAGGATCGCGCCCTCCTCGAGAGCGGCATCGTCTCCCCATCGGGCTGGTATCCCATCGCGACACATGGACGGATGCTCGAGCTCTGTCGGGACGTCATGGGCGGCGGGAGCAACGCGTACATCGTCGAGCGGGGTCGGGCCCAGGGCAAGCGACTGCTGGCCGCCGGTCTCTACCAGCAGATGGAGTACGCGGCGCGCGCCCAGGTCCTCTCGGCGGAGCCCAGCGCGCGATACAGTGCCTTCGGTCGCGACCTCAAGCTGATGGTGACGCTCTCACGCAGCATCCTGAACTTCACCGAGTGGAGCGCTCGACCGGATCCCGACCACCCGCTCCGCCATGTCATCGACGTCACCGAGGCCGCGGACTTCCCCGAGCTGCTCCTCTACTCCACCGAGGGCCTCATCGACTGCATCGCCGAAGAGGTCGGCCATGGCGGCATGTGGTCCTGGCGGCGCATCGCCCCCGACTGCTTCCGATTCCACATGGTCCGGGATCTACCGCCGCCGGCCCGATGAGCCTGACCGCGAATTCCCGAGCGTGCGCTCAGCCGAAGGCCCCCTGCAGATAGCGCCTGGTCGTCTCGTTCTGGGGATCGTCGAAGACCTTCATCGTGGGTCCCGCTTCCATCATCCGGCCCACGTAGAAGAAGGCGGAGCGATGTGCGATGCGCTTGGCCTGCTCCATGTTGTGCGTGACGATCACGATGGCGTAACGCTCCGAGAGCTCGATGATCAGCTCTTCGATCACCGCCGCAGACTTCGGATCGAGCGCAGAGACTGGCTCGTCCATCAACAACACCTCGGGCCGATTCGCGATGGCCCGCGCGATACAGAGGCGCTGCTGCTGACCACCCGAGAGCGAGGTTCCGGGCTGGCCGAGCTTGTCCTTCACTTCGTCCCAGAGCCCCGCCCGACGCAGGCTCGCCTCGACGAGCTCGTCCATCTCCGACCGTGACCGGCAGAGGCCCTGCAGCCGCGGACCGAACGCGACGTTGTCGTAGATGGACTTGGGGAAGGGGTTGGGCGCCTGGGCGACCATGCCGACCCGGGCCCGTACCTGGACGGGGTCGACCTCCGGAGCGTAGATGTCGTGCCCGTCCAGGAGGACACGGCCGGTGACGCTCGTGCCCTCCAGATGATCGTTCATGCGATTCAGGCATCGCAGGAAGGTGCTCTTGCCGCAGCCCGAAGGCCCCATCAGAGCGAGCACCTCCTTCGACCGGACATCCAGATCGACGTCGATGAGCGCGTGCATCTCGCCGTGGTCGTAGAAGACGTTGACCTTCTCCCCGACCATCTTGACTTCCTGCTCCGGAAGCAAAGGCTCCCGACTCGGGGGATCAAGGGCCAATCCCTTCGAATCGGGGTCGATTTGCTGGCTCATGGCCTACCAGCTCCTCCTTTCGAAGCGGCGTCTCAGGTAGATCGTAAGGCCATTCATCGCGATCAGAAAGACCAGGAGGACGATGATCGCCGCGGCGGTCTTCTCTCCGAAGCCCCGCTCGGCGCTGGTCGCCCAGAGGTAGATCTGCACGGGCAGCGGAGCGGCCGGATCATTGAAGCCCCTGGGCGGATCGGCCACGAAGGCCATCATGCCCACCATCAGGAGGGGCGCCGTCTCCCCCAAGGCCTGCGCCATTCCGATGATCGTGCCGGTCAGGATACCGGGAAGAGCGTTCGGCAGGACGGTCAGCGTCACCGCCTGCATCTTCGACGCCCCCAGCTGCAGAGCCGCCTCGTAGAGCGAGGGGGGCACGGCCTGGATGGCGGCTCTCGAAGCGATGACGATGGTGGGCAGGGTCATCAACGCAAGCACGAGCCCGCCGACGATGGGCGTCGAGCGCTGGATTCCGAAGACGGCGATGAAGAGCGCCAACCCGAAGAGCCCGACCACGATGGATGGAATCGCGGCGAGATTCCGGATGTTGATGTCGATCAGCGCGGTGATGCGATTGTGCGGGGCGAACTGCTCCAGGTAGATCGCCGCCCCGACGCCGATGGGCAGAGCGATGGAGAGCGTCACCGCGAGCATGAGGAAGGAGCTGACCACGGCGCCCCAGATCCCGGCGACCTCGGGATCGCGGCTCGAGCTGCGCGTGAAGAAGTCGGTGTTGAAGGCGCCCCGGATCCTGCCTCTGGCCTCGAGCACCTCGAGCCAGGCGAGCTGTCGATCGGAGACGCGCCGGCGGGACTCCGGACCGTCGGAGGGAGCGACGCCCTTGAAGACCATGTCCACGTCATCCGAAGCCGGTAGCCAGAGGGCGACGCGTTGCCCGACGATCTCCGGCTCCTCGAAGATGCGATCCCGCAGCCGATCGGCTGCGTGGCCGCTCATGATCCCCGCCATCTCCCGCCGCTCCCGGCGCCCCTTCGGCACGCCGAGCTCCTCCGCGACCCCCCGCCTGACCAGCTTCCCGTAGTCGACACGCGCGAGGGCCTTCCGCTCGTCGAGCACCTCGGGCGGGAAGAACGCCGGATCGAAGAAGATCTGCAGCTCGATCTGCGTCTGGACGAAGGCCGTCCGGCTCTGCCAGGCGATGCTGCCGAAGAGCGCGAAGAGCATGAAGACGGCGATCAGGATGGCGGCGATGCCGAGCAGCTTCAGCCACTGCTCGCGCATCCGGCGCCGCCCGAGGCGTGAGAGGTAGCCGGGGCTGAGGTAGAAGTCGCCCTGCTCAGTCATACCGCTCCCGGTACTGCTCCATCACCCGCAGCGCCAGCGCGTTGAGGACGAAGGTCAGGACGAAGAGCGTCAGCGCCAGCGCGAACGCAGAGAGAGTGGTCGCGCTCTCGAACTCCTGGTCCCCGGTGAGCACCGTGGTGATCTGGACGGTCACGGTCGTGACCTCGGCGAAGGGGTTGGCCGTGAGGCGTGCGAAGAGGCCCGCGGCCATCACGACGATCATGGTCTCGCCCAGCGCCCGACTCACCGCGAGGACGGTGGCGCTCAGCAGCCCGGGCAGCGCCGCCGGCAGCACCACGCGAATCACCGTCTCACCTCGGGTGGCCCCCAGCGTGAAGGCGCCCTCGCGAAGCTTGCGAGGCACCGCGCTGATCACGTCGTCCGAGAGGGAGCTGATGAAGGGGATGATCATCAGCCCCATCACGCTCCCGGCGGCCAGCGCGGACTGCGAGCTCGCCTCGACACCGATCGCCGCCCCGAGGTCGCGGACCAGGGGGGCCACGGTCACTGCGGCGAAGAAGCCGTAGACCACCGTGGGGATTCCGGCGAGGATCTCGAGCACCGGCTTGGCAGCGTCACGGAACCGCGCATCCGCGAACTCCACCATGTAGATCGCCGCGAGCAGCCCGATGGGAAAGGCAACGGACATGGCGATGCCCGTGATCAGGAAGGTTCCGGCGAGCACGGGGATCACCCCGAAGGCACCCGTCGAGCCCACCTGATCCGCTCGGATCGCCTCGGCGGGACTCCACGTCAGACCGAAGAAGAACTCCGTCGGCGGCACCTTGGCGAAGAATCTGAGCGCCTCCGCAAAGAGCGAGACCACGATCCCCACCGTGGTCAGGATCGCGACGATGGCGCAGGCGAAGAGGAAGGCGAGCACGATCTGCTCGCTGCGGTTGCGCGCTCGGAACTGACGGTCGGTGCGGCCATAGGCCCAGGCTCCGCTCGCCAGAGCGAGCAAGAGGGTGGCGATGGTCAGCGCCCACCGCTGCCCCGCCTCGAAGCGCACGGTGAAGTCCGCCGCCGCCCGCTCGGCCGCCGTCGGAGCAGCCCCGAAGACCTCGCCCTCGGCCAGCTGCTCGATGCGTGAGAGGGTGAGCGCAGCGCTCTCGCCCTCGACGAAGACCTCCGGATGAAAGTGCGCGATGGCCAGCTGACGCGTCGTGCCCTTGAGCGCGAACCCCAGCTGCAGGAAGATGGCGGCCGGGAGCAGGACGCAGAGCGCGACGAAGAGACCGTGGTAGGCGGGCAGCGAGTGCAGCTGCCAGCGACGACCATCCACCGATGCCATCGCGCGCCGCTGCGCGAGCAGATAGCTCGAGCCGGCGAGCATCACGAGGAGCGCGGCCGTCAGCGCGAAGGACATCGCATGCTTCCGAAGCGCGCACCGGCCCTTCGCCCATTCGCCCGACTCCGCTGGCTGGCGCCACGCCGGTCGACCATCCTCGAGACCTCCGATCCGGCGCTTCTCCAAGACGTCACACAGAGGTCACCGACGCGGTGGTGTCTCCGGGAGGAACCGCGGGGCGAGCTGGGACGGGCGGCCCCATGGCCTCGGATCTGCGCGTCAGCCTGTCGCCCGCGCCAGCGCGCTGGCGCGATTTCCCTCCGCATCCATCCCATCCCCTGAACTGCGCGACGGCCTTCTGGAGCCGCACTGGGCCGCACGCTCGCGCAGTCTCTCGTCGCATGCCACATGATCCGGCGATGTTCGCATTCTTCTCCACCGCAATCGCCGTACCTGGATCCGGCTCGCGGGCCTCGCCCGCTTTCTCCACGCAGCTGTCACAGAGCGCCAGATCACTCCGGTCGCCCCGCCACGCCGGCCTCCCGGAGCGTGTCGCCTGACCGACTCGAAGGCCGATCGCGGCACATGCCTTGCTTTGCCCGAACGGTGAGGAGGCTGCTGTCGTGAGCCAGGGCGCGTTGGAGGGCACCGAGATGACCGAGCCTGCACGGGTCCAGCAGCCGTACATCGAGATCGTGAGATTGCCGCTCGACGAGCCGGACGAGCATCTCGATGAGCCGCTCGTCGATCAGCCCACGCACTTCGAGGACGAGGTCCCGAGGTTCGAGGTGATCAGATCCCCCCTCGACGGGAGCATCGGGCTGATGCTGGGGCTGATCTTCTCGCTGCTTCTCTTCCTGGCGATCCCGTTCGCGCAGATGCTGGGCGATGTCAAGAAGTCGCGCTCCTCCATCACCGAGACGATTGTCGTCGTGAAGGTGCCCGATATCGAGACCATCGAGGAAGAGCTGATCGAGCAGGAGCGGAACGTGCCCGAGCCC
>CAZQMY010000070.1:0-19185 GCA_964594405.1 uncultured Spirochaetaceae bacterium | reverse complement strand
CACATCGCGCAGCTGCGCGATGTGCGCATGAGTCTGCTCGAAGCGGACGTCGACTTCGCGGTCGTCAAGTCGTTCCTCGCCCGGGTCAAGGAGCGCGCCCTGGGCGAGAAGGTCAAGACCCAGGTCCGCGACGCCCAGGGCCGCAAGCTCAAGGTCACCCCTGGCCAGCACTTCGTGAGGATCTGCGAAGAGGAGCTGACCGAGCTGATGGGGCCGGTGGACACCGAGCTGGCCAGGAAGGGCGGCACCACCTCCATCATGCTGGCCGGTCTCCAGGGCGTGGGCAAGACCACGATCGCCGCGAAGCTGGCCCGGCACCTGCAGAAGCAGGGTCGCCGCCCGCTGCTCGTGGCGGCGGACATCTACCGGCCGGCGGCCGTCGCCCAGCTGCAGACCCTCGGTGCCTCCATCGGTGTCCCGGTGCATGCCGGCGAAGAGGGTGAGCGACCGCCCTCGATCTGCCGCGCCGCCCAGGCGCGCGCCAGGCAGGATGGCCACGACGCCATCATCTACGACACCGCGGGGCGCCTCGCCATCGATGAAGCGCTGATGGAAGAGCTCGGCGAGATCCGGTCGAACGTGGAGCCGGCCAACACCCTGCTGGTGTGCGATTCCCTCATGGGCCGCGACGCCGTCAACGTCGCCAAGGCCTTCGCGGAGCGCATCTCCCTCGATGGCGTGGTGCTCACCAAGCTGGATGGTGATGCGCGCGGCGGTGCGGCGCTGGCCATCAAGGCGGTCACGGGCGTCCCGATCAAGTTCATCGGCACCGGCGAGACCGTGGACCGCATCGAGGAGTTCAGACCCGAGGGCCTGGCCTCCCGGATTCTCGGAATGGGCGACATCGTCGGCCTCGTCAAGGACTTCGAGGAGGTCGTCGACGAGAAGGAGGCCGAAGAGGACGCCGAGAAGCTGCTGAGTGGTCAATTCTCGCTGGACGATCTCGTCAAGCAGCTGCGGATGATCCAGAAGCTCGGGCCGCTCAAGGAAGTCTTCGCCAGGATGCCCATGTTCGGCGGCGTCGCGGATCAGGTGGACGAAGGAGAGCTGAGGCGCGTCGAGGCGATGATCGGCTCGATGACGAAGCAGGAGCGACGCAAGCCCGATCTCATCGACAAGAGCCGGGCCGACCGGATCGCCGGGGGCTGCGGGCGAAAGGCCAAGGACGTCCTCGATCTCGTCGAGCGCTTCAAGCAGATGCGCCAGATGATGGGGAACCTCGGTAAGCCCGGCGGCCTCCTTTCCAGGATTCCGGGAATGGGGGGCTTCGGCGGTCCTGGCAACGAGATGCCTGCGATGCCGGCGGGCATGGATCCCTCGGCGTTGATGGGCGGAATGGGCATGCCTGGCGGCGGCACCCCCAGGATGCGCAGCGCCCGGGCGGATCAAGAGCGCAAGGACAAGCGCAAGCAGTCGAGGAAGGCCCGGCAGAAGGGCCGGAGCAAGAAGAAAAAGAAGAAGAAGTGAGGGGATCGCGGGACGCATCCGGCAACGTACCCCGCGGGCACCTCATTCCGAGCGCGTTGGCCCGATGGCGCCTCTCGGTGCCCGGCCGGCGCGGCGATGGCGCCGCAAGAAAGAAGTGCATGCCCCCCTTCGTTCGCTCATCTTTTTGGGCCAGTTGCCGATCCGGGAAGGCGTGATGTTGCGTACTCGATTCCTCTTCGTTGCCGCCTTCTCCAGCCTCCTGCTCGCGGGTCCGGCCAACGCGGGCCCGACGGTGACGCCCCTCGATCCCGTGGCGTTTCCGGCTCCACCGGGTCTGGAGCCGGACATCCGGTTCTGGGAGCGGGTCTACACCGAGGTGGACACCGGCGGCGGACTGATCCACGACAGCCGCGACCTCTCGGTGGTCTACGAGGTGACCCGAATACCCGATGGGCTCTCGCGGCGCGGCCGGGAGCGCCACACCGAAGGGCGCAAGAAGCACTATCGGACGATCCTCAGGAAGCTCGCCCAGGGCGCCCGGTCGGGGCTCTCGACCGAGGAGGCGCGGGTCCTCTCCCTCTTTCCGGACGGCGTCTCGAACCAGACCCTGAGCGATGCGTCCCGGCGGCTGCGCTTCCAGCTCGGTCAGGCCGACAAGTTCAAGGCGGGACTGATCCGTTCGGGCGCCTATCTCGATCACATCCACGGCATCCTCCGCGAGATGGACCTGCCGCTGCAGATCGCCGCCCTGCCCCACGTCGAGTCCTCGTTCACGCCGCACGCCTACTCGCGCGTCGGGGCCGCCGGGCTGTGGCAGTTCACCCGCTCGACGGGCCGACGATTCATGCAGGTGGATCACGTGGTGGATGAGCGCCTCGACCCCTACCGCGCCACCTACGCTGCGGCGCGCCTGCTCGAGCAGAACCGCCGCGTCACCGGCGCCTGGCCCCTCGCCGTCACCGCCTACAACCATGGCGCCGCCGGCATGCGCCGCGCCGTGCGCAAGCTGGGAACCCAGGACATCACCACCATCGTGCGGGGCTACAAGAGCCGCACCTTCGGCTTCGCCTCGCGCAACTTCTACGTGGAGTTCCTCGCGGCCTCCCGCGTGGCCGCCAATCCCGAGAAGTACTTCGGCCCGCTGGTGATGAACGAGCCGCAGGACTACGACCGCATGGAGATGCCCTACTACGCGCCGGCGAAGGCCATCGCCGATGCGCTCGGCGTCGATATGGCGAGCTTCAAGCGCTCGAACCCCGCCCTGCGCAGCAGCGTCTGGCAGGGCGCGAAGCACGTGCCCCGCGGCTTCGAGATCAAGATCCCGCGCGCTCTGCTGCCGCGCCCCATGAGCGTGGCCCTGGGAGAGCTTCCGGCGGCCCAGCAGCACGCCAGGCAGACCCGCGACAGCTACCACGTAGTGCGGCGCGGGGAGACGCTCTCGGCGATCGCCCGTCGTTACGGCGTCCGCATGAGCGAGCTGCAAGCGCTCAACAACCTCCGCTCCCGCCATCGAATTCGCGTGGGACAGAAGCTTCGTCTACCCACCGAGGGCGCACGCGTGAAGCGCGCGGCGATCGCGCCGGCGGCCCCTGTCTTGCCCCAGGCGGCGCCGCCCGATGGGCTCTACACCGTGCGCCGCGGCGACACGCTCTCCAAGATCGCCACCCGATTCGGGATGGCGGAGCAGGCGCTGATCGATGCCAACGGCCTGCGCAACCGGCATCGGATCTACGTCGGGCAGGTGCTCCGTGTGAGCACGGCGATCGATCAGGCGCTGGTCGTCGATCCGGAGGATGCTTCCGAGCGCCTCAGGGACGCCCACCCCCAGGCCCTCGCGCTGCTCACGCCCTCGCGCGCGGGCGAGCCCGCGCCGAGGCCGAGCGAGGCCACGGCGCGTAGCGAAGCCGAGGCCCAGAAGCTCGACGAGGCGGACCGCATCGCCAGGTCGGAGGAGATCCCCCTCGATGCGGTGCCGCTGGAAGAGGTCGAGGTGGAGGTGCTCGAGGAATCGAGCACGGACTCGCCCGCGGTGACGCCGGGGGGTGAAGGCCCGACCCTGCTGGCCGACCCGAGCGACTACACGGTGGCGGCCGACGGCACCATCGAGGTTCAGCCGAAAGAGACGCTGGGCCACTACGCCGAGTGGCTGGGCCTTCGCGCCCACCGATTGCGCGCGATCAACGGGCTGCGCTTCGGCGAGCATGTGGTGGTGAATCACCGCCTGAAGCTCGAGTTCAGCGAGGTGACACCCGAGCAGTTCGAACGCCTGCGCCTCGAGTTCCACCGCGGCATGCAGGAAGACTTCTTCGCCCGCTTCGAGATCGACGGCACCGAGACCCATCGCATCCGCCGCGGTGACTCTCTCTGGATCCTCTCGCATCGCCGATTCAACGTGCCCGTCTGGCTGCTGCGCCAATACAACCCGGACGTCGACTTCGAGGCGCTCTCCGCCGGCACACGCATCACGGTGCCGGTGCTGCGAGAGCGCGAGGACGATCGGGCGGGTGAGGGGGCGGTGCCGCTCACACGGACGGCCGAGCTGAGCTGAGCCGTGCGCTCGAGGCGCCGTCTCCGCCACCGCTCAGACCTGGAAGATCTGCTCGTCGGGCAGCCGGATCGCGGTCAGCGGGCCGCCGTAGACGGCGCCGGTGTCGATGCCGATCGAGAAGGGGGCGTTCCAGCGAACGGAGAAGTCCTCGCTGGGGGTATGCCCGTAGATCAGGGTCACGCCCAACCGGTGCGGGTACTCGGCGGTCGTGCGATTCCAGAGGATGTCCTCCACCCGCGCGCGACGCAGGGCATAGTCCGCGTCATCGCTGCCCAGCTCGTCGCGCCCCAGCCCTGCGTGCACGAAGAGGTAGTCCGCCTCGCGATGGTAGAGCTTGAGGCCGAGCAGGAAGTCCTCGTGATCCTTGGGCAGGCGAAAGGACGCGCGATCGGGCTGCTCACGATCGAAGTAGCCGTAGCTGGCCAGAGTGCGGTCACCGCCGTTCATCAGGAAGGCGTCGCCCCCGAAGTAGGCCTCGTCGTTCCAACCCAGGAAATCCAGGAGCATCGACTCGTGGTTGCCCAGCAGGAAGATGCAGCGGTACTGGCTCTGCAGCTCGATCAGCCGCGAGATCACACCGAAGGAGTCGGGTCCACGGTCGACGTAGTCGCCCAGGAAGACGAACTGGTCGCCCTGCTGCAGGGGCAGCAGATCGAGGAGCTCGTCGAGCTTGTCCAGCTCGGCGTGAATGTCACCGACTGCGTAGAGCATCGGGTGGGCCTTCCCTCCGAGAGTGGTTTCGGCTGGCCCGCGCCCCGGCTTGATCGCCTCCGGGGCGAAGGCCCGCCGCCGCTCAGGCGCGCTTCAGGATTCCACCCCGATGGCAGTGCGCTCGGCGCCGGTGCCTACGCCCGGGCCGCGCTCGCGTACGGCGAGCTGTCCGCACGCCGCGTCGATGTCGGCGCCGCGATTCCTGCGCAGCGTCACGCGCAGACCGGCCTCGTGGAGGACCCGGGTGAAGCGGTCGCAGACCTCGGCCGAGGGGGGGCGATGACCGGAGTCGGCGTGGGGATTCATCGGAATCACGTTGACCTTCGACGGGATCCCGCGGAGCAGCTCGGGCATGCGACGGGCATCCTCGACCGAGTCGTTGACGCCCTCGATCAGCGTGTACTCGAAGAAGACCGGTCGCTTGCGTGAGATGAGCGGCTCGCTCCGCAGTGTCCCGAGCAGCTCCGCCAGCGGGAAGCGTCGATTGAGCGGGACGAGGTGATCGCGCACGGAGTCTCGCGTGGCGTGCAGGCTGATCGCCAGGTTGATGGGCCCCGCCTCGAGCAGCGGCCGGATCTTCGGAACCAGCCCCGAGGTCGACACAGTGATGCGACGCGGCGCCATGGCCAGGGCCTTGGGATCGGTGAGGATCCGGATGGCGGAGAGCACCGCGGGCAGATTGAGGAGCGGCTCCCCCATGCCCATGAATACGATGTTGCTGAGGGACTCGTCGGGATCCATCGCCGCACGCGCATGCAGCACCTGGTCGACGATCTCCGCGCATCCGAGATTGCGGGTGAAGCCGAGGGCGCCGGTCGCGCAGAACGAGCAGGCGAGCGGGCAGCCCACCTGCGTGGAGACGCAGAGCGTGTTGCGCCGCGCCTCCGGGATGAGCACGCTCTCGATGAGCGCACCGTCGCGGGCCGCGAGGGCGAGCTTGCGGGTTCCGTCCACGGATTGCTGGAGCTGGCGCACACTCAGCGCTTCGAGGCCGAACTCGGCCTGCAGACGCTCGCGCAGGCTCCTGGGAAGATTCGTCATGACGTCGAAGTCACGAGCGCCATGCTGGTAGATCCACTCGAGGACCTGGTCCGCGCGATAGGCCGGCAGCCCCTCCTCCCCGAATCGGGCACGCAGCTCGGCGCGATCGAAGCCCTTCGGATTCGGCAGCGCGGGTGAGCCCGGCCGGCCCGCCTCTCGGGCCTCACTCATCGCGATCACCGAGCCGGCGATACTCGAAGAAGTGCAGGGGGCGCCCTTCGGCGCGCCAGTCGGCCTCGTAGCCGGTCTGCATGCGGCCGGGCACTTCGGCGACCCAGGGCGCGGGCGCGTTCAGGTTCTCGAGCCCGCTGGCGTGAGCGAAGGCCTCCGCGATCTGCTCGGCGTAGGGCACGTCGTCGGTGGCGACGTGGAAGAGACCGCCCGGCCTCAGGCAGCGGGTCACACCGGCGACGAACTCGTCCTGCAGCAGGCGTCGCTTGGCGTGGCGATCCTTCGGCCAGGGATCGGAGAAGTTGACCCAGACCTCCGAGAGGCAGCGATCCGGAAGCAGCTCCGCGACGACCAGCTGCCCGCGCGCCTCGACCAGGCGGACGTTCTCGATCCCGGCCCGCGCCACCTTGCGCGCCATCTTGAGCACGCGCTTGAACGATACCTCGACGCCCAGGAAGGCCGTCTCGGGATGCTTCATGGCGAGATCGAGCATGAACTCGCCGCGCCCGAAGCCGATCTCGAGCACCAGGTCGAAGTCCGGGCCCAGCTGCGGCTCGAAGAGGGCACGATGCCCCCCGCCACACAGGTCTGTCGGTGCGCGACGCCAATCGGCCCCGGGGATCTCGTATTTGAGGGATCGCGACATATCTCTCGATCGGACCGCCGGACGGCCTGGCACGGTCCGCCGCTCCTGCACCCGGATCGACGCCGGCCTAGGGACGAAGCAGGCGTTCCGCCCCGCTCGCCCCGAAGCCGCCCAGGGCCAGCGGAAGCAGCGGAAGGCGTGGAAGGGTCGGAAGCTTAAACGACTCGGCGCCGCTTAGCCCGGAGAGTGCCCGCAATTCGCTCAGCGCCTCCAGGGGGCCGCCGATGCGATCCACCAGCCCCACGCGCAGGGCCTGCTTTCCGCTCCAGATGCGACCTCTTGCGATGGCCTCCAGATCCTTGCGCGGCAGCGCCCGCCCGGCTTCCACGCGGTCCAGGAAGAGCCCGTAGATCTTCTCCATCTCGCCCCGGATCGCCTTGCGCTCGTCGGGCCCGAAGCCCTCGGTCTCGGAGTAGAGCCCGGCGCGGCGCCCGTGCTGGATCGCCTCCTTGCGGATGCCGAGTCGATCGTAGAGCCGTTTGACGTTCGGCTTCCCCCCCACCACGCCGATGGAGCCGGTGAGGGTGCCCACCTCGGCGAAGATGCAGTCGGCGGGGGCCGCGATGTAGTAGCCGCCCGACGCAGCCACCTCGCCCATGCTCACGACGACGGGCTTGAAGCGCGCGAGACGCTCGATGCCGCGGTGGATGAGATCCGACGCCAGCGCGTCTCCACCCGGGCTGTCCACGCGAAGCAGTACGCCGCGCACGTGCGCGGCCGTGCGAAGCGACTCGAGCGTCTCCTCCATGGAGCGATGCGCGATGCCGCGGAGCCCGGCGCCACGAGACACGCCTCCGCATGCGAGCAGGTGCACCAGCGTCGGCAGCTCGTGGGTGATCGGCACCTTTCGCGGCGACTCGACCAGCGCGTGGAAGTAGGCCGTCCCGTCCACGAGATGCGTGCGCCGAGTCCCGGGCCGCAGCGAGGGCGAGCCCGGCCGCTGCGTCTCGCGGAGCTGCGCTTCGAGCACGCGCGGCAGCTCGTCGGCGTAGCAGACCGCGTCCACCAGGCCCGCCGCCGCGGCGTCGGCCACGGGAAAGGGCCCCTCGTCGATCAGCCCCGGGACGCTGTCGCGCGTGAGGCCGCGGCCCTCCGCGATCCCCGCACAGAGCGCCTCGAAGAGATCCCCGAGGTAGCTCTCGATCTGCTCGCGCTCCTGCTCGCCCATGGCCGAGCGGGTCAGCATGTCGCCCGCCGACTTGAATTCGCCGATGTGCACTAACTCGGGCGCGATCCCCAGCTTCTCGAGGGCCTCCTTCAGATAGAAGCGCTCGGTGCGCAGCCCGGTCAACTGCAGGATCGCGCCGGGAGGCATGTAGATGCGGTGGGCAGCCGAGGCCATCAGATAGCCCGCCTCCCCCAGGCTCTCGGCGAAGACGGCGACGCTGCGCCCCGCCTCGGCGAAGCTCCGAAGACTGCGGCGCAGCGAGAGCGCCTGGCTGAGGCCCAGCTGCAGGCCGCGCAGCTCGAGCACCACGCCGGCGATCCGCGGATCTCGCGAAGCGAGATCCAGGCTGCGCTGCAGGTCCAGCAGCCCGATCACGCTGCGCCCACGCATGCCCAGGCCCCCGGGCAGAGTGCGCTCCTGCAGGGGACCGGCCAGCCCGAAGCGCAGCCAGTTGCCTGCGCCGTCCGGTCTCAGGCCGGCCGCGGAGAGGCGGCGCAGTGCGGCCATCGAGCTGCCGGCCATGCGCCGGACGTAGCGAAACGGGCGCACGACTAGCTCCGCCGCAGACGCCTGTGCGAGATGTAGTCCACCATCAGGAACGAGCCGAGCTGATGGGGATGGGTGTAGAAGGCGCGACCGCGATTGATCTGCGTCATGCGCTCGACGAAGCCCACGAGCTCCGGCGCATCGTCGAGCATGAAGGTGTTGATCGTGATGCCCTGCGCGGTGACGCGCCTCACCTGCTTGAGTGTCTCCGCGACGGCGTGCGGCGAGATGCCGCCCATGCCCATGGGCCACTCGACGCGCAGCTCCTTGCCCTCGAAGTAGGCCGTGGGCTGGCCGTCGGTGATCACGAGAATCTGCGGTGCGGCGCTGGGGAACTGGCGGATCAGGCGCTCAGCCACCATCAGCCCCTCCTGGAGGTTGGTGAAGGGATCGCCGGAATCCCAGCATACTTCGGGCAGCTCGCGGATCTTCAGCTCGCGGGCGCGGGTCGAGAAACCCACCACGGCGAAGTGATCGCGGGGGTACTGCGTGCGCACCAGCTGATCCATGGCGAGCGCTACGCGCTTGGCCGCCGGAAAGCGGTCGGCCCAGCTCATCGACCAGCTCATGTCGAGCAGCAGTACGGTGGTGGTCTGCGTGCTGTAGTCCATTTCGCGGATCTCGAAGTCGTCCACCGCGAGCTTCACCGAGCGCCCGCCCCCTTCTCCTTCGGCGCCCTCTGCGGCGCGCCGGCGCACGCCGTTCATGACCGTCTTCACGATGTCGAGATTGAGCGGATCGCCGAAGGCCCAGGGCCGCGTCTCATCCGGCCGCGGCGTAGCCACGCCGTAGCCCGGCGTGTCGTGCTCGCCGGACAGTCCCTTGCGGAGCGCGCTGTAGACGTCCGCCAGGGCCGAGGCGCCGATCTTGCGGATGGCTCGCGGCGTGAGCTCCCCGTCCCGCAGCAGGCCCTCGCGCGTGAAGTCGCTCTCGAGGTCGCGGATCAGGATGAAGGATTGGCGGGCCTCGTCGCCCAGCATCTCCCGGAGCTGCTCGGGCGAGACCTCCTGGAAGTTGCCCTCGCGCAGATCCTGCATCATCTGCTGCATGGCCTGGAATTGCTCGCGCAGCTCCTGCGCCTGCTCGTAGTCGGCCTGCTCGTCGCCCTGGAAGCGCTGGCCCTGCTCGCGTATGAACTCCTCGAGGGCCTTCATGCGATCGAGCTCCTCGAGCAGCTCCCGATAGTCCTCTCCGGCGCCGGCGTCGCTCCACTCGTAGTCGCGGAACTGCTCGATCGCCTCGCTCAGCTCGCTCGTCTCCGCATGGCGACGTGACATGAAATCGTTCATGCGAGCCGACTCGTGCCCGTGCCCCCGCTGCACCGCGGGTTGCTCGCGGTCGAGGATGTCCTCGAGGCGCCGGCGCATCTCGTCCATGGCGGCGTCGAGACCCCACTGCCGGGCCATCTCGCGCATCTGCTGCTCGAGGTCGCGCATCAGCTCGTTCATGCCCATGACGCGCATGTTCGTGCCCGCCATCTCGAAGCCGTACTGCTGCATCCACTGCAGCGCCTGCTGGGCGTCGAGGCCTTCCATCATCAGATCGGAGAGGGCATCGAGCGCCGAGTTCATGTCGAGGCTGAACTCGTCCATGCTGCCGTCCCAGCGGCTGTAGACGAAGGATCTCATGAGGCGCCGTACCTCGCCCGGCCGTCGCTCTCCTGCTTGTTCAGCCTGTTCGAGAGGTGCAGGCCCTCGAGGATGAACTCGATGGCCGAGGCCAGCCTGGGCGCCGAGTCGCCGCCGGCCAGCCCGGCGGCCGCCTCGCGAAGGCCCTGGATCTCGTCCAGGCCCTCGAGATACTCCGAAGCGGCCAGCGACCCGGAGACCTCCACCTTCCATCCCTCGTCGAAGGCCGTCACCACCGACTCGACGGCATCTGCCCCGAGCACCTCGTCGAAGACGGTGCGGATGGCCCGACTGGTGAGGCCCGCCAGCAGCTCCTCCTCGCTGGTGTCGGCCCCCGCGTACTCGAGCTCGATCTTGCCGGTGGTCGAGGCCAGCAGCGCCGCGAGGTCGCTCACGCGCGGTACGGCCTCGGCTTCGCCGTGGCGTAGCGCGCGCCTCGTGGCGTTGGCCACCAGGGTCTCGTAGTTCGCGATGGTCATGCGCACGGAGACACCCGACGCCTGGCTGATGTCGGGGCTGCAGCGCGCCTGGAAGGTGATCTCGCCGATGATCGCCTCCATGTAGTCGGGCACGCAGACCTCCACGCCATCGAGGTCCGGGAAGTGCGCCTCCTGCTCGGCCACCTCGATCTCCAGGGATCGCTCGCGCGGATAGTGGGTGCGGATCTGTGCGGCGTAGCGGTCTTTGAGCGGCGTGATGATTCGGCCGCGGCTCGTGTAGTCCTCCGGATTCGCGCTGGCCACCACCAGAACATCGAGAGGAAGTCGGACGCGATAGCCCTAGATCTGGATGTCGCGCTCCTCCATCACGTTGAAGAGGCCGACCTGCACCTTCTCCGTCAGGTCGGGCAGCTCGTTGATGCAGAAGATGCCGCGATGGGTGCGCGGCACGAGCCCGTAGTGGATGGTGTACTCGTCCGAGAGGTGTCGCCCCTCTGCGACCTTGATCGGATCCACGTCACCCACGAGATCGGCGATGGACACGTCCGGGGTCGCGAGCTTCTCGCTGTAGCGATCCTCGCGATGCAGCCAGTCGATCTCGGTCTTGTCGCCCTGCTTCTCCACCACCTCTCGGCCGTACGCGGAGATGGGCTCGAAGGGATCGTCGGGGATCTCGGCCCCGGCAATGAAGGGAGCCCACTCGTCGAGCAGCGAGGTGAGCGAGCGGATCATGCGCGTCTTCGCCTGCCCGCGCTCGCCGAGGAAGATCATGTCGTGCCCGCAGAGCAGGGCGTTCTCGACGGCGGGCACCACCGTGTCCTCGTAGCCGAGGATGCCGGGGAAGAGCGGGCGGCCCGAGCGCAGGTGCGTCATCAGGTTGCCGAGCAGCTCTGCGCGTAGCGAGCGCGGCCGATAGCCAGAGCTGCGGAGCTCGCCGAGGGTGCGTGCGCTGGGACGGGGGGATTCGGGGATGGACATCGGCTCTCTCTGGGCTGGCGGTGGGCTTCGGCGCACGGGCTTCCTGCGGAAGCGACGGACACTCGGCTAATGGACGCTGGTCATTCGATGGGAGCACTCCTGCGATCGGCCTCGCTCTCCGTGTCGCTCTGCTGGCGCAGGGTCTCGACGACGTGCCGAATGACCAGCAGCACCGAGCCCTCCAGCGTGATGTTATCCACGATGGGTACGCCCATGCGATCGGCGACGTCGAGTATGTGGTCCTGGATGGCGAGGATGTCGTCCAGGCGCTCGACGTAGCGCCCGGCGTCGCGGCGCTTCTCCCGGCGGGCACGGCTCTCGAAGTGGCTACGGAAGGCCTGCTCGTCGAGCCGGGCGACGACCATGAAGAAGACGTGGGCCGAGTCTGCATAGGCGTCGATGTCCAGCAGGCCCGGCACCAGGGATACGCCGTCGAGCACGAGGCTGGTGTTCTCCTCGACGGCGCGGTCGATGATCGCGCGAACCCCCACCGCGACGGTGGACGCCTGGCTCAGGAAGCCATGGACCGCCGCCCCCCTTCCCTCGAGGGGGGCACTGAGCGCCGCCGCGGCGTCGAAGGAGGAGACGTGGATGGCCGGCAGGAGCTGCGGCGAGAGCATGATGCGCATCACCTGTCGGATCGAATCCGTGGAGAGGACGCGGCTGATGCCGAGCCTGCGGGCGACCTCGAGCGCCAGCGTGGTCTTTCCGGCGCCAGTGGTGCCGCCCAGCAGGATGATCACGGGCTTCTCCGGCTCCTGATAGGCGCGCCAGACGAGATAGCGCGCCGCCGTGCGCGGCCCGAAGCGTCGCAGGAGCGCATCGTGCGCCAGCCCGCGCAGCGTCGCGCGATCGACCACGGCCCGGCCCTGCCGAATCAGCGAGACCTCGATCTCTCGGGCCACCTCGAAGGCATCGTCGGGCTCGACGGACGCCGCGAGCAGCGATTGGGAGAGCGTCCCCTTGGAAAAGGGCTCGCTTCGATCACCGCTGCGGATCTGCAGCTGGAGCGGCACGGGAATCGGTGGCTGGTGCTCGAACTCGGCGCCGAGGAGCTCGCGGACCATCTTCGTCAGCTCACTGCGCTGCACGGAGCCGCGACCGCGAATCCGCTCGCGGACGGCGTCGGCGATCCGGTAGGCCTCCTCGAAGTCGACGCCGCGGGCCATCAGGGAGTGGACCATGATGCCGCGCATGTAGGGCCGGCCGATTCCCGATTCCTCGACGACGACCACGCGCTCGGAGCTGGTGGCCGGCGCCGGGAGGTCGCTTTCCGGCTGCTCCTCCGCGCCGGGCAGCCCGCCGTCGCCATCCTCAGACGTCATCGACCCAACGTAACGCAGCGGTAGAGATGCCATAAGACCAGCACTCGCCGAGCGCGGATCCGCCCCGATGAGGCGATTCCCCAACACGGCAGGATCACAGGGCGCTCAGCCGCACGGATACACGACAGCCTGGGGGCAATGCCGGAGCGGGGATGGCTCAAATCCCTCGAATCGAACAAATTCCATCGCTTTTGGGTTGACTTGTTCCAACGTTCGGGATTCTCTCGTACTTGTGGTGTGTGCGTGCCGAGCCACCGGCCCCGCGAAGGCGGATCTCGCAGACGAGCGCGGGTGAGCCCGAGCCGGGCCGCGTGATCTTCGGCCATCGCGATCCGCCGAGCCAGCGGTCATGACGGCCCGAGCGTGCAGTCGGGGTTGCTGCGATGGCGATCAACCCGGCAATCGGGGAGGGGAACCATGGAGTTCGAGGCTTCGGGCGAGCGCAGGCGCGCCAACGCAGGATCCACCTCCGATGCGGCCAGCGCGCTCTATCGCACCAGGGACGTCGTGCAGATTCTCGGCATCTCCCGCCGACAGCTCCAGTACTGGGCACAGACGGACCTCGTGGTTCCTTCGAGCAAGACCCGGGGCGGACACCACCGCTACACATTCGAAGACCTGGTTGCACTGAAGGCGACCAAGCGCCTGATCGACGCCGGTGTGTCGGTCCAGCGCATCCGAAGCAGCATCCAGGCACTGCGTCGGCTGCTGCCGGGTGTCGAGCGACCGCTCGCGGAGCTGACCCTCGTCGCCACGGGCGACATCGTCCTCGTCTTCCATGAAGGCGCGGTGTTCGAGGCCGTCAGCGGGCAGGAGTGGGTCTTCGAAGTGGCCAGGTTCCAGAAGGAAGTCGAGGCCTTCCGCGATCTGCGAAAGGCCCGAACCGTGCGTCGCCCGAAGGCCGGTGACGCCTCTGCGGATGCGGGTGGGAATGCGGCAGTCGATCGGTCGAGGAAAGAGGTGAGCCAGACGGCCTGAGGCATTGCCCGGCGATGCGCCTGCAGAGGTGTGCCGCCGGATGGGGGGAAGCAATGCGAGTGATTGCCATCGTCAACCAGAAAGGTGGTTGCGGAAAGACCACCACCGCCGTGAATCTTGCCGGGGCCCTGGCTGCAGACGGCGCGAGCGTGCTCGTCGTGGACATGGATCCACAGGCGCACGCCACGCTGGCCCTGGGCATCGATCCGGACGAGCTCTCGGAGAACCTCTACGAGGTGCTCGCCGAGCCGACTGGCAGCGAGAAGCTCGAGGGCGTGGTGGTGGGCGTCGCCGATCGCATCGATCTCGCCCCTTCGTCCATCGTGCTCTCGGCCCTCGAGCAGAAGCTCGCCGCCCAACGCCACGACGCACGCACCGAGCGGCTCGCAGCGGCCCTCGAGAGCCTGCCGCCGAAGTACGAGTACGTCCTCATCGACTGCCCGCCGAACGTGGGGCTGCTCACCTTCAACGCCCTGCGCGCTGCGGGCGAGGTGGTCGTTCCCCTCGAGACCAGCTTCTTCGCCATCGACGGCGTGCAGAAGCTGCTCGAGACCATCGCGCTGCTGACGGATCGCATCGGCCACGACCTGACGGTACGCATCCTCCCCACGCTCTATGATGGCCGAACGCGCTATGCGAGACAGACGCTCGGCGACATCCGGGAGCTCTTCAAGGATCTCTGCTTCGACTCGGTGATCAGGCTGAACGTCAAGCTTCGCGAGGCTGCGCGAAGCGGGCTGCCGATCAATCAGTACGCGCCCGGAGCGAACGGCGCGCGCGACTACGCGGCGGTCTCCATGGAGCTGATGGCCTGCCCGCCGGCGGCGCGCGCGCAGCCCACGCGCGCCGCCGCGGCTCCTCCGGATCCCGCCCCGCCCGCCCCGCCCGCGCGCGCCGAGGTCGTGACCGACGCTGCGCTCGTGGACGGTGCAGCGTCGACAGACGCCGCCGCGACCCTCGCCGGGATCGGTGCGGCACCTCGCGAGGTCGTGGTTCGTTTCCGCGACTCCAACGCGGGTGACGTCCGCATCGCCGGCGACTTCAACGGCTGGGTGCCGGACAAGGGCGTCCGATCCATGATCGAGTCCGAGGGCCAGACGCGGGTGTGGACCAAGGTCCTGCACCTCGAGCCCGGCACCTACGAATATCGCTACATCGTGGATGGCGAGTGGCGCGAGGACCCGTCCAACGCGGAGTCCACGCCGGGTCCGATGGGACAGCCGAACTCGGTGCTGCACGTGCGCTAGGAGCAGAGTTGCCCCGCGACCTCAAAGACGTGCTCCACTACTTCATTCCCGAAGCCGCCCCCCCATCCGAAGCCGCGGACGCGGAGAGCGCATCGGAGACGCGGGATGGGGCGGCGCCGGAGGAGGAGGCCTTCGGGCTGACCTCGCTTCGGGCCGCTGCGCTCCCGATGGTCGCGATTCCGATCGGCGATCGGGATGTCGTCCGCGCCGCATTCACCTGGAACCTGGCCGTCGAGGTCGCACGGCTCGGCGGCCGGGCGGTCGTGGTTCGGACCGGCGAGATCGATACCTCGCCGATCTGGCCCGAGGCCGGAGTCGGCCCGATGGGCGCCGAGCTCATCCCCACGCTGGCCAGCGACCTCGGCAGCCTCTATCGCGCCGCCGCCGATCTCTCGGTGCAGCGGGCGGACGGGGCGGGCGGAGGCGGGCTGGTCTTCGTTCGCGTGCCCCCCGAGTGGCTCGAGAAGGCGAGCGACGGCGGCGCGCTCCTGCGCTGGGCCCTGCTCTTCAGCTCACCCGAGCCCGACGACCTCAAGCACGCCTGGGGGCTCGCGCAGAAGCTGGTCGGCGCCGCGAGCGACGCCCGTGTCGGTATCACCATCCACGGCGCCATGGGGCGCGAGGAGGCCGAGCAGGCCTTCGCGAAGCTGGCCCACGCCGGACAGAAGTGCCTGGGTGTGGACCTGCTGAGCTATGGCCTGCTGGTCGATGATCTCGACGTCTATCGCGCCATCGTCGCTGGTCGCCCCATCGGCCTCGCTCACCCTCAGTCCCCAGCGGCCCGCGCGCTTCGCGACGTCGCCCAGATGCTCCTGGGCGACGCGCGGAAGCTCGACGGTGTTTGAGCCGACCTACGCAGTCGGCGGCCCGCTCGATCAGCTCCGAGTCCAGATCAAGGCCGCGCTCGCGCGCTTCGATCCCGGACTCACCGTGATGGCGGAGGATGTTCTCGGGGCGAGCGCGCGGATCGATCTGCTCGCTCGGAACCGCCAGGCGAATCTGGTCGCCGTGCTGATCGCGCGCGAAGGCGAAGACCTCGCCCTCTTCACGCGCGCCCTCGCGCATCGGGCCTGGCTGGCCACGCGTCTGCCCGACCTGCGCAAGCTCTCGCCCGGCCTCGGCGTGCGCGAGGGGGCGAGCGTCGGCGCGCTCCTGCTGGCCCCGGAGTTCACCAGCGATACGCTGCTGGCGGCGTCCAGCCTGCGTGTCGGCGTCGTCCGTCTGGCGCGCTACCGACAGGTGCGCGCCGGTGCGGAGACCGCGGCGCTGATCGAGAACGTGCACGTCCCGGCGGCGGCCCCCAGCCAGGAGGTTGGGGCGCCGGAGCGGCCGCCCCCCCGATTCCGATCCGGCCTGACGCAAGCAGACCTCGGGCCGAGCCCATCGGCAGGCCCCGCCCCGAAGGGGCCCAGCTGACGAAATTCGGCTCGCGGTGACAATTTCTGACACCACCGAAGACCTCCCGGCTACTTCCCAAACGGGGCACCGCGGCACTGGGAAGCGCGGTGATGCTGAGGCTGGACCTGGCTGAATGGAGCGGATGCGCGGCGCGGAGGCGGCGCGCGGAAGCTGAGGGGATTTGCTGTGATGTCATCGGATCGGAGCGGCGCGGCGCCCGATGGGCCCGAGGAGCGATTGGCTCGCGAAGCGCGGGCCGACGCCACACTCGTCGAGCGGGTTCGCCAGGGCGACGAGCGGGCCTTCGAGGCGCTCTACAACCGCTACTTCCCTCGCGTCTACCGCTTCGTGCTTCGCCGCCTCGACAACCGGAGCGACGCCGAAGAGACCACCCAGGAGGTGTTCATCAATCTGATGGGCGCCCTCGACAGCTTTCGCGGCGAAGCGCCCGTCGGCGCTTTCATCTTCGGAATCACCCGTCGCACCATCGCCGCGCGCTTCAAGCGCAAGCGGCATCCCACCGTTCCGCTGGAGAACGAAGAGAGCGAGACCGGACCGCTCGCCGTCGTGGCCACCGACGAGCCGGCGCCCGACCAGGCCTATGAATACCAGGAGCAGCTGGCCCGAGTGGGACACGCCTTCGAGCACAAGCTCAGTCCTCAGCAGCAGCTCCTCTTCCGACTCCACCACCTCGAAGACCGACCGCTCTCGGAGATCGCGCACACGCTCGACAAGAGCCTCGACGCCGTCAAATCCAATCTCTACCGCACGCGCAAGCTGCTGCTCGCATGAACTCGCGGACGGGCCCGAGCAGCCCGCCCGCACCAGCCTCCGGCCCACCCGGCGCCCAACGCATCCAGCGCCGGGTGGGCAGGAGTGTCCGAGCTGCCGGATCCCCGGGACGGCCTGAGACGGGCAGAGTCGGCCCGCAACGCCGCAACGCCGCAACGCCGCAACGCCGTGACAATTGTGCAGCACGATCTCCCACCGCTACGCTTGGCGGCCATGAGCCATACCCCCGAGCGGATTGCGGTCCGCGACGACGAGCAGCCCCTCTCGCTCTTCCGGCGCGACGCGCCGACACCCGAGGCGTTCGGCGATGCCCGGCACGAGCGCGTCGAGTACAGCGCCTTCGGAGATCGCGTTCCGGGCCGGCTGCTGCTGCCTGCACGGGGCGAGGGTCCCTTTCCCGTCGTCCTGCTGCAGCACGGGGCCGGCGGCTCGAAGTCGGCGCCCTACATGAGCTCGAGCGCGCGCTGGGTCCGCGAGGGCGCGGCCATCCTCTCCATCGACTTCCCGCTGCACGGCGAGCGCTACAGCCCGAAGCTCAGCGAGCGGCTCCTCGAGTGCTTCTCGGCCGAGCTCGCGGGCCAGTCCATCGACGCGGACTCCGGCGGAAGAGCGCTGGTGGTCGAGTTCGTTCGTCAATCGATGATCGACCTCCGCCGCGCGATCCGCGCCGCCGAGGAGCATCCGGCGCTGGATGCGAGCCGGCTGGTGTACGGCGGCTTCAGCATGGGCGCCATGCTGGGCACGATCTTCTGCGCCCTCGACGAGCGGCCTCGCGCAGCCGCGCTCGCCCTGGCGGGCGGCGGATTCGGGCCCCCATTCCTCGATCCGGCAAACTACATCGCGACGATCTCCGAGCGCCCGGTCCTGCTGCTGGGTGCGCGCCGGGACGACACCGTCCCCGCCGCGGCCACCGAGAGGCTCTATGCCGCGGCCCGGGAGCCCAGGGAGCTGCTCTGGTTCGACTCCGGGCACTCGGACCTGCCCGGCCAGGCGATGAAGGCGATGTGGGCCTTCATGCGGCGATCCCTCGGACTCTGATCGGGCGACGCGGCTCGCCGCTCAGACTCGAGGCGGCGGGCCATACCGCACGGCCAGGAGGGTCCCCGCGACCACCAGCACCGGGATCATCAGCAGATTCAGCCCCGGCACGAAGCAGGCGACGAAGGCCGCGGTCCCGAATCCGCCCATCAGGGCGAGATCACCCTGGATCCAGGCCCGCCGCTCGGCGAAGGGGATCCGGCGACGATCCAGCGTGTAGCCCGCGAAGTCGAGCGGCAGGAACAGAGCGGTGAGGACGTAGAGCGCAGGCGCCGTGACCAGCTGCGCGCCCGGCACCACGAGACCGACGAAGACAAGCGGAATCCAGACTGCCAGAAAGGTGGCCGTGCGCTGCGCCTCGCCCCACATGGAGCGGCCCACATCGCCCGCCAGTCCGGCCAGCCCGCTCTGGTCGCTCTCGACCACACGACCCTCGAGAAGCGCCTCCGTGCGGTATGCGAGCACGTCGAGGAAGGGCGCCGCCGCCACGCTCGCGATCATCACCGAGACCATGATCGCGAGCCCTGAGAGGACGACGAAGATCACTGCCCCCAGCACCCAGAAGAAGGCGATCAAGGGGCCGAGCCAGAGCCACTGATACCATTGCTCCACCTGGAACATCGGAAGCAGACCGCGAATCAACGCCATCAGCTCGCCCGCGTAGGAAACGATCCCGAGCGTGGCGAGCCCGATTGCGATCACCGAGAAGAGCACCGGGATCACGGCCAGGCCCCAGAGCGGGCGGTGGCTGCGAAGGAATCGGTAGCCGTCGAAGAGCAGGCCGAAGCCGCGGAGCGCCCGCGCCGCGCTGCTGCGCGGCCGCTGAAGGGGCTCCGGTGCCCCGCGGCGAGCGCCTCGCCCACCCTCGTCGCGCCCAGTCGCCGGATTCGCGCTGCTCATCTCCACTCCCTCGAGGCGCGGCCCACCCGCGGCCGAGAGGGTGCCAGACCAGGCGCTCTCCGCCATGCAGAGCGGTCGCTGCGGCGCATGCATGTACTACCCTGCAGCCCGCCCCGAGAACGGATCGGAGGGAGCGGTGTCCAAGAGGGGCCTGGCTCGGGCACGCCGACCCAACGCGCCCGAGGTCTCCCATGTCCCCCGC
>CAZQMY010000069.1:0-19240 GCA_964594405.1 uncultured Spirochaetaceae bacterium | reverse complement strand
GATTGGCCCTGTCCAGCGTGCTGAAGTAGACCTCCAGATAGTAGAAGAGCAGGCCGTGCATCATGCCGGCCCAGGCGATGAAGACTGCGTTCTCCCAGTCCACCTGGGCTGCGTGTCGTCGGGCGGTCAGGATCCATGGATCGAACCTCAGCCCGGACTCCGAGGGTGAGATCCGGAGATAGGCCCTGATGGGCTCGTCGTCGATGTCGAGGATGAAGGCCGCGCCCGGCCCGCGAAGGCGACGTTGGGCGATGGGCGTAGCGCTCGTGAGCGTCTGATGGGAGACCGTGCCGCTCGCTTCGACGAGCCAGAGATCGATCGTCCCGAAGCGAGGCCAGCGATGGAAGAACACCCAGTGATCTTGATCGAGCGGCGGGAGCCTGAGATCCATTCGATACCAGCGCGTCTCCCTCACGCCGCCTGAGACCGAGCGCTGGGCGATCGCGGGCTTCCAGGGCAGATCGGAGCCCTCGTCCATCACCTCTGGTGGCGTCAAGGACATGTCCGGGTCGGAGAGCTGCTGGGCGTGCGGGAGGACCTCCCAGAAGGGGGCGCCGAAGAGGGACTCGCGCATCGCATGTTCGGTGGGCACGATCGGCGGAGGCATCTCGGATCGTCCTTGTGACGCGCTCGCGACGGAGGTCGCGAGCAGCGCACACACGAAGATGAACGAAGGGTTCATGCCGGACCTCGATTCCCACACCCCTCTCTCATCGGTAGACAGGCTGATCGGTAGACAGGGGCCGAGGCCAGGTCGGGGATTGCCCCCAGGCCGACTCAGCATCCCGGCGATGCTCGAAGTCCCTCGACATGCTCCTCGAGGCGTCCAGCAATCGCGTTGCCAGGCGGCTCGCCCATTCGCCCGGGGCCCGTCGATGCGAGAGGTCGGGCCGGCAGTCGCCCTCAGCCACTCGCGTCGCGTGTGACCGCCAGGAAGGCCGATCGGAACCGAGCCATGTCCTCGTCGTTGCCGAGGGAGATGCGGACGTGGGTCGGCCAGACCGGCCACGGGCGGCCGATGTACACGCCCCGCTCCGCCATCTTCTCGATCACCGTCTTCGTGGGCATCCGGGCGTCCACCATCACCTTCGAGCTCACCGAGGGCGTATGGGCGAAGCCCTCTTCGTCGAGGAAGCGCATCAACGCCTCGCGTCGCTTCCGATTCTGCGACTTGCGCGCCGGGACCAGCTCCGGGTCCTCCAGCATCGCGCGGGCCGCGGCCATGGCGGTGGCGGGCATGGCGCCCGATTTGAAGCCGTTCATGCGCTCGAGCAGGTCTGGGCGGGCCATCGCGAAGCCGGCACGAAGGCCCGCCATGCCGTAGATCTTCGAGAAGGTCCGGAGCACCACGACGTCCTTCGCCGCCTCGACGAGGTCGGCTCCCCCGGGCTCGTCGCAGAAGTGGATGTAGGCTTCGTCCAGGAGCATGATCGTCTCGGGCGGCTTGTTCTCGAGCAGCCACGCCACGTCGTCGCGGCGCGTGATCGTGCCCGTCGGGTTGTTGGGGCTGCAGACGTAGAGGAGGCCCGTCGGCGGCGCCTTCGCCGCGGCGAGCATCGCCTTCACGTCGTGGCTGCCGTCGCTCCGAAGGGCGACCCGCACCACCGGCGCACCGATGAACTCCGCCGCCCGGGCGCTCGCCTTGGGTTGGCGTGATCGGGATGAACCGCACCTGTACGATCGATCAGGGGGCATTTCCGGTGGCTCGCCCGCGATCTCATCGACCGCAGGCTGCGCATCGGGTCTTCCGCCACGACCAGAAGGGGCACCCGGCGGGCGGCCGGGTGGCCGTCGGATCCGCTCCCCGAGGTCGAGACGAGGGGTGGGATCCCGCCACGAACCTGCATTGGCCGCAGAGCGTGTCGACCTCGAATCCGGACTGTAGGCTTCCATGGCGCACCCGATAGACGCAGGTTGAATTGGATATACGGGGGTCGACGACGGTGGCGAAAGACACGCATGCGCCCGCCGACGAGGAAAAGATCTGCGCGGGCTGTGGTCGCGCGTTCGCCTGGCGCAGGAAGTGGGCCCGCAGCTGGCCCCAGGTCCGCTACTGCTCGGAGGCGTGCCGACGCCAGAAGCCGAGCGACACCGATCGCGCGCTGGAGGCGTCGATCCTCGCGCTGCTGGAGGGGCGCGCATCGGGCGCGACGATCTGTCCGTCGGAGGCGGCCCGGCACGTCGATCCGCAGCGCTGGCGCGCGTTGATGGAGCGCACCCGGCGCGCGGCGCGAAGGCTCGCCGCGAGCGGCAGGGTCGTGATCACCCAGCGAGGCCATGTCGTCGATCCGTCGCGCGCTCGCGGCGCCATCCGTGTGCGGCTGACTCGTGGCTGAGGCGCCGCTCGACGCAGCGGTGTCGCTCGAGCCTCCGAATCCCGGCCCCGAGGCGGCCGCGCGATTCGTCGATGAGCACCTCGCCGATCTGTGCGGGGATGCGAGCGATGCGTCGTCGCGCTTCCGGGGTGGGCAGTCCGCCGCGGACGCCGCCCTCGCCGGGTACTCGGTGAAAGGCTACGCGGCGCGCCGCAACGAGGTGTGGCCCGAAGCCCGTCGCGGCGCCTCTGGCCTGTCCCCGTACATTCGCCACGGCTTGCTGTCCTTGCCACGCGTCTGGGAAGCGGTGGGCGACGGCCCCCCGCGCGATGTGCACAAGTACCGCGACGAGCTGCTCTGGCAGGAGTATGCGCGGCACCTCTATGCGCGGCTGGGCAGGCGTATGGCCCGATCGCTTCGCGCGGAGCCGGCGCGAAGGCCTGGCGGTGAGCGAGACCCGTGGCCCGGCGGGATGGCGTGCATGGCGCTCTGCACCGGAGAGCTCGAGCGCGACGGCTGGCTCGTCAACCAGACTCGGATGTGGCTCGCGTCGCAGTGGAGCGTGCGCCACGGGGCGCGCTGGCAGGATGGCGAGGATCACTTCTTTCGCCACCTGCTGGACGGATCGCGCGCCGCGAACCGACTCGGCTGGCAGTGGACGGTTGGCGCGTCGGGTGGCAAGGCTTACGGCTTCAGCCGCTGGCAGGTCGAGAAGCGGGCCCCCGGTCTGTGCGAGCGCTGTGCGCTGAACGCGCGCTGCCCGATCGAGCGCTGGCCCGACGCCGAGCCCGCCACGCGATGCGATGCCCCCGCCGCGCTGCGTCGCGATCGCGATCTCGCGCGAACGAGCGGACCGGAGTCGCTCGAGCTGAGCGGTGAGCCCGATCGTGTCTGGCTCACCGCCGAGTCACTCGGCCTCGACGACCCGGCGCTCGCCGCTTGGCCCGAGCTGCCGGTGGTCTTCGTCTTCGACGCGCCGCTGCTCGCTGCGCTGCAGCTCTCGCGCAAGCGCCTCGTCTTCCTCACCGAGACGCTGGCCGAGCTCGGGACGCACCGAGAGGTCGAGCTCTGGCGCGGTCCGCCCGCGGATGTTCTCGCGGACCACACGCCCGCCGTGACCTTCGCGCCTGTGCCTGGCTTTCGTACGCTCCTCGACCGGATCGACGTGGCCGCCCTTCACCCCTGGCCGTGGCTCGCGAGGCCCGTCGCCGGCCCGATCGCGTCGTTCAGCCGTTGGCGAAAGGGGCTCGGCGGTATGTCCACCTGATGGCTGCTGCGCCGAGCGCGCAGACGAGCGACGCGAGGCCGAATCCACCGCTCGACGGAACGGCCACGGGCACGGCCTCCCGAGCCTCGAAGACGCCCCACGGCTCGGTCTGGCAGGAATCGCACCGGATGTAGTCGCAGGTATTGGCGTCGCCTCGGAGATGGCAGCGCATGAACGAGGTGGAGAGCTCGATGGTTCCCAGATGCGTGTTCATGCCCATGTGATCCACGCCTCCGGCGGCTTCGGCATACACGCCCGGGCCGGTAGCCGTGTCGTAGCCGGTCCGGGTGGCCGTCTGCAGGAAGTCCAGGTCACCCGTGGCCCACAGCCCCGGCTTCGTCATCCCGTTCACCGATCCGGCGATCATCACGGCCGCGATGGCATCCGCGTCGGCTCCCACGTCGCGTGAGGCCGCATACGCTCCCTGCGACTTGCCCATCAAGCCATAGCCCGGCGCGATCCGCTGGTGGAAGGGGCTCGAGGGGTCGTCGCTCAGCGTCATCATGAACGCCGCTGCATCGAGCAGGGGCGTTCCGGAGAGGGTCAGGTTCGTGTGGTGCGCCGCCACGACGAAGCCATGGCTGGCCAGCTGCTCGAAGTACCCCGGATAGGCGGCGCCGCCGGTTGCGCTGGTTCCGTTGCCCCAGACGATCAGCGGAAACGTGCAGCTGCTGCCTGGGAGGATCGTGGGGGAGTAGACCGTGATCTCGCCGCTGGGGATCGTGAAGGTCTCGGACTGGAGACCCAGGTCGCCGAGCCCCCGAGAGGAGCCGTCATCCTCCATCTGGCAGGTCGCGGGATTCCAGCTCGCAGCGTCTGCCGGGCCCGGGGAGGCGAGGGTGATGAGGAGTGAGAGTGAAACCATCGTGTGGCGTGCGCGCAGCATCGGGAGCTCTCCTTGTGGAGCGGGTTCGAGCGGTGCTTGATCGTGGGTACTTCATCGCGGGTACTTCGTGGTGGGAGCATTGCAACGAGCAGGTACAAGGCGATTCATCTCTCGTGCTCTTCGACCGTAGAGTTGCCGGTCATCTGCTTCCGGCCGGGTCTCCGAGCATTCGCAGCGATCGCTTCCGGGTGGAGCCCGGACGTCTCGCAACATAGTGGGTTCGGGCTGAGGGCAGGCTGAGCCCCGCTGAGAGACTGCTCAGGAAGCGGTGGCGCCCTGATCTATAATGCGGCGGTGCGGATCCTGATCGTGGAAGACGAAGAGCGCCTCGCGCGCGCCCTGGCCGACGGACTGAAGGCGGAGGGCTTCGAGACGGATCTCGCGCACGACGGCACCGACGGGCTCTTCAAGGCCCAGGAGGGGCGCTACGACGTGATCGTGCTCGACGTGATGCTTCCCCAGATGAGCGGCTATCAGGTGTGCACCCGGCTGCGAGAGCAGGGCATCGGCACGCCGATCCTGATGCTGACGGCGCGTGATGGCGAGGAGAGCGAGCGACGCGGGCTCGAGCTCGGCGCGGACGACTACGTGACCAAGCCCTTCTCCTATCCCGTCCTCGTGGCGCGGATCCACGCGCTCCTGCGTCGCGGGGGCGAGGCGGCGAACTCGGTGCTGCGCGTCGGCGACCTCGAGCTCGATACACGGACGCGCGTCTGCCGCCGGGGGGAGGCCACCGTGAAGCTCACGGCCCGGGAGCACTCGCTGCTCGAGTTCCTGATGCGCAACGCGGGCGCAGTCCATTCGAAGCAGGCGATCCTCGACGCGGTCTGGGGCTTCGATTACGAGGGCGACTTCAACGTCGTCGAGGTCTACATCCGCTACCTGCGGCAGAAGCTCGACCGTCCCTTCGGCCGGGAGAGCATCACGACCCTGCGCGGGCTCGGCTACCGACTCGAGGCGGGCGGGTAGCGTCCTGGCGGGCGGCGGGCCGAAGATGAGAGGTTGGAGCCTGCGCATTCGGCTGACGGGCCTCGCGGCGGCGGGCGTCGCCTTCGCCCTGCTGCTGGCAGGGCCCGCCTGGCTGCGGGCCGTCGAGCACCGGATGCTCGAGAATCTGCGCGAGCGTGACCTCGTGCGCGCGCTCCGCCAGTCCTTCTTCCGCGTGAGGCTGCTCGAATCGGGCTCGATGCTCGGCGACGGTCCGCTCCGCGGACCCGTCGTCCCCATCGACGGCTACTCCGACTCCGATCTCCTCCTGATCAGCCCCACCGGCGATGTCGAGTTCAGCGGGCCCGGATCTGCCCCGCCGGCCGAGCTCGAGCAGTGGCTCGATGACTGGCGCGGTGACGCGCGGCTCGACGAGGCGGCTGCGCAGATGGGCGCGATGCTGGCGGAGTCCGAGGCGACCGTGCGAACGTGCATGCGTTCCCAGTTCTTCGAGCAGTTCGGATCGGGCACCTCGCTGCAGCTCTCCGATCGGATCGCCACCGCCATGGAGGCCTGTCGCGACGTCATCGATGAGGCGCGAACGAGTGTCTTTCGGCGCGTCGAGCCCCTGCAGTGGCCGCAGGAGGTCGTTGCACTCCCGGATGGGCGTCGGCGATTGCGTACCGCGATCCTGGTCCGGCTCGAAGACGCGCCCGGCCCGCATGCGTTCGCCCTCGATTCGTCGCTCGAGTCCGTCGACGCCACCCTCGATGCGCTCACGCGCACCCTCCTCTTCGGCGGTCCGATGCTGATCGCCTTCGTCAGCTTTCTGGCCTGGCTGCTCGTCGGACGTTCGCTGCGCGTGGTGGGCGATCTCCAGCGCGAGGCCGAGCAGATCGCCTTCGGCACCCTGGATCGGCGGATCGAGGTGCCGCCGGCGGACGATGAGGTGCGCGGGCTCGTGATCAGCCTGAATCGCATGCTCGACCGCGTCGCCGAGGGCGCCGGGCGTCAGCGCGCCTTCGTTGGCGACGCCTCGCACGAGCTGCGCAGCCCCATCGCCGCGCTGCGCGCCCAGCTCGAGGTGGGCCTGGCGCACCCGGAAGAGGCGGACTGGCCCCGCCGCGCCGAGGATGCCACGGAGGAGGTGATTCGCATGCAGCAGCTGGTCGATGACCTGCTGCGAATGGCGCGTCTCGAGGAGACGAAGTCGTCCACGAACGCGCCGCCGCGTCCCCTCGCGGACGTCGATCTCGACGAAGTGGTCCGCAGCGAGGCCGCGGCGCTCCGCGAGGCGAAGGTCTCGCTGAGCGGCGTCTCGCCCGTGCGGATCCGGGGCGTCGAGGCCGACCTGGTTCGCGTCGTCCGGAACCTCCTGGAGAACGCCGAACGCTACGGCAATCGTCACATCCAGGTGTCGCTCTCCGCGCGCGGCGACGAGGCCCGGCTCGAGATCGAGGACGACGGGCCGGGCATTCCGGCGGAAGAGCGCGAGCACGTGTTCGAGCGCTTCACGCGACTCGACCCGAGTCGCAGCCGGTCTTCGGGCGGCGCCGGACTCGGCCTCTCGCTGGTGCGCGGTCTCGTGCACGAGCACGGCGGCGAGATCTGGATCGAGGAGGGCGGGATCGGGGGGGCGCGGATCGTGGTGGTGCTGCCTCTGGATCCGGCTGGCGCCCCCATGGTCCGGGCGTGAAGGCGCCGAGCGGCGCGCTTCCCCGTCGTCGTCGGCAGGGGCGATGGCGCGTCCATGCCCGGCTGACCGCTACATGTGCTTCTTCAGCTCCAGGCGCGCCACCATGCCGCGATGGACCTCGTCCGGACCGTCGGCGATGCGAAGGGCTCGCGCCATCCCCATCAGGTAGCTGAGCTCCGGATCCGACACGCCCTCGCCACCATGCACCTGGATCGCGGCATCCACGACCTGCTGGAGCACGTTGGGCGCGACCACCTTGATGGCCGAGATGTCGACCAGCGCGCCGAAGGTGCCCAGGGTGTCGAGCGCCCACGCCGCGCGCAGCGTGAGCAGACGCGCCTGGTCGATCGCCATGCGACAGTTGGCGATGATGTCGCGGTTCGCGCCGAGGTTGACGATGGGCTTGCCGAAGGCGACCCGGCTCACCGCGCGCTGGCAGAGCCGCTCCAGCGCGCGTTCGGCGGCGCCGATCGCGCGCATGCAGTGGTGGATCCGGCCGGGCCCGAGGCGTCCCTGCGCGATCTCGAAGCCGCGCCCCGGTCCGGCGATCACGTGATCGAGGGGCAGGCGGACGTTCTCGTAGAGGATCTCCGCATGGCCATGCGGCTCTCCCAGATGGCCGAAGACCGGAAGCATCCGCAGGATCTTCACGCCCGGTGTGTCCATGGGGACCACCACCATCGAGTGACGCTCGTGGCGAGCGGCGTCGGGATCCGTGACGCCCATGAAGATCAGGAACGCGCAGCGCGGATCCCCCGCACCGCTCGTCCACCATTTCTGCCCGTTGAGCACGATCTCGTCGCCCTCGACCGCGCACGTGGCCTTCATGTTCGTCGCATCGCTCGAGGCCACCGCGGGCTCGGTCATCGAGAAGCCGGAGCGGATCGTTCCGTCGAGCAGGGGCCGCAGCCAGCGCTCCTTCTGCTCCGGTGATCCGTAGCGGACCAGCACCTCGGCGTTCCCGGTGTCGGGCGCAGCGCAGTTGAAGACCTCCGGTGCGAGGAAGCTGCGGCCGGTGATCTCGGCGACGGGGGCGTAGCTTCGATTGTCGAGGCCCGCCCCGTACTCTTCATCGGGCAGGAAGAGGTTCCACAGCCCGAGCTCGCGGGCCTCGGCCTTGAGCTCCTCGACGATCGGCGGAATCCGCCACTCGCGATAGTCGTTGCTTCCGACCAGCTGATCCCGATAGGTCTCTTCGTTGGGCACGACCCGCTCGCGCACGAAGCGCTCGACCTGTGCCATCACCAGCTCCGCGCCCTCAGAGTGTGCGAAGTCCATCGTTCCTCCATCGGATCCATCGAATGGTGCGGTGACGGAGGATAGAGCGCGAGGGCGATTCCGGCTCGGCCGCCAGGGTGCGCCGCTTCGGTCGCTGCCTATTCGTCGATGAGCGTCCGCACGTCGACCTCGCTGTGGAGGGTCCGATGGACCGGACAGCGATCGGCGATCTCGATCAGCCGTGCGCGCTGCTCGGCCGTGAGCTCGGGGCCTTCGATCCGCAGCCTCCGGTCGAAGCGATCGACCCTCCCCGTCTGCGTCTCGCAGGCCTCGCAGTCCTTCGCGTGGATCTTCTCGTGTGCGACCGAAACCGAGACCTTCTCGAGCGGCCACTGCTTCCTGTTGGCGTACATCCGCATCGTCATCGTCGTGCAGGCGCCGAGTGCGGCGGCGAGGAGTCCGTAGGGCGTCGGTCCGGTGTCGTCCCCGCCCACGGCGCGTGGCTCGTCGGCGCGCAGCAGGTGGGCGCCCACCGAGACGTCCGTGGCAAAGAGGCCGTAGCCCGTCTCCTCGACATGGACTCCGCCCGGCTCCGAGGCGCGCTGCTCCGCGCTGTCGGCCGGGAGATAGCGACTCGCCCAGGCGGCGATCACCCGGGCCGCGTACTCCCCGTCGGCCCTGTTCGAGAGGAGATGATCGGCGTCATCGAGGGAGACGAAGCTCTTCGGGTGGCGGGCAGCGAGGAAGATCTCACTTGCGTTCTCGATGCCGACGATCTCGTCGCGCGGGGCGTGGAGCACGAGCAGCGCCTTGCGGAGCGAGGCCATCCGCTCGGCCAGCGGATGGGCATCGAGGTCTTCGATCATCTCGCGACGAATGCGGAAGGTCCGGCCGGCGATCTCGACTTCCCCCACCCCGTCTCGCCGGATCTCGTCGAGCGAAGAGGCCAGCAGCCGCTGGACGTGCCTGGGGTTCGCCGGCGCACCGAGGGTGACGACCGCTCTGGCCTCGGGAATGCGCTCCGCCGCAGCCAGCACCGCGGCCCCGCCCAGGCTGTGGCCGATGAGCAGCGCGGGCGCGCCCTCGGTGGCGCGCAGGTGGTCGGCGGCGGCGGCGAGGTCCTCGATGTTCGAGGAGAAGTCGGTGTTCTCGAACTCGCCCTCGGAGTGACCGAGGCCCGTGAAGTCGAAGCGCAGGACCCCGAAGCCCTGCTCGGCGAGTGCACGGGAGATGCGAGAGGGCGCCGCGAGGTCCTTCGAGCAGGTGAAGCAGTGAGCGAAGATCGCGGTGGCGCGGATGGGGCCGATCGGTTGGTCGTAGCGGGCCGCGAGCCGGTCGCCGGTCGCGCTCAAGAAGCTGAGTCGTGTCGTTCGGATCATCTTCGCGTCTCCCTCGTGGCGATCGCCGATCGCGCGTCGCACAGTAGCGATTCCCAGACTCGCCCCACGCGATCGACCGGGCGGCTGGCACGGGCGCCGATGCCAGCGCCCTTCGCGTCTGCGGGGCTCTCAAGGCGTCGCATGGCGGCCGGGCCGGAGCGGATTCCATCGCCCCCCCGCCCGGACGGGCGGGGGCCCGTGACGACGGGACTGCGCCCTCGACTCGGGCTCGGAGATCGCCGCCAACCGCTCGAGGAGCGCGTCGGCGAGCCGCTCGCCCGCGACTCGATTGCCGAGCGCGTTCCAGTGGGTGTCCCGAGGGTGGTACGTGCGACCCTCCGACTCTGCGGCCCGAAGCGCCGGCAGCAGATCGAGACAATGCATTCCGCGCTGACGACAGAGGGCGAGCAGGCGCTCCTGGGGCAGGAAGCGCGGGTATGAAGCCACTTCGGGTGATCTCGCGCGCAGCTCGTCGTAGAGCGCATCGTCGACCTGGAAGACATCGGGGATCAGCATCACCAGCAGGCGTTCGCCCACGACTTCGTGAAAGGCCTCGAGTCCTCGCGTGAAGGCCGACCATCGGCGTGCGACGTCGCGATCCTGGACGTTCGAGACCTCCATGCGGCGCAGCTCGATGCGGGCGAAGGTCTCCGGAGAGTACGTGGGCAGCTGGAGGCCCGGGTCGACGGCGGGGGGGTACACAGCGGCGGGGACCGCATCCCGACCGAGCGCCCGCACGGCTGCGCGCTCTTCGGGCGAGGCACGCCAGAGCGAGAGTGCGCGCTGGACCACGCTCGCGACGTACCACTCCTGCAGCGCATATCGCTCGATCAGGGGCGTTCCGTAGGTGTGGCCGTCGAGGATGTCGTTGCCGACGAAGACCGCCAGAACGACCAGTGCGGGGCGAAGGGGGAGGGCCTCCGTGTCGTGCACGTACCGGTGGACATTGATCGAGACACCGACGATCCCGAAGTTGTGGAGCGCGACCCGCGAGAAGCGCGGCCCGACGGCATCGCGAACGCGCGCCTCCGCGACGTCGACGAAGTTGTAGCGCCGCGGGACGATGCCCGGGCCGAATGAGTCGGAGTGCACGGTGACCACCAGATCCTCGGGCCCCGCCGCGAAGAACGCGTCGTCGTAGTAGCCCCGATCATTCATCGGCGAGCCGTAGTGATTGCGGCCGGGCTCGTCCCGCAGCGCGGCGATGCGAACCGGCGCCTCCGGTCCGGCGAGGAGCGGCGTGGGCCAACGCGCCGCGAGGAAGGTCGCGGCGGCCTCGAGGAGGATCAGCGAAGCCAGGAGGTTGAAGGCGACGATCTCTCGCCGCTTTCGCGGGCTGCCGTTGATCGCGTGGCCGGCGTCGCGAAGCGCGCGGCCTTGTCCGAGGGCCAGAGCCGCGAAGAATGCCGCACGCGCCGTCCAGCGGGGATCGGTCTCAGCCAGCAGGGCGCGAGCCAGGGTCGCGGCGACGAGTGCGCCGCCGCCTGCCAGGATCAGATGCAGGGCCGACTGGGCGAAGGGCGGCGGGCTGGCGGGGCGACGGAGTGCGAGTCGCAGCCCCAGACCTCCGGCGCCGAGGATCGCGAGCACACGCAGAGCCGTGAGCAGGATTCCCGACGAGCCGGCCGTGTGGACGTCGAGATGTCGCCCGAGCTCGTTGGCGTTCCACGCGAGGAGGACCGCGTGGACGACGAGGATGAGCCCGCCCACGGCGATTCGTCTTCCGGGCTCCCAGCCATCCGATGCACCCTCGCGGTCCAGCGGCCCCTCCTCGCTCTACGGCGTGTGAACGGCGTCAGGAGCAGCACATCGAAGCTCCCCGTTTGCGGAGATGCTCGCACAGATCGAAGGGACGCCGCGGCGCGAAAGCCTCGCCGAGGTGGTGGGCGAAGCGGCCCGATTCTGCAAAGATCTGTCCGTTCCAATCAACCGATCGAGGACCCGTGAACTCCGCGAACTCCATCTGGCTCGGTCTCGTCGTCCTCGTCGGACTCGCGTGCGCCTCCACCGGTGGCGACGCGCCCCGACCCGCACACGAAGACGACGAGCGCCTTCGAAATGCGTGGTTCGCCGAGGGTCGGGCCGCCATCGCCGAGGCGCGGTCCACGATCGCGGGCCAGGCGCCCGCCAGGAACGTGATCCTCTTCGTCGGTGATGGGATGGGGCTCACGACGGTGACCGCGGCGCGCATCCTGGAGGGTCAGCTCCGCGGCGAGCCGGGCGAGGAGAACGCGCTGGCCTTCGAGCGTCTTCCCCACGTCGCACTGTCGAAGACGTACACCGTCGACTCGCAGGTGCCCGACTCGGCCGCGACCATGACGGCGATGATGACCGGGGTCAAGACGCTGATCGGAACGCTCGGCGTCGACGAGCGCATCGTGCGAGGCGACTACCGCAGTGTGGAGGCGGCCCGCATGCTCACGCTGCTCGAGGAGGCCGAGGATCGCGGTCTCTCGACCGGGGTCGTGTCGACGACCACCGTCACCCATGCGACACCCGCCGCCTGCTACGGCCACGTGGCGTTGCGATTCTGGGAGGACGACTCGAGGCTGCCGGCCGAGGCGCGGGACGCAGGCTTTCCCGATCTCGCTCGGCAGCTCGTGGAGCTCGACCATGGCGACGGCCTCGACGTCGTGCTCGGCGGCGGCCGCGCACACTTCCGGCCCGAGGGCGAGCCCGATCCCGAGCGACCCGACGATCCGCGATCGGCCGGCGCGCGGGTCGACGGCCGCGATCTCGCCGAGGAGTGGAAGGCGGCGCGCCCCGGCGGCCGCTATGTCTGGAGCCTCGACCAGCTCGACGCCGTCGACCTCGCGAGCACCGAGCAGCTGCTCGGTCTCTTCGAGCCGGGCAATATGGCCTGGGAGCTCGACCGGGCCGAGGATGCGGCGGGAGAGCCGTCGCTGGCGCGCATGACCGAGGCCGCGATCTCGATCCTCTCGCGCAACCCGGCCGGCTTCTTCCTGATGGTCGAAGGCGGGCGGATCGATCACGCGCACCACGCCAACAACGCGCATCGCGCCCTGCTCGATACGATCGCCTTCTCCGATGCGGTGCGCGTGGCGATGGAGCGCACCGATCCGAGCGAGACGCTGATCATCGTCACGGCGGACCACGGCCACGTGTTCACGATCGCCGGCTATCCCGAGCGCGGGAACCCGATCCTCGGCAAGGTGGCGGGGCCGGATTGGATTCGTGGCGGTGAGTGGCGCGAGAGCCTCGACTCGCTCGGCCTGCCCTACACGACGCTCTCGTACGCCAACGGCCCCGGCTATACGGGCGCGTCGGCCTCCCAGCCGGAGGGGATCCATACGCATCCGCATCGCCCCTGCAGTCGGCGCCCGCCCTTCGAGTGCAGCTACGAGGCCATCGAGGCGGGTCGCCCCGACCTCACCGACGCCGACACGACGGCGCCCGACTACCTGCAGGAGGCGACCGTTCCGCTCGGAAGCGAGACCCACTCGGGGGAGGATGTGCCCGTCTATGCGGGCGGTCCCCGCGCCGCGCTCATCCGCGTCGTCTTCGAGCAGAGCTATCTCTATCACGCGATGGTCGAGGCGCGCGGCTGGCGGGACGACGCGAGATAGTCGAGGCGCAGGCCGGCCGGCGCTGCCGCCGCACGCCGGAATCGCGCTGCGACCGTGCCCGTCTCCATGTCGTGCCGCCGACGCTCGCGAGGGAGGCGTGCGACCGCTTCCGTGCTCCCGGCCCTTTGTTGTTTGAGGTCCGATGAATCCGCGCTATGCCAGGGAGACACGGGAAGGGATCGGGACCCTTCCCGAGCGCTGTGCCAGGGCAGCGCGGAGGCACCGACATGAATACGCTGACGAAGCTCGCGGGCATCGAGCTCCGGGACTGGCAGGGCGAGACCGTGCGCCTCGCCGATGCCTGGCGCGACCGACCCGTCGTGTTGGTCTTCATCCGACACTTCGGTTGACTCTTCTGCCGTGAGCAAGTCACGCAGTTGCGTGACCGGATCGGAGACATTCACGACCGCGGCGCCGAGCTGGTGATCGTGGGCAACGGCACGGCCTACTTCGCTTCGGCCTTCCGCGAGGACTTCGGCCTCGAAGGGCCGCTGCTGGTGGACCCCGAGCTGAGGGCGTATCGCGCCGCAGGCCTGCGTCGCGGACGGGTGGAGGTCCTGTCGCCGCGGCTTCCACGCAACGCGATGAGGGCGCTCCGGAAGGGCTTCGTACAGCGCTCGGTGGAAGGAGATCCCTGGCAGCTCGGGGGCGTGTTCGTCATCCAGCCCGGCGGCCGACTGACCTACGCGTATCGCAGTCGCGAGGCCGGCGACCATCCTCCCGTGGACGAGATCCTCGATGCGCTCGACGAGGGGGCGATCGAGGTGGACGAGACCGTGCGGGTGTCGGCGGCGCAGCAGTGGCTGGGACGGACCCTCGGCCGGATCGTCGACCCCTTCGTCGTGGCCTCCTTCGATCGCACCGGCTTCCGGATCCACTCGCTGGCCTTCGAGCCCGACGACCTCGACGTCGATCTCTCCGCGCGCCGCTGCGTCGTGACCGGGGCGAACTCGGGCATCGGGTTCGAGACGGCGCTGGCTCTCGCCGACCTGGGCGCCGAGGTGGTGCTCCTGTGTCGCAACGCCGAGCGCGGTGAGGCGGCGTTGACCCGCATCCAGGAGCAGACGGGCAGCTCCCGGGTCTCGCTCGAGGTCGTAGACATGTCGGACCTCGCGTCGGTGCGCGGGGCGGCCGCGCGGGTGGCCGAACGACCCGTGGACGTCCTGGTCCACAACGCGGGTGTGCTGCCGGACGAACGCGTCGAGACCGCCGACGGTCTCGAGCTCACCTTCGCCACGCACGTGGCCGGGCCCTTCCTGCTGACCCGTCTGCTCGAGGAGCGCCTGGCGGCCTCGTCCGACGCGCGCGTCGTCTGGGTCTCCTCGGGCGGCATGTATTCCCGGAAGCTGAACGTCGAGGATTCCCAGTGGACCGGGCGCGACTACGACGGTGTGGTCGCCTATGCGGAGACCAAGCGCGCCCAGGTGGTGCTGGCCGAGCTCTTCGCCGATGCTCTGAGCGATCGCTGTGTGGTCGTGCATTCGATGCACCCGGGCTGGGCGGATACGCCGGCGGTGGCCTCGTCCCTGCCCGGCTTCCACCGGATCACCCGCAACATCCTGCGCACGCCGGCCGAAGGCGCCGACACCGTGATCTGGCTGGCCGCCTGTCCGCGGGTCCGAGAGAGCACCGGCGTGTTCTGGTTCGATCGGGAGGCGCGCCGCACCCACTGGCTGCCCTGGACGCGCGAGTCCGAGGACGAGCGCAGGGCGCTCTGGCGCCTCTGCGAACGCACCACCGAGGATGCTGAGCCGCAGGGCTGAGCACCCTTGATGTACGGGCCTGGTCGCCGCTCGAGGGGCCGTGCGGGAGGGCTCTGCAGGTCGCCTGAGCGACTCCGTGCGCGAGCCGCGAGCAGGCTCGGTACCCTCTGCCAGCGCCCGAGCTGCTCTCGACCCCCTACCCAAGGAAAAGCCCGTGGACTTCTCATCCGAAGTGCTCTCCCTCGAAAAGTCCGGTCATGTCGCCACCCTCTGGCTCGATCGGCCTGACAAGCGCAACGCCATGAACCCTCCCATGTGGAACGATCTGCCCCGCGCCATCGAGGCCGTGGCATCCGATGAGGACGTGCGCGCCCTGGTGCTGGCCGGCAAGGGCAAGAGCTTCTGCGTCGGCATCGATCTCATGGCGCTGGGCTCCGGGAGTCCGGCCGCGGGGCATGCGGGCGCTGGGGAGAAGATCTCGGGCGCCACCGCCAACCTCCGGCAGCTCGCCATCACCCGCAGCTTCCAGGCGGCCAGCTCGTCGGTGGCGGAGTGCCCGGTGCCCGTGATCGCGGCGATCCATTCGCACTGCCTCGGCGCCGGCATCGATCTCACCACGGCGTGCGACATCCGCCTGGCCTCCGAGGATGCCACCTTCGGCGTGCGCGAGACGAAGATCGGGATCGTGGCCGATGTCGGCACGTTGCAGCGCCTGCCGGGCATCGTCACGAGCGGTCACGTGGCCGAGCTCGCCTATACGGGCAAGGACATCGACGCGGCGCGCGCCGAGAAGATCGGCCTGGTCAACGACGTCTACGCCGACGCGGAGGCGGTCTACGCCGCGGCGTTCGACATGGCGAGCGAGATCGCCGTCAACTCACCGCTGGCCGTCCGCGGGACCAAGTTCATCCTGCAGCAGGGCGAGGATCTCACCACCGAGCAGAGCCTCCTGCTCAACGGTCTCTGGACCATGATGACGAGCCTCAGCTCGGACGACCTCAAGGAGGCGATGGCAGCTTTCCTGCAGAAGCGACCGCCCGAGTTCAAGGGCACTTGATCTGCGCCAAGTGGAGGACCGGCCCAGCGAGGCCTCGGCGTCGGGCCGGCTTCGCGTCCTTCCTGCGAGCCCGGAGCCGCGCGACACCGAGGGCGGTGACCGCCACGCCCAGTCCAGCCCCTCCGGGCCAGCCCAGCGCGGGAACGAGAGTCGTGCCCGGCGCTGTGGTTCGGAGGAGGAAGTGACCCATGGTGCTTCGGGCTTCGCCGCGACCGACCGGTGGCGCGGCGTCGACGGAATAGAAGGCCGAGCCTCCGATGACCACGACCGCGGAGGCATGTCCGATCCCGCGGAGAGTGCGTGGAGGCCCTGGCCGAAGCTCGGGTCCAGGCGTGACCATCGCCGATGGCCACGCGCTCGGCGCGCGCAGCGACAGTCGGCAACTGCGTGATGCCCAATGCGAGCGCGACGAGCAACGCGGCCTGGTATCCAGGGCGTAATCGAGCCGTCTCATCTCGATTCCGCATTCCAGCGCTCCTCGATCGCCTCCGGCAGCTTCGGCTGCGTCTCTACACGATGGTGCTCTTGACGCCCGCCTGCTCATCGACCGAGCACGACGACTGCGATATCGGCATCGAGATCCGGATGCTCGGTGATCTCGCGACCCGAGGCCGAATCGAAGTAGACGGCATCGACGATCCGGATGCCCCGCACGGCGCAGAGCTCCCAGAAGTCGAGGATCGAGGGGAAGCGCCGATTCGGCGTGTCGTGCCACTCGTACGCGTAGAGTCCCTCCTGCTTGGGCAGCCGACCCTCGCGCATGAACATCTCGCGCATCGGCCGATGGGCGAAGTTGGGAAAGCTCACGATCCCGAGGCGCCCGATGCGAACGATCTCGTCGAGGACGCCGGCGACGTCGACGATGGACTGGAGCGTCTGCGAGAGCAGCGCGACGTCGAAGCCGTGGTCGGGGATCGCGCCGAGGCCGTCGTCGAGGTCTGCGTGCACGACGTCCAGCCCCCGAGCGATCGCCTTGGCGACCTCGTTCTCGTCGCCTTCGACACCGAGCAGGGGCGCGTGACCGCGATCGCGCAGGATCGCGAGCAGCTCGCCGTCGCCGCAGCCCAGATCGACCACACCTGCGCCGGGGGGCATGAGCCGTAGGATCAGCTCGTAGTCGATGCGGCTCGCATAGAAGATGCTCGTCGGGGCCTCGACGCGGCTCGATCCATCGATCCCAGAGCCGGTCTCGCGCGCGGGTGCATCGGCGAGGAAGGAGGCGATCATGCCACTGCCCAGCCGCATGCTCTCCTCGAGCAGGAAGGAGTCGTGGCCGGCCGGACTCGTGATCTCGCAGCTCGAGACGGGCTTGGACTGCGCGATCAGCGCGTCGACCAGCTGCCGGGAGGCGGAGGGCGGGTAGAGCCAGTCGCTCGAGAAGCTGAGGAAGAGCCATCGACAGGTCGAGGGCGAGAGCGAGGCTTCGAGCTGCGCGGGTGACTCGCCGAGATCGAACAGGTCCATGGCCGTCGAGAGCGTGACGTAGCTGTTCGCGTCGAAGCGCTCCACGAAGCGGTCGCCCTGATGGGCGAGATAGGATCCGACGGAAAACGTGCTCTCGAAGCCGGTCTCGATGTCGCGCGGGTCGTGGCGCGTGGGATCGAACTTGGCTCGCATGGACTCGTCCGAGAGATAGGTGATGTGGGCGAGCATGCGAGCGATGGCGAGACCGGCCTCGGGCGCGGGGCCGTCGTAGTACTGCCCGTCCGCGAAGCGGGGATCGTGGCGGATCGCGTTGCGGCCGACGACGTCGAAGGCGATGCCCTGGCTGCTGAGCCGCGGGGCGGCGGCGACCACGATCGCCGCCTCGACCCGCTCCGGGCACGCGGTCGCCCACTCGATCGCCTGCAGCCCGCCGAGCGAGCCGCCGATCACCGCGTGCAGCCTCGGAATCCCGAGCGCATCCACGAGCCGCTGCTGCAGCTGGACCATGTCTCCGACGGTGACGACGGGAAAGTCGGCGCCGAAGGGGCGACCGTTGCGCGGGTCCGGGAAGTTCGGGCCGGTGGTGCCCCGACATCCGCCGAGTACGTTGGCGCAGACGACGAAGTAGCGCCGTGTGTCGATCGCGCGACCCGCACCGACGAGGATCTCCCACCAGCCGGGATCGTCGTCCGGCTCGTGGCGCACCACGTGCGAATCACCCGAGAGCGCGTGGCAGACGAGGACCGCGTTCGACTTCGCGGCGTCGAGCGCACCCCAGGTCTCGTAGCAGACGACGACCTCATCCAGCCTGCCGCCACGCTCGAGGGCCAGCGGCTCCTTGGAGACGAAGGTCCGTGCGTGACGAAGCGGACGCGCGTGCCGCCCATCGTCGGAGCTCCCGGGCCCGCTCATGCGCGCGGCTCAGAGGCTCGCCCGCAGCGCCTGGTCGAGATCGTCGATGATGTCCACCGCATCCTCGATGCCGACAGACACGCGCACGTACTCGGGCGTGACGCCCGTCGACTGCTGCTCCTCCGGTGTCAGCTGGGAGTGGGTCGTCGAGGCGGGATGGATCACCAACGTCTTGGCGTCTCCGATGTTGGCGAGATGACTCGCGAGCCTCACGTTCTCGATGAACTTGCGGCCCGCGGCCTCGCCCCCGCGGATGCCGAAGCCGAGGATCGCGCCGGCACCGTCGGGCAGGTAGCGCTTCGCGTTGGCGTGGTGGGGATGGCTCTCCAGGCCGGGATGATTCACCCACTCCACGGCCTCGTGGCCCTCGAGGAAGTGGGCGACGGCGAGCGCGTTCTCGCAGTGCCGGGGCATGCGCAGGTGGAGCGTCTCGAGGCCCTGCAGCGTGAGGAATGCGGCGAAGGGGCTCATCGTGCCCCCGGTGTCGCGCAGCCAGTGGGTCCGCATGTGCATGATGTACGCGATGTTGCCCATTGGCCGCAGCGCCTCTTCGAAGACGGCGCCGTGATAGGAGGGCGATGGGGCGCAGAACTCGGGCCAGCGCTCGGGATCGTCGGCCCACCGGAAGTTGGCGCTGTCGATCACGGCGCCGCCGACATGCACTCCGTGCCCGCTGATGAACTTCGTGGTGGAGTAGATCACGACGTCCACCCCGTGCTCGATCGGCCGAAGCAGCGCGGGCGTCATCACCGTGTTGTCGCAGAGCGTCGGTAGCTTGTGCTGATGGGCGATTTCGGTGATCGCACGGAAGTCGGGGACGTCGTTCTTCGGATTGACGAGGCTCTCGAAGTAGACGCAGCGGGTGTTC
>CAZQMY010000068.1:0-19515 GCA_964594405.1 uncultured Spirochaetaceae bacterium | reverse complement strand
TCCGCATCGATGGGTCGGCCCACGACGAGTTCTCGGATCGGAAGGGCGATCATCCGGAGATGCATCGGCGAATGAGCGCCTCCCTCGACCGCCACATGGAGGCGATGCCCCTCCAGCTCGGGGAAGCGCCCGCCATCAGCGAGGCGTTGAAGGCGGCGCTCCGCGCGCGCGGCTACGGGGACTGACCCTGCATCGGGGTCATCCTGGGCGGGAATCGCGTGGCGAGCTCGAGGTTCTCGAAGAAGTCGTGTCGGTTGAAGACCTTCGCCTCGATGATGGCAAGGGTCTCGCGATTCTCTTCGATCCACGCCGGCGCATCCGGGCGGGCACGCGCTGCGTCGAACATGCCCCGTCCGATCGGGCCGGCTCGATAGACGGCTCGAAGCTCTTCGAACCACTCCCTGGAATAGAGATTGTGACCCGGGCTGAGGAGCAGCCCCTGGGTGCGCGCCACGAACGCGTTGGTCAGGCCCGCGAGCTGGACCGCGAAGCGATCCATGTCGCGATAGAACTGGACGCAGGGGCCTCGACTGGAGACCTCCACGTACTCCCAATCCCTGCGCCAGCGGCGCAGCGCGTCCGCGCTCACCTCGCCTCGCCACTCCGCGTAGTCGGCGATCAAGGGCCAGTGCCGATGCCAGGCCGCGTCCGTGATCTTGCCCGCCCATCCCCCGCGCTCGGGCCAGATTGCCGGGTGGGCTTCGAGCTGCCTCGGGTAGGCGGCGAAGGATGCGAGCGCGAGCAGACCCGAAACCACTGTCGCCAGTCGGCCACGATGGGGCATGCTCCATCGCCTCATCGCGTGCTCGATCAATCCGCCCGTCGCGCAGCTCGCGAGGCAGAACGCGAAGGCCAGGTAGCGGTAGTGCCGCGTGTCTCCTCCGACCCTCACGACGTACACCGTGGCGAGGATGGCGATCACGCACATGGCCATGCGCTCGCGCCCATGCAGAGTATTGCCCTGCGCGCCCGCCCGCCTCAGCCAGAGGAATCCAGCGATCGTGGCGGGCGCGATGAAGTAGGCGCCATAGGGCCAGAGTGTGTCGTGCAGATAGAGCAGGCCCTGGCTCGGCCAGCTCTCGTTCTTCAAGTAGAAGGTGTTGGGGAAGACGTCGGCGTAGTAGTAGATGCGGAAGAGCAGCCAGGCGAGTCCCGGCCCGGCTGCGAGCGCGATCAGGCGCCACGGAGGGCGCCGTGCATCGATCCATCTCCAGAGCACCAGGGAGACCAGCGCGATGGCCAGATCCGGGCGGAGCAGTGCCATCTGCGCGACGAAGGCCTCGAGCCAGATGGAAGATGGCCGCAGGATGTAGAGCGCCGTCGAGGCGGCGATCAGCTGGACCCAGGGCGTCTCGAGTCCCGACGAGAAGTAGCAGAGGACGCCATAGTTCACTCCGAGGAGGATGAGCGGCAGGTTGACGGCGGGCGCTCCATCGGGCGAGAGCGCTCGATTGATCGCGAGCAGGGTCCACTGGAAGGCGATCAGGCTGATCACGCCCACGAGATAGACGGATGTGAGATGGTCGAGCCCCAGGGTGCGCAGCGTCGCGAGCGGTAGGAGCCAGAGCGGACTCGTGAAGCCTTCGACGTACTCGCCGCGGTTGAAGACCAGGCCGGCATCGAGCAGGACGAGGTTGTCCACGTAGCGGAAGTAGACGAACGCGTCGTCGAGGAGCCAGAAATAGCGGTGATGGAGCCAGAGCCCGGCGATCATCACGAGGCACTCGACGGGGGAGATGCGCCAGCGGGTCCCGATCGCGGCCCATCGACCCCGGGAGGTCGGTTCAGGGACGCCACCGATGCTCGAGGCCATGTCGCCGGGCTTCTCCAAGGTCCTTGGGGCAACGGAGGATGTGGCGGACGGGGCACTCCGATGTGCCGATGTGCCGATGTGTCGATCTGCCGATGTACCAACGCACCGATGTACCGCTGCACCGATGCGCGTCCGTCGTGCGCGCGGAATGTACCACAGCGGAGCCGGGCGATTCGCCGGGGGCAACCCCGAAGCGTGCAGAGGGCGCATGCTCGGCGTCTTCCTCGTCGGCAGCGTGCGCAGAGTCACGGCTCTCCTGAGCCACCGCTCGAGCTCACCGAGTCGTTCGGGCGTGAGTCCATCGGGCACGGGCTGTCCGTCCCGGGCGCGCATCAGGGCGGGCAGGACCCAGAGCGCGGGAAAGCGTGGCGGATCGGGGCGGATCTCATCCAGACCGCTGCGCCGGGCGAATGCGATGGGCACGCTGAAGCTGTAGACGATGAGGTGCGGATTGGTCTCGATCACATCGGTGTCGTAGAGCTGCGCACCATCGAGCCAGCGCTCGGCCGCCTCCATCAGCCATGCGACATCGTGGCCGATGGGTTGGGTCCATTGCATCAGCGCACCGGCGGCCGCCATGATGATGAGCGCTGCGCGGGGGCCGCCCCGAGTGGTCACGAGCGCTGTGAGCGAGGGAATCAGCGCCGACGTCGCTCCACGGGGCTGTCCCATCGGCGCGAAGCCTCCCATACTTCGAAAGGCGGGGCACATGCAGTCGTGCGGACTGATCCGTTCCGCATGTCGAGGCGCTGATCGTCCAAGCGGTCCAGGGAAGACGGCAAGAACACGCGGTTTCGCATGCAGGGCGGACCGCCTCGTCTTCCGCCTTGGCCGCCGCCGCCGCCGTGTCCAGCAGATGCAGTGGCCGGTGAGCTCGTAGCGAGACCGATCTCTGTGGCTCGACTGGTCGAATGATCGTGTGCGGGCGGGGTTGGTGGACGGAGCCCGGGCGGCGGTCCAGACCCCGGCGGCCCTCCCTCTCTTGCCCCCCCGCGGGAGGCGGGCGTTTCATGCCTTCTGCGACACGCGGCTCCGGGCCGGCTCACTCGATGTCCGCGCGACACATGGCTTGTCTCTCTGGCCGTGTGCCGTCGGGCGTGTGGCAGCGCTCTGCTGAGGGCCAGCGGAACGCGGAGCAGTCGGGACGGGGCGGCCTGATCGTGGATGGCCCCTGCGCCGCGCTGGGCGCTGTCGACTCGCACCGGTCTTCGTCGAGACTCCGAGTGCCCTCGTCGAACCCCGATCTCTCGCGCTGAGCCCAGAGCTTCAAGCCGCTTCTTCACGCCCTGCCGAGTCGAGGGCGCAGCGATATGACCGCTCTCGACGACCAGGCAAGACTCGGCGTCGCCTCCTCTCGGCCTGAGATCATCTTCGAGGAGGGATTCCTCGGCGATCATTCGCCAGAGCCCTCCGAGCCCGAGAAGACCTGCGAGCGCTCGGCGGACCAGCTCTCGTCTCGGACGCAACCAGCGCCACCTGCCTCCTGGCCATCCATCGCGGGGCGTCGTACAGCGACCTCGAGTCGTGTCGCAGGGAGAGCGGCATCGGTCGGGTGGAGGTCGGGTGGCGATCGACGAATCGCAGCCCAGGTCGTACCCTCTTGTCCTCTGACGAACGCGGGAGCGGTGGGAGGCGTCTCGACGGGAGAGAGCTGTCGTCCTACCGCGCCATCGAGCCGGCCGCTCTCGGTCGGCAAGGGCGAGTAGGAGCAGCAGCCGATGGCGTGGCTCGACAGGGAGCGGTGGTCTTCCGAGCGGGGTGATCCGCGGCCGACGACCTCCCGGCACGGCTGCCACCGGCGGCGCGCCCACCCGTCGTCGACCAGCTGCGCCCTCGAGATCCGTGCGCTCCACAGCCCGGACGACCGCGACGCGAGGCCCGGGTGATCGGTCGCTGGCGGGCGAGGGGCGGGCAACGAGCCGTCGACGTCGTCATCTGCGTGCACGATGCGCTCGATGAGACGCGGGCCTGCATCGACTCCGTGATCAGGACGCGCGAGGCTCCCGGTCGTCTGATCCTCGTCGACGACGGCTCCGGCTTGGAAACGCGCACCTACCTCGAATCGGTGAGAGACTCGGCTCCGCTGACGACGCTGCTGCGCCATGAGAAGGCGCTCGGCTACACGCGCGCCGCGAATCGTGGACTTGCCGAGAGCGACGCTCCGTTCGTGCTGCTCCTGAACAGCGACACGGTGCTGACGAGGGGCGCCATCGGGCGCATGCTCGCCTGCATGCGCTCCCGAAGGCGGGTCGGTCTGGTGGGACCGTTGTCCAACGCTGCCAGCTATCAGTCGGTCCCGGAGGTCCATGATTCGGCCGGCGGGTGGATGGTCAACACTCTGCCGCAGGGATGGCAGCCGGACGACGCGGCCCGACTCGTGGCATCGGCGTTTCGCGAGCGCTACCTGCGCGTTCCGGTCCTCAACGGCTTCTGCACCCTCTATCGCCGCGAGCTTCTCGATCGCATCGGGCCGCTCGACGAGGCGCTCTTTCCGAGCGGCTATGGTGAGGAGAACGACTTCTGTATTCGTGCGACGGCGGCAGGCTACCGGCTGCTGGTGTGCTGCGACGCCTACGTCTACCACGCGAAGTCGAGGAGCTTCGGCCACGAACGTCGACAGGAGCTCTCACGGGACGGGAGAGAGAAGCTGCTGGCGCGGCACGGTGAACGCCGGGTGAAGCGGATCAGCCGCGCGCTCGAGCACCATCGCGGGCTCGCGCAGGTCCGCGCGGCCATGGCCCGGCTCTCCGAGTCTTGGCCCCCGGCCGAAGCACGGCCCCGGCCGAGTCCTCCGATGCGCGTGCTCTTCCTGCTGCCGGTCAAGGGATTCAGCGGCGGCGCGCATTCGGTCGTACAGGAGGTCTCGGGCATGCGCTCGCTCGGACATCAGGCCCAGGTGGCGGTGCCTTCGAAGTATCGCAAGAGCCACGAACGTGGCTACGCGGGCTATCCCGAGTCTCTGTTTCACTACTATGATGACGACCAGGCACTGGGAGAGTACGCGGCCACCTTCCACGTCTGTGTGGCGACCATCTACCACACGGTCAAGGTGCTCGCGAACCTCGTCCGAAGGCACCCCCACCTGATACCGGCCTACTACATCCAGGACTACGAGCCGAACTTCGAGCCCGCCGGAACCGCGCTGCACGAAGAGGCGGTCCGGTCGTACAACCTCATTCCCGACATCGTTGCCTTCTCGAAGACCGACTGGCTGCGCAGGACCGTGGCGCATCGTCATTCGATCCATGTCCAGAAGGTTCGCCCGAGCATCGACCACCGGAAGTTCTACGAGGACGGAACGCGCCAGACCACGGGACCGGTCATCGTCTGCGCGATGGTGCGCCCCGCGACTCCGCGCCGCAACGCCGGTGTGACCATGCGCGTGCTCTCCCGGGCTGCTCGACGGTTCGGCGACCTCATCCGCATCGAAGTCTTCGGCGCCGAGCCGAATGACGCCAGGTTCCGCGCCCTGCCACGCGACTTCGCCTTCATCAATCACGGCGTCATTCCGCACACGGAAGCCGCGGCGCTGCTTCGCCGTGCACACGTCTTCGTCGACTTCTCCACGTATCAGGCGTTCGGGCGGACCGCACTCGAGGCGATGGCCTCCGGATGCACCGTCGTCTTGACGAAGGAGGGTGGCGTCGATGAGTTCGCCGTCCACCAGCGCAACTGCCTGCTGGTCGATCCCGACGACGAGGACGACATGTTCGGGGCGGTCGCACGGTTGGTCGAGTCGAAGGAGCTACGCGAGGCATTTCGTGCAGAAGGGCTCGATACGGCCGCGCGCTACTCGATCGAAGGGGCCGCGCGGTCCGAGCTCGAGGTCTTCGAGCGGGCCCTCGAGGCCACTCGGTCGCGACGCGCGGTGGCGGGTGAGCTGTCAGTGCCAGCCAGGTTGTTCAGGCGCTCTTGAGTCGAGCGATCGATCAATCGTCCATGGCTGATGGGGATGGCGGCGCTTCAGTGGCGAATGGCTCGAGATCATCGGGCGGGCGGCGACCGTCGAGGAGCGCCTGGACGAGATCACACAGACGAGGCGAGAGGACCGCGCTCGACGCGAGGCGCCGAAAACGATCGCGGGCTCGCTTCCCCATCCGATGCGCTGCATCCCGGTCCTCGAGCACCTGGTCGATGGCTGAAGCGAGGGCCACCGGATCGCCGGGCGGCACGATCCTGCCGGCTCCGTCTGCCAGCCATGCCGGCATGTCGCCGACCGCGGTTGCCACGATCGGCCGCCCGGCCGCCATCGCATCGATCAGCTTCGCGGGAAGCTGGCCTTCCGATGCGGGACCGGCGCTCGAGGGAATCACGACACAGCTCGCGCGCTCGAGGATCGCGGGCAGGTCCCGCATGGGAGTCGGCGGCGATAGGGTCACGCCTTTCGGGAGGTCGGCCGCCGGTGCGACGGCCCCGACGATCTGGAGCCGGGCGGACCGGTGCCGCAGGCGCCCGAAGGCGTCGAGGAGCGTCTCCACGCCCTTGTGCGGGCGCCAGGTCCCGGCGAAGAGTACGACCGGGGGGAGATCCGTGGGCGGCGGCTCGGCCGAGAATCGGCTCTCGTCGCGCGCATGCGGAAGCCAGATGCCTCCGTAGCGTCGGTAGAGATCGCGGTTGCTGACCGTGATCGCGTCTGCGCGTCGTCGCTGTGCGAGCAGCAATCGAGCGTAGGCGTCCCCATTGGCGTTCAGCAGCTCGAGGGGATCGTACTCCCGGCCGCTCGACAGGCCGACCTCGTGGGCGTCGATGTCGAGGATGAGGGGGCGAGGGTGCTGGCGCTGGGCCCACAGGCCCAGTCCGAAGGACGGCAGCCGTGGCTTGACGGCGATGATCAGATCGCCCGTGACGTACTCCCTCGCAACCCGGGGCGCAGCGGCCGCGAGTCCTGGGATGCGTTTGACGTACCAACGATGGACCGGGTAGGAGACCTCACCCGCCAGCGGTGCCCAGAGCTCGCCTCGCTCCGGGTCGGCAGCGACGACCTCGACTTCGTATCGAGGTGCGACCAGCTCGGCGAGGACATGGGCGCGCCCGAGGGCGTTGCCGGAGCCCCGATGGCTGAGGATGCTGATCCGAGGTCGCCGGTTCATGGTTCGGAGCCCCGACTCGGCCCGATGGGCTCGTCCCACTCGGGGAGCAAGGTGCCTGGCGGGGGAGTGTGGCCTTCAGCGTCTCGGTCGTGGGGATCGGGCGGGCTCGGGCTCCCGGCGCTTCCGTCCAGCTGACTCCATCTCGCGATGACCCGATGGAAGAGGTCCGTCGCCTCCAGCGCTTCGAAGCCCGTCGGACCGCTGCCTGCCGTCGAGCGGTTCACGAGCGCGATGACGGATGGGGCCGGGTGAAGCCCAGGGCATCGAGCAGGTTCCGGGCGACATTCGCCCAGGCGAACGCCTGGATCCTCCCCAGGCCCGTGCGCCGAAGACGCAGGCGCAGCGCGTCGTCTTCATAGAGCTTCTGAACGGCGATGGCGATCGATTCGGGCGATCGTTCAGGAACTACGCAGGCCGACTCACCATCGATGGCGAAATCCTCGGTTCCGGCCACAGTGCAGACGACGGGCACGCCACACGCCATCGCCTCCGCTGCCGGGTTGGACCAGCCTGCGTCTTCTTCCGGACAGATCATGACGTCCATGGTGTGCAGGAGCTGTCGAAGGGCATCGCGCTCGAGCGGTCCGTGGCACACGGTCTCGAAGGATTCGTCCAGCTCTCCAACCACGTGGTCGTAGTAGTGCAGCTCGAAGGGCAGACTCCGCATCTTGAGTGACTCGCACGCAGCCAGGGTGTCTGCGAAGCGCTTGCGCTCCTTGTTTCGTCCAGGGTAGGTGCAGATGCGAAGCGGTCGATCAGTCAGCGGGGCGGGCTCAGCAGCGGGGTAGAACATGTCCAGATTCACACCTCCGGCCACGACGTAGGGGGCCAGGTCGGCGTACTGGCGGGCCGCGTAGGTCGAGTTGGCGAGGATGAGATCGGGCTGGATCATGGCGAGCTGCTCGAGGTACCAGGGACGATGCATCCATCCGTTGAGGATCCAGGCGACCCGTCGACGGGCACGCAAATGAGGCAGCGTCAGCATGACGCCGCCCGTGACGTCTCCGCAAAGCACGGCGTCGTATTCGATGCGCTGGGTGTCCTCCAGCGATCGCACCTGCGTCTCCGGGTAGTCGGGGCGGTGTGCATGCTCGAGGGCGTTCTGTGGGACGGCGATATCGAGATCGACGCCGTGCTCTCTGAGTGCTCGCGACAGCTCGAAGAAGCGATTCACACCGCCGAAGACGCCCGTGTGCGGGATGACGGCGCAGATGCTGGTGATACCCCGTTCGCAGTCTCGCGCGATTCCTGGCCGCTGCTTCACCAACTCCGCCACCGGCTTCGCTCGGCCCCGTGCCTCGTCGTCATGCCGCATCCTCTCGAGCTCCGCTGAGAGATCGTCGACGGTCCAGTGCTCGTAGTGCTTGGAGAAGTAGTCGTGGAGATAGGAGCTGCTGTCGGTCACGTGCGCGACTTCGAACGTGCTCCTCAGCGTCAACTCGAAGCCGAGGCAGGCGAGCGCCAGTCGATCGTCCCTGCGCCTCCGAAAGTGGAGCCAGGTCTTCTCCAGCGAGCGATGCTGCTCATCCACCCGGCCTGACCTGCGATCCGCACGTGTCGACTGGACGACCTCCAGGCCGCGCTGGACACCGAAGTGGAACGCCTGGAATCTCCCGGGATCGGGAGAGTGGATCGCCGAACGGCCGAAGGTCGCCCAGAGCATCATCCGCTCCGATCTCGGAACACGGGTCTCGTCGGCGAAGAGGCCCGCCACCTTGATCGCGCTCCTCGCGCTCCCCGCCCTCCTGGTAGACCCACGGCGATACGCGTCGATTCCCTGGATCGCGTCGTCGGAGAAGAAGTCCTGCACCGCCATCTGCAGCACGGAAAGTCGGGAGCCTGCGTTGAAGATCTCCACCACGCGCCCGATGTAGTCCTCGTCCAGGAGCACGGTGTCGGCGTCCACCATGACGAGGAGCTCTGCATCGCTTCGTTCGAATCCATCCAAGAGGTCGGAGCGGGCCTTCTCCTTCGGGAGGCCGGAGAGCACCTCGTGCCGGATGTGCGGGTAGCGCTGGGCTTCGATGGAGGCCTTGCATTGCTCGAACTCGTTCTCTCCGGAGTGGAGCGTGCCCACCATGACGCCGGGCTCGAGAGCGGGAACCCGGAGAGGCTCGGGCTCCAGCTGTGCCCAGTGCGTGTCCAGATCCGCCATGAAGCTCGCGATGACGGTGGTGGGGCTCAGCGGCTCGGCGGCCACCAGACCGCGGATCGCGCTCGCCACGGGTCCAGCCCACGATTCGGACCGGGACAAGCGCCACAGCATCTCGCTTGCGGAATCTCGCCATTGCCTCACAGGACGCATCGACCCCTCGACTCTTCGTTGTGCCGGTGGGCCTCTGCGTCGACCGCGGCTGCCTCGTCCAGGATCCAGGACGGCTGGGGCGGACGGATCATACCCGAAACGCCGTGGTTGACTGCAGGTCGACGCCAGCGGCAACGCGTCCATCGAGCGCGATGTGGATGCGTCGGAAGAGCGGACGGGGACTCCTTTGTTCGAGGCTCCATGATCGCGGGCGACGCCGAGCGTTGCCTGAGTCGACGCTGCGCTGCGCTGCGTCAGGCGCGCGCGACTGGGGACGGCGAGCCTTGCTTTGCCCGGGCGGCGTCGATCATCGGCGTCACCCCGGGCCGGGGAGCGCTGATCGGATACGAAGCCCGACCTTGCGCGTCCGTGGCGCCGGCCCTCCGGGGGCGCCCTCGATGTCGTCGCGAGCGCGGGCGCCCGAAGCGCGGGAGACGGCCCGAGCCGAGCGCACGCCCGAGGGCGAGCGTGCACCTGGGCTTGCGCGTCCGCTCAGGCCGTCCAGGTCGCCTGCTCGACCGTGGAGGCGGCGGGGATGGCCTCTCCGCGGACGCGTTCGAGGTGTCGGCGGAAGCGCCACATCACCCAGCTGTGGACGTGGGCCTGGGTGTGGATGTAGATCCACCAGGGGAGGCGCGGACTGAACTGGTGGACAGCGGCCAGCCCCGAGTCGCCGTCGGGAATCGTACGGAACTCCAGCCGCGGAAATCCGATCGCCTCCCCGGCGAGCAGGCCGCCCTTCACCTCGAAGAGCGCGCGCATCTCGCTGCTGCGATCGGGCCTGAACGTCAGAACGAGGAGTGGCCAGGGAAGGCCCATCAGGTAGAAGTCGCGCCCGGTGTCCGTGCGCTTCACGCGAATCAGCCCCCGCAGCCCGGTCGACAGCCAGCTGGCGAACTCGGAGGCGAGCCAGATCGCGTCGCGGCCGCGGGGCAGCGGCATGCGTTGCACCGACAGCGCCATGGGATCACGCGAGAGGCCCTCCGGACGGAGCGCCTCTTCGAGCGCCTCCGCGAAGGTCTTGCCTTCGAGGCCGATCCGTTCCTGGAGCCAGCGGTCCTCGGCCACCGACCGATGCCGGAGGCTCTGGACCAGCGGTGCCACGAGGGCCTTCGGTGAGCCCGTCACCAGCGAGACCCAGAGGCGCGAAAGGCCGGGCGAGACCAGCGGCACGGGCACCATCAGTCGTCGTTTTCCCATGACGTGCGCCGTCTGGCGCATCATCTCCCGGTAGCTGAGGACGTCCGGGCCTCCGATCTCGCAGACCCTGCCCGTCGTCTCTTCGCGATCGAGGCAGGCCTCGAGCAGCGTCACGACGTCGTCCCGGGCGATCGGCTGTGAACACGAGCCGGTCCAGCTCGGGCAGATCATCATCGGCAGACGGCCGACGAGCCGCACGAGGATGTCGATGGCGGAGCCTCCCCGGCCGACGATGAGGCCGGCTCGAACGGACGTGACGGGCACCCCGTAGGCGCCGAGCACGCGCTCCACCTCGAGTCGACTGGCCAGGTGGCGGGAGAGGCGGCGCTCGTCCAGGTGCGGGACGAGGCCACCGAGGTAGATGATCCGCTTCACGCCGGCGTTGGCGGCGGCGCGGCCGAAGTTGTCGGCAAGCAGCAGGTCGAGGTCCATGAACTCGCCCTGGGTGAGCCGGCTCGACGGCATCATCGAATGGACCAGGTAGTAGGCGACCTCCGTGTGCTGCAGCGCGTGCTCGGCCTCGTAGAGGGAGAAGAGGTCGCACCGCCTCCAGGTGACGCCCGGGGTCGGCGGCGCCGCCTTCGGCTCGTCTTCTGCCTCCTCGCCGAGGCCACGGCCGAGCGCGATGACCTCGTGCGATTCGGCGAGGGCGGGCACCAGGGGGCGGCCAACGAAGCCGGTCGCGCCTGCGATGGCCACACGACGGCACCGCTGCACGGGGGGAGGCGGCTCCTCGGTGTCGCCGGCCGGTGCTCCGTTGTCGACTGCGATCGGGCTACTCATCCGCTCTCCGCTCCCTGCCGCTGTGGCTCGAACCCGTTCCGATCTCGCAGACGCGAGCGCCGGAGCCTGGACACGGCGGGCGCCGCCCGCCGTACGACGTCGATCGGATCGCACCTCATCCGCGACACCGGTCGCTCGTCGGATGGAGCCAACGAAAGCTCACGACGTCGTCGAGGCTCGCTGGAATGCCCGTGTCGATGGATCGGTGGCGCGGGGCGAGCCCGAGATCGCGCCAGACGAGTCCTCTCTCCACAGGCAGATCGAGGAGCCAGCCGCGCACCGTATCCCCAGTGTAGAGTGTCGGTTGGCGCCGCCACGACATGAGGTGTTCCAGCGCGACTGCCCCCGCGACCGCCACCGGTGCCGGGATCCGCAGGAGCCGCATCGAAGGGTAGTGCCGGTCCAGGACGTCGAAGAAGCCGTTCCAGGTCGAGGGGGCTTCGTCCGCGACGGGCGAGGTGCCCGTCCACCCACGCGCGGCCACCTCGATCACGAGCTCGGCTGCATCACCGACGTGGAGGTGGGAGTAGACGTTGGTTCCATCCCCTGGAAAGGGCAGCGCGAACGCGGCGAGCTGATCGAAGAGGAAGCTTCGTGCGCCATAGACGTGGGGTAGGCGCAAGAGGGCGAGGGCGACGTCGTCGCCGGCCTCCCGGATGAGCGCCTGCTCGGCTTCCACCTTCGCCCGGCCGTAGCCGATCCTAGGAGCGGCCGGCGTCGAGGCGTCGATGGGCTCTCGCTGCCCACCATAGACGAGCAGGCTGCTCGCGAAGACGAAGCGTCGCACGCCGGCCTTGCGCGCGGCCCGCATCAGAGCGGCGGAGCCTTCCACGATGGTCGGACGGAGCCGATCGTAACGCTCGAACGTCGCTCGGGCGCCGAGGTGGAAGATCGTATCGATCCCTTCGACGGCGCGTTCGAGGCCCTCCGGACGAAGCAGGTTGGCGTAGACGGCCTCGGCGTCGAGGGGGACGAGAAGCCTCCCGCGCTCGGGCCTGCGCACCATCAGGCGGGGCCGCAGCCCGCGGAGGACGAGCGCGCGGGCCACCTCGAAGCCGAGAAAGCCCGTGGCGCCCGTGACGAGCACGCGCCCGAGGTCTGGCTGGTCGACGATGGCAGGCGTTGCAGTCATGAGCCGGTGCAAGGGTAGCCTTCGGAATCGCCCGACCCACGTCAGAACCACGGCGTGTTGCCGCCAATCTCCCGCCTCGCGCGGCGCTGCCGAGCCTTGCCGGGGGCGAGCCATGCTGGGGCAGAGTGCCGAACGACGCGCGAACGCACTGCTCGGCGCCGCGAGGGCTGTCCCGCCTCCCCGGGATCCAGCCGTGCGGAAGACGATCTGGCTCGGGGCTCTTCGCGCTCCGCATGCGGCGTCGCGGCAGGCTCTGGCTCAGAGGTCGCGAGACGAGTAATTCTGCCCCGCAGGAGTATCCCCGGGGGAAAATACATTAATGTCTAACTTATATTCGAATTTTGCTTGATATGAATTGGACGGATCCTACTCTCCGCCTGCGCGCCCCTTTCCCTGAACGCAGGTAGGAAGGCACTTCAGCATGACCTTCGATCCGATCTTCGCGATGGCGATCACCACCCTCTCCGCGGGGGTGATCATCGCTGGATGGCAACTCGCCAGCCTGAACCGGGACGAGCGCAATCCGGCAAGGGCTCGCGTGGAGGGCGATCGGGACCGCCGACAGCGGCCCCGATCCTAGGGCGAGTCGCACGACCCATGGGACGTGGAGCAGAGCGCCGCACGGACGCTTGCCGGACCAGACCACGAGCAAGCGACGAGGAGGCGAAGACCAATGGATTCCGGTACGGCGAAGCTCTTCGAGCTCACTCTCATCCTGCTCCTGCTCGGCGCCTTCGCATGGCGCGAGTACAGGAGCCTTCGCTGACGCACTGCCCGCGTCCGCGAGACGGGCGACTCCATACGAAGCTGGCCGCCGGGCACGTGGGAATCGGCGGCCCCGCACACCAGGCGGCGCGAGCTCGGGCTCGCGTCGCCTGGTCATGCGTGCTCGTCAGAGGCCCGAGGTCGACTTCGTGACGCGAATGGCTGGCGAACGTCCACTCGCTCGAGCTGGATGCGAGTCGCTGCGGGCGTCGGCTTCGAGACGCGGCGGTGTCGTCAGAAGTCGATCACCTTGTCCGCCGACAGGAAGAGCTCGGCCACATCCTCTTCGCTGGCGATCATTGATCCTTCCACGAGGTCGTCGCGCTCGATGCCCGCCATCATCGCGCAGTGCGGGCAGAGCAGGACCCGCCCGCCCGCCTTGGCGAAGTCGGACATGATCTCTACGACCGGCTCTGCCTTCCTTCCCCACCCGAGCGACTTCGGCATGTCGTCGTCGGCCAGGCGAACGCCCTCACGATCGAGGAATACGGTCACGCTCGCTCCCTTCTTCTGAAGCATACGCGCCAGGCTCATGCCCATGGATGCCGAGTGCAGGTCGTCGGTCGCGTGTCCGATGTGGACGACGATCGTGGCCGGCGTCGTCTCTGCGAGGGCGAACGCGGGAATCGACAGGAGCAGGGTCGCAACGAGAAGCTGGCTCCATCCGAAGTGCAGGCGATTCATGATGAGTCTCCAGGTGAAGGGGCATCGTGCCCGAAGGTTGATCGGTCCATCGAAGCGCAGACCCTGAGCGGCCCGAACTCGCGCTTCTTCGTCAATGCAAAGCCTCCGCGATCGCGTGTCAACCCGCCGAAGTCGGGGGCATCGCCGGACGCTGATCGAGCGGGAATTCGCCTGCCCGGCGGGAGGGTAGCGCGGCCGGATGTCAAGAGGGGACGCTCCTTCCGCCCGACCTCGCCGTTCGCCGGCCTCCAGAGCACGGCCGCCGCGGCGGTCCAACAGGAAGCTGGCCCGCTCAGAGGTGACCTCTGAGCCTCGCCCAGACCCGACGCAGCCCGCGCGGCCGCCGGTGCACGGCGCGGATCAGGCGCGCATAGTCCCGGGCCACGCGCGTGAGCGTCAGCGAGGGAGCGTATCCGCGCGCGAAGGCTTGAATCTCGTCGAAGTATGCTCTCGAGAGCCAGCGCTCGGTGTCGTCCGGGGAGGGGATGGGGAGGCCGAGCGCCTCGAAGTGCTCACGCGCGTAGGCGTCGTGGTTGATCGCAAAGGGGATCCCGGAGGCGATGAACTGCTGGGCCTTCGTGGGCGGCTTGTGGCGTTGCTGATAGCTGGCCCCCTTGATGTCGAAGGCCGCCTTTGCGCTCGTCATCCACTCCCGCTGGGTCCGCTCCGACCATTGCGCGCACTCGTGGTCGAAGATGGAAGAGGTGCGCGGCGTCAGGCAGAGGTCGATTCCCATGTCGGCCGCGAGCCGCTGGGCCTCCTTTCGCGATGGCTCCACATCCAGGTTCGTGAGGATCCGGATCGGCTCCGAGAGGGGGTGTCGGTCGAGCCACCGGAGAACCCGCGGAATGTGTTCGCAGGCGCCGATCCAGACGATCGGGCCCTGCTCCTTGAAGCTGGGCAGATCATCGAGGCCGAAGCGATTCCAGTGGTCGATCTCGACGGTCACGCGACCCTCCGAGGGCAGGCTGCTGGCGAGCCGTCGGCAATGAAGGCCGAAGCCGTCGAAGAGGTGCAACGCCGCGCTCGCCTCCTTCGCCATCTGCTCGGACCGCAGACCGTCGACGGGAACGAAGATCAGCCCGCTGCCCCGGGCGCGCGCGGCGCGGAGGAAGTCCGTCGACGGGATCGCCTTGATCACGACGATCACGTCCGAATCGGGTGGCTCGTCGACGGAGTCGAAGAGCGTCACGTCGAACGCCTGCGCGAGCTCGCGCGCTGGATCCTCGCCCACCCACGTCCAGGAGACCTGATTGCGACTCGGCCCGATCGCGACCCGGATGCGTGATGAATCGGCCGAGCCCATTTCGCTCCAGCTGCGCCCTCGATGAACGTCGTCAACGTAGTCCGACTCGGCAGGCCTTGCACGGCGACGAGCGAGCCGCGATCATGAAGCGCGCTCGCTGACCGAGGTCGTCAGCGAGCCACCGAGCTGCTCGCGCAGTCGTCTCCCCCACTCTCGGAGCTGGACTCGCCAAGCTGGACTTTCGGAGCTGGAGAGTCCAAGAGAGTCCAAGAGAGTCCAAGCAGATCAAGAGTCCAGGGCGATCAAGAGCCCAGGGAGATCAAGAGAGCCACGAGGTCCTTGAAGCGGTCGTGTTGGAGTCGAGCGAGCTCCAGAAGTTCTTCGATGAGGACGATCTCGCCGAGGCGGGCCGGCGGGCGCATGCCGCCTATGCGTCAGCCGATCCCTTTCCCCACGCCGTGCTCGACGACTTCTTCCCGGAGGCGCTGGTCGAGTCGGCGCGCCGCTCCGCTGCGGATCCGTGCATCCGCTGGCAATCGAAGGATGTCGACACCTCGCGCAAGAGCTGGTGCAGCGATGAGTGCGCGATGCCCTGGGCGCTCCAGGTGCTGCTCTTCAAGCTGAACTCACGACCCTTTCTCCGCTTCCTGGAAGAGCTTTCGGGGATCCGCGGGCTGATCCCGGATCCCTACCTGGAGGGTGGCGGGCTCCACCGGATCGAGCGCGGGGGCTTTCTCGGCATCCACGCCGACTTCAATGTCCTGGAGCGCTTGAGGCTCGACCGGAGGCTGAACCTCCTGCTCTATCTCAACGAGGATTGGCAGAGCGAGTGGGGCGGGGCGCTGGAGCTCTGGGACGCCGACATGAGGACGTGCGTCCGGCGCGTGGTCCCCAGCCTTGGGCGCATGGTCGTCTTCTCGACCACCGACGTTTCGTTCCATGGACATCCCCACCCTCTCGCCTGTCCGCCGGAACGGGCCCGGATCTCGATCGCTCTCTACTACTACACGGCCGGCCGCCCGGAGCGCGAGCGGAGCGAGCCACACAGCACGCTCTACAAGACGCTGCCCGAGGCGCGCGCCGACGCGAGCTCTGCTCGCGCGCCGACGAGGCTGGGTCGGCTGGCGGCTCGGCTATCGAACCTGGCGAAAGCGGAAGACGTGGCGAACGCGAGGGAGGGCGGGAAGCCTTGGAGATCCTGAACCCGAAGCTGGCCAAGGATATCGAAGCCGGCGTCCCGCTCAGGCTCGAGCTCGGGAGCGGCGGAGCGAGCAAGAGGGGCCTCTATGCGCTCGATCTCCGCCCCCTGCCCGGCGTGGATGCCCTCGCCGACCTCACCGAGCCCTTGGACTTGATTCCGGATGACAGCGTCGAGTACGTCTACAGCCGCCACGTGCTCGAGCACCTGCGAGACCTCGACCTCGTGATGGCGGAGCTCCAGCGGATCACTCGGCACGACGGGATCATCGAGATCATCGTGCCGCACTTCACCAATCCCTACGGCTACTCGGATCCGACGCACGTGCGCTTCTTCGGCCTCTACTCGATGCACTACTACGTCGAGCCGGAGAAGCAGGACCTCAAGCGGCGCGTGCCCGCCTTCTACTCGAGCACGAGATTCGAGATCGAGTCGATCGATCTGGCCTTCTATCGACTCACGCGTCTCGACCGGCTGCTGGCTCCGCGCATCGAGCGCTTCCTCAACCGCAGTCTGGCGCGCCAGGACTTCTACGAGCGGCGCCTCTCGCCCTTCTACCACGCCTGGCAGATCACCTATCGGCTGCGTCCGGACAAGCCCCCCGGCGATCGCGCTGCGTCCTAGTAGCCTGGTATCTGGGGAATCCGGGCACACGCGCCCGCCTGCACCAGGACAGCACCCTGGTCGGCTCAGTGGGGGAGCCGGCGACGTCGCCGACCATGCGGTCGGTGATGACGGCATGGCTGTAGACGCCGTCGGAGCAGTGCAATCGGAAAGCCGGGGTACCCGCTCCTGGATTCCTAATCCAGATCGGCCGCGCTGTGGCGCTCCGCGATGCCGCTGTCCCGCCACGGCGTGTTCACACGCACGCCGCGCTTGACAGCCGGACGTTCGCGGATCTCATCGGCCCAGCGCACGACGTTCTGGTACGACTGCACCTCGAGGAACTCTCCGGCCCCATAGAGCACGCCCATCACCAGGCCGCCATACCACGGGAACGTGGCCATGTCGGCGATCGTGTAGTCGTCTCCGGCGAGGAAGGTGCGGTTGGCGAGGTTTCGATCGAGCACGTCGAGCTGCCGCTTCACCTCCATTGCGTAGCGGTTGATCGGGTACTCGTACTTCTCTGGCGCGTACGCATAGAAGTGGCCGAAGCCGCCACCGAGGAAGGGCGTGCTCGCCATCTGCCAGAACAGCCAGGAGAGCGTCTCGGCGCGCGCCGCGGCTTCCGTCGGGAGGAATGCGTTGCCGCACTTCTCGGCGAGATGGACCAGCATTGCGCCGGACTCGAAGACCCGCGTCGGAGGCGACGTCGAGCGGTCGACCATCGCCGGGATCTTCGAGTTCGGATTGACGTCGACGAACCCGCTGCTGAACTGATGGCCCTCCTGGATGTTGATCAGCCAGGCGTCGTACTCGGCCTCCGAGTGACCGCGCGCGAGCAGCTCTTCGAGCATGATCGTGACCTTGATGCCGTTGGGTGTGCCCAGCGAGTAGAGCTGGATCGGGTGGTCGCCGACCGGCAGCTCCTTGTCATGCGTGGGGCCAGCGATCGGGCGGTTGATGTTGGCGAAGCGGCCGCCGCTCTCCTGATCCCAGGTCCAGACCTTCGGCGGCTCGTAGGTATCACTCATCGTGGGGTCTCCAGATTCACTCGGTTGTGGGGCAGCCATGCTCGCATCCACCGCCCCGAACCATGACCGACGTCGGAGCCAGACTTCCAGATCGTTCCTGCGACCGGTATCGCGGGTGGGTGTTGCGCCGGTTCATGCGCTCGACCCGGCGGGAGACGCTCGGGCCATGCGCAAGCGTGGGCTGCAGGGGCTTCTGATCGCGGCCGATGATGAGCGAAGCGCTGCTCCTTCATGTGCTGGACCACTTCGTCCGGCGGCGTCGTTTCAGGCGGATCCTCGCTTAATTGGCACTATATGTGCCACAACCAGAGCTGTCAATTCGATCGACCTCTCCGACGAAGGGGAAGCGGCCGGCCCGAACGCCTAGGGCAGGAAGCAATCGAGTCCGGATTGCACCAGCCAGTCCTCGACCTTCGTGCGCTCGCTCGCCGAGAGCTGGTCCCGAATCCGGGCCTGGACCATCCGGCGAGACGCTTCCGGGTAGGCTCGCGCGAGGCAGGTCGCCGCTTCGCCGTAGGTCTCGATCTCGAAGACCTTCTCCCCGGCCTCGAGCGCGGCGGCATTGGCCATGACGAAGGGGGCGTACTGCGCGGCCCCCACCGCGAGGATGTGCTGCGCGAAGGGCGTGCTCTCCGGAAACGCGTGCGCCGCGCCCCACTCGTCCTCGCCGGCCCTGGCCGCGCCCCCCTCCGCCCAAGCCACGACGCGCGGATACACCGACAGATCCGGGATCGGATCGGCATTCGTATGCGCATGCAGTCCGCCCAGCAGAATCGCATCGACGGCCGTCGGTCGGTCTCCGAGTGCGAAGCGCGTGGACGCGAGCTGGGCTTCCAGCGCCTCGATCATGCCGAGATACTCGGATTCCGCGGCCTTCTGCTGAGCCGGGCTCTCGGTCCCGGTGGCACGGCATGCACGCGGGCCCCACTGCGCGATCGGATGCCTGGCCGCCTGCTCGGGCGTGAGCTTCTGCCCGGTGAACTGCTCGAGCACATAGATCGTGTTCTCCGGGTAGTGCCAGCGATAGTGGACCATCACGCGTGCGAACCACTCGTCGAGGACCTCTTCGACGACGTGGACGAGCACTCCGAGCGCGCCAGTCGGAAAGAGTCGACGCGCCGGGGCGCGACCGTCGAGCAGTGCGAGGATCGGCGTCGTGTCAGCGAGCACCCAGCCTTCGGGCGTCTCGAGAACAGGAATCTGGTGCGTCCCTGCCCGTCGGCCCAGCGTATCGTCGACTCCGGTTCCGCGCACGACGCTCCGGTAGGGCAGCTGGTAGAGCCCGAAGGCCGCCTCGAGCTTGCGCGTGAAGAGGCTCCGCGGGATCCCGTGGATCACGTATTCGTCGAGATTCGGCTGGGCCACTTCCTGCGCCTCCAGGTTGAACTCGGGGAAGACCATAGCGCCGCCGAGCCGATCGCGACGGATGCATCGCCCTGCCTCCGGCTCCGGGAACGAATGATCGAAGTCCATACGAGAGCGAGATGGCCGGGGTATGTGGAGCCCCCTCACCCTGCACCGAGCGGATTCGGGGCTCAGGTCCCTCCGTCGAGTGACCTCGCGAGGCGGGAACGCGTCCATCTGCGCCCCGCCCCGCGATTGCGAATGCAATGCGTCTAGTTGCAACCGCCGCCGCCGCCACCAGCACCACGTCCGCCGCCTCCA
>CAZQMY010000067.1:0-19528 GCA_964594405.1 uncultured Spirochaetaceae bacterium | reverse complement strand
GGAGTTCAATCTCGTCTTCAGCCAGGAGATCGAGCTCGCCTACTGCGTGCAGTACCGCGAGAGCGACTTCGACTTCGCATCCCGCATCATGGAGGAGTCGGGCCTCGGCTACTACTTCGAGCACGAGGAGGCTCTGCACCGCCTGGTGGTCTTCGATCGCAACTCCAAGTTGCCCGAGTGCCCCACGGATTCGGAGGTGCCCTACCGGGCCAGCGAGCCGAGCGGTGGCGCCGAGATCGAGCTGAGCAAGGTGAGCAGCCTGCAGATGGGACGCTGCTTCAGGCCGGGGAGCTTCACGACCAGCGACTACAACCCCGAGGATCCGGGCGATCACCGCGAGCCGGGCGCTGCGCTGCTCACCACCAGTCGGGTGACCGCCCCCGTCGGCGCGCGCGATCAGTTCGAGGTCTTCGACTACCCCGGGCGCTTCGAGGTGCTGATGGGCGGCGAGCAGCTGACCATGCAGCGGGCCCTGGTCTCGGACCAGGAGTCGGTGGACCTGAAGATGGCGAGCTCCTGCCCCGGCTTCACCGCTGGCCACGTCTTCTCGCTCATCGAGCACCCGCGGTCCGGCTTCAACGACACCTATCTCATCACGAAGGTGGGCCACTACGTGAGCCAGCCCATCGGAGTCACTCTCATCGATCAGGATCCGAGCTACGAGAACCAGCTCGAGGCCCTGCCCCATGGCGAGCTCAACATCCCCTTCGTGCCGTCCGAGAAGACCCCGAAGCCGGTGATTCGCGGCGTCCAGGTGGCCACGGTGGTGAGCACGGACAGCCGCGGCCTCGACGTCGACGAATACGGCCGCGTGCTCGTCAAGTTTCCCTGGGATCGCGCCTCCGACACGACCTCGTGTCGCGTGCGCGTCTCCCAGAGCCGCGCCGGCAAGAAGTGGGGCGAGCAGTCCTGGCCCCACGTGGGTCAGGAGGTGCTGGTGGCCTTCATCGAAGGGGATCCCGATCGACCCATCGTCGTCGGGCGGGTCTTCAACGCCGCGAACATGCCGCCCTTCAAGCCCGCACAGGCCACCAGGACCTCGATCAGCGACCATGCGGGCGTGCTGATCGAGATCGAGGGCGGACGCGTCAGCCCCATCGAGTAGGGCGGAACGCAGCCGATGCGTCAGCCCGGCTCGGCGTCGATGGCCTCGATGGTGATGTCGACATCGATCCGCTGGGCGGCGCGGCCGTCGAATGCGCCCTCGACGGCCTGCACGTCTCGCAGGTCGCGACCTCGGGCGACCTCCAGATAGTCCTGGCCGGGCCAGGTCCCGGTGGTCGGATCGACGGCGCGCCACCCCTGCCCGGGGAGTCGGACCGAGACCCAGGCATGGCTGAGCGAGTCGCCCCCCAGCATGCGCGGCCCGCTGGCGCGGCGCGTCGGTCCCCGTGCCGGCATGCGGTAGCCCCAGACGAAAGCGGCCTCGATGCCGCGGTGGCGCAACGCCGCGAGGGCAATGTGCGCGTAGTCGTGGCAGACGCCACGACCGCTGGCCAATGCCTGCGCGGCCGTGGTCGCGGGACCGGTCGCGGCGGCATCGAAGTGCATGGCGCGGCGGATCGATTGCATGAGTGCGTCGAGGCCCATCCGCTCCTTCGATGCCTCGGGGCGCCAGAGCGCCTCGATCGCCGCGCAGGGCGCCGTGGCCTCGGTGGCGGAGGCCGGATCGAAGCGGGGCGCAGGGTCTTCCGGGGCCTTCGCCTCGCTCTTCGAAGAGACGTGGTGGATGCCGGTGACGCTCAGGCGCTGCAGCGGGCCGGCGACCTCGAAGTCGAGGGTGGCGTTGCCGAACCGATCCTCCCCCTCCGCGATGCGATCCGCCAGCGGCCCCGTGACCAGCTGCGCGAAGTCCACCTGCCAGCCGTGGCCCCCGGGCGTCAGCCGGGCGCGTCCACGGCATCGCTCGATGGGCGCGTCGAACTCGAAGCGGGTGGCGTGCACGATTCGATAGCGAGCGGATGCACCGATCGCGCCGCGATCTCCATCCGTGTCGGACGCGCCCATCAGCCCTGGGCGGGACGATGATCGAGCCGGAAGAACCAGACGTCCGCGGGATCCATCTCCACGCCGTACTTCGCCTTCATCGCCGCGGCGACGTCCGCGCGCGTCGCCTCGTCCTCGACGCGAACCAGCATGACGGGATGAAGCTTCCGATTCAGGCGGACCACCGCCTCGGGATGGGCCAACGCCTGCTCGTGCCAGGACTTGAAGAACGCCCAGCCAGGCAGGGCGCAGGGGATGTACGCCGTCCCGTCCACCGTGACGATCCAGGTGTTTCGCGACCGCGATGGCTGCAGCAGCTGGAGCTCGACGGTGTCGAAGCGCGGCGCCGCCCGCCAGTCCGTGGGCTCGGCGACCAGCTTGCCACGGCTCAGCGCCCCGCCCGGGAAGGGGCCGATCGGACCGTCGCTGAAGCGCGCGGCGATGGCGATGCCGATGATGCTGAAGACGATCGCCACGAAGAGCATCCAGGCGAACTGGCCGAATGACAGATAGGGTGACATCGTCCTGAATTCTCCTCTCTACTCGGCCCCTCGGCCCCTCGTTCCTTCGACTCCGCGCCGATCCCAGCTCGTCGGCAGGCCCCGCGAAGGCCCGGTGTCGAAGATCACAGTTGCGTCAGCCCGACACCTTCACCTTCGCTTGCGAGGGCCCAGAGTGGATACCCGCTGGAACGTTGAAGGGCATGCCGTTCTGGCCGATGGTGCACGTCTGGAAGGCGACCGGACTGCCCTCCATCTTCACCTTCATGCTGGTCTTGGTGAACTTGGCCTCACCCTTGATCTTGCTGCTCACCACGCCCCCGGCCGAGCCGGCCTCATCGCCCGACGTCATCGGGATCTTGCTCTTCGCGGTCAGCGCCGGCTTCCCCACGACCTTCACCTTCTTCGTGCAGGTGCCGGTCGAGGCCTGATTCATCATGGCGATGTTCGGATAGGGGATCGGCACCGGGCCCGCCGGTGTCGGCGTCTTGCAGACGTCGGGGAAGCCGTTGGCGACGCCCCCTGCCGTGGTCGTGATCGCGAAGATGCCCATGCCGTGCCCTCCTCTCCGAGTCCTTCCCGATGCCGACTAGCCCAGGTTGATCTGATCACCGTCCAGGCGGTAGGTGCCGCGAGCCCGCACCGTCGACTCACCGCTGGTCACGACGTGGTCGCCCTCGATCTCGTCCACCACCCGGCCGGCCCGCCGCCGATCCGTCTCCTCCACGCGCCGGTCGCTGCGACCGATCCGCTCGACCAGGTTGCGGACCAGCGTATCGAGACGCTCGCCGACCACGCGGATCCGATCGAGCTGCGCCTCGAGTCGCGTCCCGCGAAAGCGCAGGCGATCGAAGCGGAGATCGGCGCGCTCGGCGAGGCCGGCGAGTCGCCGACCGGCCAGCGCGAGGCGATCGCCCGTCATGTCGAGCCGTGTCCCCGCGCCACCGCCGACACCCACCACCTTGATCCCCACGTGCATCTGGCTCGCGAGATCGATCGGCCCGGCGGATCGACACTGCACACCGTGCGCGGCGTCCAGCTCGATGGCGCCCGACGGCGCCATCAGCGCCAGATCTCCCTCCGGCGAATGGACGACGCTTCGACCTCGTTCGGTGTCATATTCGAAGAGCAGCCGGCCCGTGGCGTCCCGGACCACCAGGCGCTCGCCCGAAGCATCGTCGATGCGCTCGGCTCGCGCCCCGGAGCGTGCCTCCAGGGCCGCCTGCGCCGCCCCAGCGCCGAGCGCGGCCAGCACGAAGACCTCGCCATCGGCGGTCCCCGTGACCAGCACGCGATCGCCCGGGCCGGGCGCACAGCCGCGCGTCGGGCGCGCCCAGACGGTCCGCTCGGCGGGCTCGCCGACGCGCACGGCGCAGCGTCCATCATCGCTGAGCGCGACCACCGAGCCGCGGTGCGCTCCCTGCAGCGTGTCCTGCTCGCGGTCCCGATTCGTCCTGGACCCTGTGACTGCCATGATGCTCCTCCGCGAAGCCGCCACCCGTGTCAGCGGGCTGGCGGCTGGTAGTCCTCGGCTTTCTTCAGTCCGGTGTCCGTCTTGCGCAGCTTCTTGCGGCTGGCGCCGGACCAGCGGACGTCGTCGTCGATGAATCGGTGCACGTGGGCCCCGTAGAGGTCCGCCCCGCTGAAGTCGGCGCCCGTCAGATCGGAGTAGGAGAGCTCGGCGTAGGGCATCTGCACCTTCTCGAAGCGGGCCCTCGGAAGGCTCGCCCCGAGCGCGTTCACCTCGCCCAGGCTGGCCCCGCTGAAGTCCACGTCCTCGCCCTCCGCATCCTCGAAGCTCGAGCGCTCGAGCTTCGCGCCGGCGAGGTCGCAGCCGGAGAGCCTCGCCTCGGCGAAGTTCGTCGCGCCGCCGATCGCGCCCCGGAGCGAGGCGCCCTCGAGATTCGCGCCGGCGAAGGAGGTCTGGACGATCTTCGCGCCCCCCAGCCTTGCGCCTGCGAGATCGGCCTCGCTGAAGTCGCTGTCGGTGAGGTCGCATCGGGCGAAGTCCGCGCCCGCGAGCTTCGACTTGCGAAAGCCGCAGCCCAGGATCTTTGCACCGCTGAAGTCCATCTCCTCGAGCGGCGCCTCCGCGATCGTCACCCGATCCAGCGTGGCGCCCCGCAGAGTCGCGCCCACGAGCCGGACGCCGTCCATCGTGGAGGCCGAGATCGTCGCACCGGCGAGGTTGGCCTCGGAGAGATCCGCGTTCTTCAGGCCGGCCTTCTCGATCCGACACTGCCGCATGTCGGCACCGACGAAACGAACGCCCTCCAGATTCGCTTCCAGGAGACTCGCACCCGTGAGGTCCGCCCCCGAGAGATCGGCGTCTGCCAGATCGCACCGCGCGAGATCCGCTCCTCGCAGGGGCGCTCCGCTGAGGTCGAGCCCCTGCAGGACGGCGCCGCTCAGCTTCGCCCCATCCAACCGAGCGTCGACGATGGTGGCACGAGCCATGACGGCGCCACGCAGGTCGGCCCCGCGCAGATCGGCGCCGTCGAGCTTGCAGTCCTGCAGATCGGCTTCCCGCAGATCCACACCCCCGAGCTTCGCGCCGCGAAGGTCCGCGCGGGTCAGTCGCGCGCCCATGAGTCGACAGTCCGTGAGATCGACCTCGCGCAGATCCGAGACGGAGAAGTCCGCCTCGCTGAAGTCGCCGGCGAGGGATCGAAGCGGCCGCAGATCGACGTCCGAGAGGCCGAGCGCGCTCGTGCTGGCCCCGCGCAGATCCAGCGTCGTGCAATCGACGCCGCTGAAGGTCGCGCCATCGAGCACAGCCCCGTCGAAGGAGACGCCCGAGAGCGCGCATCGGTCGAGCTCCGCGCCCTCGAAGTGCGCGCCGCGCAGCCGGGCCCCGGAGAGGCGACAGCCCTCGAAGACGGCGCCCCCGACCCGCGCGCCCGAGAAGTCCGTGCCGCTGCAGTCCACGCCCGTGAACGACGCACCCGTGAGATCTGCGTCCACGAGCGATGCGCTGGCAAAGGAAGCATCGCCCTCCGCTACGCCCTCGACTCCCCCGGGCCAGACGGGACCCGGCCGGACCCGCTCGCCCTCGCCGACGTCCGCATCATCCTCGTCCGCGCCCTCGCCAGGCCTCGAGAGGCCCGCGCCGCGCGCGAAGATGGCCTCGTTGAGCTTCGCCCCCGTGAGATCGCAGCCCACGAACCGGCAGTTCAGGGCCGTCACATTCGAGAGATCCGCGCCGCGCAGATCCGCGCCCGAGAAGTCGACGTCGACGACGGTCAGCGCCTCGAGCGAGCAGCCGGCCAGGTTCTGGCCCGCCAGGCTGAGCGCGTGGATCACGGGCATCTCCAGGCCGCTTCCGGCGTGAAGCGCCTGGACGAGCTGCTCGGCGGTGAGCGGCATCAGCCCTCCTCTCCCTCGGCTTCGCTTCGCCGCTTCGGATCGAAGGCCGCCAGCTCGAGGTTCGCGTCGGCGAAGTCGACGTCCTCGAGCTCACCATCCCGGAAGTCGGCGGCGTAGAGATTCGCGCCGGCGAAGCGACAGTCCTGCAGCCGCGCCAACGTGAAGCGCACCTGGAAGAGGTTCGCGTCCTCGAACCCACTGTCCTGCACCCGAGCCCCGGCGAAGCTCGCCCCTTTGAGCTCGGCGGCCTCGAAGAGGCCGCCGCTGATGCGCACCTTCTCGAAGTTCGAACGGGGCAGGCGCGCCCCGGTCATGTCGCAGCCGACGAGCTCGGAGCCGACCCAGGTGCTCTCGGCGGCGCGCACATCGGTCAAGCGACACGCTTCGAGGCGGGCGCCGTCGCTCAATCGGGCGCCGGCGAGCTTCGCAGCATCGAAGCTCGCGCCGCTCGCCGTGACGCCGATGAAGGAGGCGTTCTCGAAGCGGGCCCCGGCGAAGTCCGCATCATCGAGGACGGCGCGATCGAAGACCGCGGGACAGGCCTGGAGCCCCTTGCCATCGAAGCCGACCAACGAGGCGTCGGCCAGCTGCGCGAAGCGCAGCTGGACCCGTCTGGCCGTGGCGTTGTCGAGCTTTGCGCCGACCAGGTTCGCGGACTCGAGGTTGGCCGCGACGATGAACGCGCCGCTGAGGTCGGCGTGGGCGAGGTCGGCCCCGGCGAGGCGGACTCGACGCGCCTCGATGCCGGAGAGGTTCGCGCCTTCGAGCATCGCGCCTTCGAGGTTTGCGCCCTCCAGGCGGGCGCCGGAGAGATTCGCGCCCGTGAGGTCCGCGCGTTCGAGGTCGGCATCCGAGAGGTCGAGCCCGCTCAGATCGAGCCCGGCGAGCGGCGCCCCGGCCAGGCTCTCCCCACCGGCCGCGCGGGCCTCGACGACTTCGCGGGTGAAGCCCCCGTCCTCTTCCTCCTCGCCTGCTTCGCCGAGGCCGAGCATCTCCTGGGCGAGGGCGGGATCCTCCCCGTTCGCCTCGAGGATCTCGGCCAGCCTCTTCACCTGCCTGGCCTCGTGCTCGGCCGCCGCCTGCGCGTCCACGGGCTTCCACGCGAGGAGCTCGTCGAAGATGGCGTCGGGGTGGGCGAGCCCGCCCTGCACCGCCGCCACGAGAGAGGCGGGCGCGCCGCCCTTGGCCAGCGCCTCCGCGGCGGTCTTCAGCTGTGCGAGGACGGCGGCATCGGCGGCCTGCTCCTCCTCGCCCGGCTCGGGCTCGGCCTGCTGCTCCGGCTCTTGCGCGGCCTCGGCCGGCGGCGGAGGCTGCAGCTGCGCCTCGTACGACGCCCGCGGCAGCGGCTCGCTCTCCATCGGCTCGACCCCGAGCTGCGCGATGTGCACGTCGGCGTGGTCGGGCGAGGCGATGACCGCCTGGCCGCGCCAGACCAGCACGAGCTTGCCCGCGTCGGGGTCGACCCAGAGGGTGTCGAGCCGCATCTCCACCTCTTCGTGGATCGGCTCGGGCCGCGCATGGTCCGCCGACGGCTCGGCATCGTCTGACTCCAGCGGATCGCGCAGCAGGAAGCAGCGCACGCGGAGGCCGGGCAGCCGGCATTCGTAGCGCGCGTGCTCCGGGTGCAGATTGTCGAGACAGAGCGGCTCGTCGCCCTTCAGGAAGGCCGGGTAGCGCAGCGGCGCGGCGGCGGCGCTCCAGTAGCTCGGATCGAGGTCGTCGGGGAGCCAGGGGCTGCGCGTGCGCTGCCAGCTGCGGCCGTAGCGGCCCAGCTGCTTCGCGCGCTCCTTCGCGTCGCGCGGAAGGGGCGTCAGGGCGAGGGCATCCGGTCGGCTGCCGCGTCGGCTGACGCGCCCGTCGGGCGTCTCGATGGTGGGCAGGGGGCGCGAGCGGGCGCCATCCTCGTCGTTCTTGCGGTCGCGCCCCATCCCGACCGGGTTGCTGCGCGACCGCCGCCCGCCGTAGGCGTTCTCCCAGCAGACCCGCATGCGCTCGAAGGGCTCGGCCGTGCTGGCGAAGCGCCCGAGCGGGCCCTGCCACCGTCGCTCTCCCACCGCGACGAACTCGACGGCGTGCTCACCCACCTGGAATCGAGCCGCACACTCGCGCGCGGGCCGACCGCCCGGCGTGTACACGCACGCCGAGGCGAGCAGGTCTGTGCGCGGCTTCGCGGGCACGAAGTCCGACGGATACACCACGACCTTGCCCACCTCGGTCTCGATCTCGATGTCGTCGTCGAAGGGCAGCGGCTCCTCGGCGGGGGCCGCCATCCCGCCGGGCGCGAGGTCGAAGGTGCCCTTCGCGATCAGCGTCAGCGTCTCGTCCGGATAGCGCACCCGCTGCGGAACGGCCGCCAGCAGGATCGGTGTGGGATTGTGGATGTCCAAGAGGTCTTCCTGATGCCCGGCGAGCCTGCTAGGGGAGGCTCGCGGGATCGGTAGCGGTCTTGCTCACGGAGCCGCCGGCATCGGCTTCGGCCACCTGGCCGCTGCTGGTCAGGTTTCCGTCGATCTTGACGTTGCCCTTGATCTCGACGTCGCCTTCGATGAGCACCGTACCACCGATCTCGGTCCCGGATGTCGAATGGATGATCACCTTCTTGCTCGCCAGATTGATGCTCGAGGCGCCTTCAGCGCCGTCGCCCTGCGCGATGCGGATGCGCTGCTTCTTGAGGTCGACCTGCGCGTAGAAGTCCTCGGTCTCCCCGGTCGACTGGTGCTTCTTGTGATGGGCGTGCGCGAAGGCGAGCATGCCGGCGTAGAGGGCGAGGGAGCCCGCTGGATAGAAGCCCCCCTGCCATCCCGAGACCAGTCCCCCCACCACCGCGGCCCCGGTGGCCGCGCCCGCGACGACCCCCGTGTACGCAGCCGCCGCCTTGATCCTCGCCTTCCTGTCCGCGGCCTGCTGCTTGAGGAGCTTGTCGACGCGCATGGTGATCACCTCTTCCACGAGCATCTGCCGCTCCTTCTCGACGCGGGTGCTGCCGCTGTCGACCACCTCGTAGGAGTGGGCCTTGCCGAACTGGTACGAGCTGGAGAGCTGGATGCTCACCGGCAGGGCGACGTCGATGGCCAGCGATCCCGCGATGGTGATGTCGGTCTTGAAGCCCATGAAGAGATCGAACTGGAAGCCCCCGAAGATGCTCTCCGTATCGCCCCAGGAGTAGCTGTCCTCGGAGACATACTGCACCTCGGTCTTGCGCTTTCCGAGCAGGCCGGAGTCGTAGTACCAGACCCAGTAGCAGGGCTGGGCATCCGATAGGAGATCGGTGCCATCGAGGATCCAGGTGAAGCTGTTGCCCTGGATGACCTCGCGCTTGTCCTTGGCGGTGATGGTGACGCGCGATCCGTCGGTGAAGTCCATCACGCCGTAGGTGTCATCGGGCTCGCTCGACATTCCCCCGGACGCGGTCTGGGCGAAGGCCGCGTGGATGTCGCTCTCGAAGTCCGAGGGGTCGGGCTGCATGCCCATGCGCAGATAGGTGGCGCCATCGCCGCCGTCCGCGGTGGCCGTGTAGCTGGTGGGCATCGTGCCGGCGGTGATGCCGCCATGCGGAACGACCATGCGCAGAAACGCGGTGGAGGCGCCCGCCGCCGACTCGTCGATGGCCCCGAACTCCTCGCCGTCCGCCCCCGCCGCCCCGGTGGCGCCCTGCGCACCGGTCGCCCCCTCGGCGCCCGTGGCCCCCTGTGCTCCAGTAGCGCCCTGCGCGCCCGTGGCGCCCTGAGCGCCTGTGGCGCCTTGGGCGCCCGTCGCGCCAGTGGCTCCGGGCGGGCCCGGCGGGCCGCCGCCGCCCGGGCTGCCACCCGGTCCACCGCCGCCCGGTCCGCCGAAGGGGCGCTGGCCCGCGAGGGACGTGCCGCCCTCGGTCATGGACGCGGGATGAGGAGGAGGCATCGACAGCCCTTCGCCCCACTCGATGGTCGCCCCGGCATCACTTCGGATCACGCCCGAGCCCGCCACGGCCCGGGCATCGCGCGCGTTGCCGACGGCGCCCGTGATCACCGGGCGATCCGGATCGCCGTCGAGACCCGTCCAGAGCACCTCTGTCCCGGGCGGGAGCGCGAAGTCCATGCCCAGCCCCAGACCCTCCATGCGCACGTAGGGCGACGCCTCGCCCGCGCCGGCCCCCGCGCCATCGAAGGGGAGCACGAGTCGGTAGCGTCCTTCGGCGTCGCGATCGGCTCGTCCGGATGCCGGAGCGGCAGAGCCGGCATCGACGTGCGCCGGCAGGCTGCCATGCATCTTCGGCTTCGCGGTCTTGCGCTCGGGCCGGAAGGGGCGCGTCGTCGGGACGGCCGTGAACTCGACCCGCCACTCGCCCATCCCGCCCTCGGCAGAAGGCAGGCGGATCTCGTGCTCGACCGAGACGGTCAGATACTCGCTGTTCCAGGCCGTGCGCGGATGACCGGTCTGGCGATAGCGCGAGCCGGCCCTGAAGTGTGCGCCCGCGCTCCGGCCCTTGAACTCCTCGCTCCGACAGGCGAGCTCCTCGGCGCGGATGCGCGCGAGCGCGGCGCCTTCCTCGGGCGTCCGGAAGTGCGTGCCGTAGTCGGAGACCGAGCCCGTCGCGCCGCCCTCCACCGCCGCGGAGGCCTGCAGGGGCACGTGCGGCGCCCGATCGTTGTACTCGGTGAGCACCACGCGCCCGGGCGCCCGGCTCCTACGGCTCGAGAGCGTACTCACGCTGACGCCCTGCGCTTCATCGCAGCGGAAGCCGGCGGACTCGGCGGACGCGGCGCCGAAGCCGGGCATGTGATCCGTGAGCACCAGACGCTCGCCCGAGGCGTCGCCCTCGAAGAAGTAGGAGATACCCTCGTGCTCGAGGGTGCGCGAGACGAAGTCGAGATCGGACTCCCGATACTGCACGACGAGCTCGCGCGCGGGATAGCCGCGCTGGAGGCGGAGATCGACCTCGGACCGCGCCGCCGAGGCCGCCGCGTCGATCCGCTCCAGCACCATCTCGATGGGCGAGCGCTGCTGCTGCACGGCGAGCCCCTGCCCGATGGAGAGCAGGTGGAGGGCCGGTACGAGCACCACGCGGAGATGCGCGCGCCCCTGGGCGTCGACATCGAGCTCCTCACACTCGGCGAGTACGCCGTGGAAGTGCCGCGCGCGGCCTTCGCCCTCGCCTTCTCGAATGGCGAGCGAGGCAGGCGCATGCAGCAGGCCGTCCAGATCGAAGTGCTCGATCGCCGCCGCGAGCTCGATCTCGAAGCGGTAGGGCTCGCTGATGGCCTCACGGCCGCGAACCGAGAGCACGCACCATGCCGCCTCCCGCGCCGCACGAGACGTGAAGTCCACCTTCGGATCCTGCATTCCCACCTGCCTCTCCGATGGGCGCCGATCGATGGGGCGCCCCCATCGACCCGCCTGCCCCTGACGGCCCGAGCCGATGACGCGCTCAGGGCTCCGCTTCTTCTCTCTGGCCCATGCCGAGCTCCGCTGCGAGGGTGGCCTCGATCTCGTCGAGCACGCGTCGCAGCGCGCCCAGCTCGCCCGCTGGAATCTGCAGGCTGATGGAGCCGTTCTTGCCCGACGTGCCGGAGCCCTCCGCGTACTTCAGTCCGAGCATCACCACCGGCAGCTCGATGCGCGAGGTCCGGCCCGTCCGCCGCGCGACGTCGAGGCGCCACTCGACGCCCGTCAGCAGCCTGCCGTGGTCGAGCAGGGCCTCACGGATGTACTCCTGGCGCCGCAGCGGCCCGTAGCTGCCGTAGTGGGCGACGAAGTCGTCGATGCCTTCGTCAACGCCGCCGGAGAGCGCATGCAGGTCCTTCGCGAACGCCTCGGGCTCGATGGCTCCGCGCACCGCGTGCGAGAAGAGGAAGCGCAGGCACTCGAGGATCGACTGCGCGGTCATGGGCGCGAGCGCGGCCTGCTGGGCGAAGGCGCCGACGCGCTCGGCCAGCTCGCGGCCGAGCGGCACGCGATAGACCTGCTGCAGAAGATCGAGGAGCACCGGGCGAAGCCGCGCATCCATCGTCTGGTAGGCACGCCAGTCCCGGAGCAGCTTCGGATCGGGGCGGCCACCCGACAGACAGGCGAGGGCGGGGGTATCGGGCGGTGCAGGCTGCCCCTCCTCGCGTCCATCCAGCGGCATTGTCGGGGCTCCATGGAGATCGGCAGCGGGAGTGGACTGAAGGAGTCACGGTCGCCACACGTCGATGCGCGCCCCCGGCGGTGGAGGCACACTACGATGACGATCCCAAGACCGACGTCTTCCATCGAGAGGAACGCAACCGCAATGGGCCTATGGTACGAAACGCCGGAAGGCTTCGCCCGAGCCCACCTGGGCCGCGAGACCATGGGCACGGATGCCTACCTCTGCTGCCCAGGCCCCAGCCTGGCGGGCGAGGATCTGTCTCTGCTGCGTCGACCAGGCATCACGACCTTCGCCCTCAACACTGCCTACCCCCGCGTCCGGCCGGACGTCTGGATCGGTGCCGACCGTCCCCGCTGCTATGCCCCGGATCTCTGGTGGGAGCCCTTCATGAAGATCTGCCGCGGCGGCTACCAGGATCTGGACATCCACGGGCATCCCCTGTCCAAGATGCCCAACATCTACTTCGCCGACTGCGCACGACCGGAGCACCTGGAGGCCACCTTCACCGAGCGCGGCCAGGACGCCACCTTCGTCTGGAACGGCAACAGCTTCGCGCTCGCGCTGCACATCATCATCTGGCTGGGGGCCCGGGAGATCCACCTCGTGGGCTGCGACATGGGCGGACCGCGCGACTACTACGACGACCGCGTCCTGCCGAGCCACCAGCATGACGAGAATCGAAGGCTCTACCGGGGATTGGTGGTCTACCTCGAGCGGCTCTCGCGGATCATGGACCGATATGGCGTGTGCATCCGCTCCTGCACGGCAGACAGCCCGATCAACGGCTTTCTCGACTACGCGCCATTGGAGGAGGCCGCGCGGCGCTCGCGCGGCCGGGTCCCCGAGCTGCCCACCGAGCTGCTGCATTCGCGGGACGCCGAGGCGCTGGTGGCGGCAGAGGAGGGCTGAGCCGGCCCGTGGCCCCGCGCGGGCGCCCGGGCGAGCGGCATGCGTCAGCTCCTCGCGTCGCTGGCCCGACGGGCCTGCGCCTCGAGTCGGTCCAGGTCGGCGATCGCCTGCCGCGCCAGCGCGGCCGCCCTGATATCGCGCTGCCCGGCGGCCCGCTCCAGGGCGTCGCGGATCGTGGTGCCGCGCGTCGTCTCGACGCCGTCTGCGGCCAGGCGCCAGAGCACGCGCACCCGATGCGCTTCCTGCGCGGGATCCGGCAGGGCACCGGCGTCCACCGCCGCGTCCGCCGCGGCATCTGCCCGGCTGCGCGCGACGTGGCGGAGCGCCGACCGCAGGTCGCGCGGATCGCTCGAGGAGCGCAGCGCGTCGGCGGCTCGAGCAAGCGCTTCCTCGGCGCGCCATGCCTCGGCCTCGGGATCGAGGGGCTCGGGATCGGCCCAGCCCTCGCGGCGGGCGCGCAGGGCCTCGAGATCCGCCAGGGCCGACTGCGCCAGCTTCGACTCATCGGTGCCGGGCGCGAGCGAATCCAGCCGGCTCCGCAGCGAATCGATCGCCGCGTCGGGCGCGCCGGCATCGGCCGCGGCGATCCACATGGCACGGATGCGTTCGAGTCCCGGCCTGGCGCGACGGGATCCGACGGCCAGGGCCGGGCGCGGCGCTTCGGGTGCGCCACTGGGCGTGTCGAGGCGCACGCGCTGCGGCGACGTCGGTGTGGCGCGAACGCCCGAGTCCTGAATGGAGCCGCGCCGCGCGAGAGGCCGAGCCTCCGGCTCCGCCTCTCGCGCAAAGACGAAGACGGCGCCCGCCGCGAGCGCGAGGACGACGAGGCCCGTCGCGCGGATGCGACGCCCGGGCCGAGTCGCGGCCTCGCCTCGGAGCGCCGGCGGGCGCTGCGCGCCGGCGCTCCTTCGCTCTTGATCGCTTCGATCCACCACGTCGGCTCAGTACCGATGCTCGAAGAACTTGGCGGTCAGCGTGGGATGGCTGACCTGCGCGTTCGCGTCGCCCTGCTTCTGGCAGGTTGCGGTGATGGTCAGCGACCCCGCGGCGGACTCCTCGAAGGCCGCGACGATGGTCATCGGCCGGTTCCGCCCACCCGTCGGCTCCTGGCCGTTGGTATTCCAGGTACGCGCGCTGCCGAAGACCTGCGTCCCGTCCTTCTCGATGCGACAGTCGAGGCCCGTGCCCTCGAAGATGCTTCCCGTAGCGACGTGGTTGATGAACGACCGGGCACTGAAGAGCACCTCCACCACACCGGGCCCAGGCACGGTCAATGCTACGGTACGGACAGTGGTCCGCGATGTCGTATTGAGCGTGAAGGAGCTGCTGCTCGCCGAGGAGAAGTCCATTCCGGCTGCCGTCGCCTCGTCCTGCTTGGAGTTCACGGCGCTGGCGACGTCCGAGAAGTTGTCGTTGACCTCGCTCGCCTGCGCGGGCGTATCGGGGACGAACTGGACGAGCGGGCCGACGTCCGCGGCCCAGGCGCCCTGGGTGAGGAAGCCCGCTCCGAGCGCGGCAGCGCCCCAGGCGATGAGTCGGCTGGTCGGGTTCCCGGTCTTCACTTCGTACTTGCTCATGATTCGATTCCTTCGATTCGTTGGTTCGTGTGATGCGGTGCTGCGTGTCGCCCGGACCGACGCGCCTGGCGCGGCGGCCCGGAGCGGGCAGCCGTTCGCTAGCTCCAGTCGTCCTGGTCCCAGACCATCTGGTCCCAGTCGGAGCTGCCCCCGGCCTGCTGCGGGCCCTCCGCCCCGTCTTCCTCCTCACCGCCCGTGCAGGCGACGGCGCCAGCCAGGGCCATCAGGAGGAAGAACTTCGTGAGGATTCGGGGATGCGGCCCTCGCCTCCCCTTCTGTCGCGTGGTTCGTCGGGTCATTGGATCACCCCTCCTGCGTTCGAGTCGGCGGCAGGATGCCCGCGCGAGCGGCGCGCCGACATCGCACGAAGAGGGGACACGCAAGGTCCCCACCTGCGCGCCGCCGGGTGGCACTCAGCCCGAAGGACGGTTGTGCGCTCAGGCCCGGGCGGCCGCAGGCGCCGGCATGTCGAGGCGCACACGGGTACCGGTGGCGGCGCTCTCGATCTTCAGCTCCGCGCCGATGCGGCTTGCGCGACGCTTCATGTGGTCGACGCCTCGGCCGGCCGGTCCCTCGGCCGCTCCGAAGCCGCAGCCATCGTCGATGATCTCCAGGATCACGCGACGCTCCTGGCCCTCGCCCCGGGCGAAGGTCGAGACGGTGATCGTGCTGGCCCGGGCGTGCTTGAGGATGTTCGTCATCGCCTCCTGGGCGATGCGAAGCACGTGGAGGCCGGCTTCCGGACCGAAGCCGGCCGGCGTCGGCGTATCCTGGATCTGCCAGCGCAGCGAGATGCCGCCTCTCTCGAGGCGTCGACCGATGCGTTGGCGCAGGCTGCCGAGCAGGGTGCCGAGGTCGCCGTCGACGTCATCCAACGAGTCGATCATCAGGCGCATGTCGTCGAGGGCGGATTGGATCGCCGCTGCGGTCTCCTCCACGTCGCCCTTGCCCTCTCGAACCAGCGCCAGCGTCGAGCCGAGCTGGCTTCCCAGTCCGTCGTGGAGCTCGGCGAGAATGCGCTCACGCTCCGCGTTGACCGCCTGCTCGCGCTCCAGCACGCGCAGCCTCGCGTGGCCGGCCTCCAGCTCGGCGGCCTTCTGACGCACGCGCTCGCTGAGCTCGGCGGTGAGCGCCTCGGAGGTATTCAATGCGTCGACGAAGCGCTTCACGAAGATGAGCGCGAAGAGCGCCACAGAGGTCCAGGCGCCGTGTTGGATCGCGAAGTCGTGTCCGGGCCCGAAGGCGCCGTTGACGAGCGCCACGTCGTGGCAGCCCGTGCTGAAGACCACCAGCCCCCCCGCGACCATCGCCGAGGTCTCCACGCTGGGGGCCGAGACGTGCCGCCGTGCCACTGTCACGGCCGGGATGAGACTCGCGGCCAGCACCATCGTGCCCCAGATCGGCACGGCGGCATGAAACGCCTGCGTGCCGAGGGTCACCCAGAAATAGAGTGAGCCGAGGAGGGCCGCGCCGCCCAGCACACCTTCTCGACGCGGGTGGCGCTCGCCCAGCAGTCGATGCGAGAAGACCGTGATCGCGGCCACCAGCCACGACATGGTGACCGCACCGACCCACTGATAGGGCGGCTTGGGGATCCGGGACTCGATGGCGAGCAGATTCCAGAAGCCGAAGGCGAACACCCAGAGCACCACCGCGAACCAGAGGTAGCTGGTGTCTCGTCGGCGAAGCGCGGTGAGTCCGGCCAGGAAGAAGCCCAGACTCACCATCGCGATCACGAGGATCTGGATGCCGCTGACCTGCAGGAAGCGGCGTGCTTCGTAGCTCGGGCGAAGCAGCTCGTCGGGACCGACGTAGGCGAGGCCCATCAGCCCGGTTCCGGGGTCGTCGGCCCCGATGACGAGCTCGAGGACGTGCTCTCCCGCCGAGAGCCACTCCACCTGGAGCCTGCGGTACAGCGGCACGAGCCAGAAGCGCGAGGCAAGGCCCGACTCCGCCTCCGCCCGCCCCGGGACGAGCCGTTCGTCGAGGCGCACCGTGGCCCTGGTGTTGAGCCCGGGAACGAAGAGCGCCCAGTCCTCATCCAGCGGTGCAGCCACGTCGAAGCGGATCACGTAGGTGCCGTGCAGGCGATCGCGCTCCGAAGGCCACCACTCGTGCGGCAGCGAGACCCGGGTGGGCGCGCCGCCCTCCTCCGGCGTGAACTCGGCAGACTCCACCGGCGCGATGCCTGGCGGACCGCCCATCGGGTCGGCGTGCAGCGAGGCGATCATCACCCAGACCGCGACGAAGAAGCCCAACGGCAGCCCCCAGCGCCACAGCGCGGGAACGCGATGGGCGGTGCGCTCCGCCCGGCTGGCCTCGGCGTCGGACATGGGCGGATTCTAGCGATCACCCACGGCGATTCTGCCGCGCGCACCGCTGTCCCTCGATCGGGGGACGTCCGGGCGGCCCCGGATCGATATGATCCTCCCCATGACGGCGCACATCGTACTGGTCGAAGACGACGGTCCCACCCGGAGCCATCTGGCCCGGGCCATCGAGGCGCAGTCCGAGCTGACCCTCGCCGGCGTGGCCGCCAACTTCGCGGACGGGCTCCAGCTCATCGAGGCGGCCAGCCCCGACGTCCTGCTCACCGACCTCGGCCTCCCCGACGGCAGCGGCATCGATCTGATCCGAGCACTGCGATCCAGGTCTCCGGAGGCGCTCGCCATGGTGATCACCGCACTCGGCGACGAGCGGACGGTGCTCAGCGCAGTGGAGGCCGGCGCCACGGGATATCTGCTCAAGGACGGAAGCTACGACGAGATCGGCGACGCCGTTCAGTGTCTGCTCGAAGGCGGCTCTCCCATCACGCCCTCCATCGCGCGCACCATCCTCCGCCGCATGCAGCCCTCGGCGGCGAGCCCGCCTCCCGAGCGGCCCGCCCCCGAGCAGCCCTCGCTCTCGGATCGCGAGGCCGAAGTGCTGCGCCTGATCGCGAAGGGATTCAGCTATCCCGAGATCGCGGAGCTGCTGGGTATCTCGTCCCATACGGTGACGACCTACGTTCGGCGCATCTACGAGAAGCTCGAGGTCAACTCCCGCGGCTCGGCGGTCTACGAGGCGGTGAGCCTCGGGCTGATCAGCATGGACGATTGAGCAGGCTGCCCGCCCTGAGCCGTCGAGCGGATCAGGGCTAGCATCCGCGCCGTGCTCGCCGACCTCAAGTTTCCCGACGATCCGTCGCAGCTCACGCCCGGGCTCTTGACCACGGCCATGTCCATCGAGCGGCCCGGCCTGGTCGTGCGCGACGTACGCATCGTCGAAGCCATCGCAGCAGCCAGCGGTCGCGCCTCGACGGCGGACCGCGTCCTCCTGGAGCTCGACTACGCGCCCGGCCCGGGCGTCGACATGCTCCCGCGGCGCGTCGTCCTGAAGACGATGCTCGAGACGCCCCACGCACCGGCCGTGATGTACGAGACCGAGTGCCGCTTCTACAGCGAGATCCGGCCCACCCTTCCCTTCGAGGCGCCGGAGTCCTTCTGCGCCTCCTTCGATCGGGCTTCGGGCCACTTCGGGCTCATGCTCGAGGACCTGAACGCGCGCGGCGTCGTCTTCCCGAACGCGACGATGCAGATCTCGCTCGGACAGCTGCGATCCCTGATCCGCCACCTCGCCGCCCTCCATGCCAAGTACTGGGAGAGCCCCGCCCTCGAGGGCGACCTCTCCTGGATGGCGACCCCCGCGAGCGGCGGCATGGAGTCGTTCTTCCAGCACCTGCTGCCGATGATCCAGGGCAATCTCGAGGCCGATCCCTGGCGCGAGGAGATCTGCGCGCCCATCGGCCGATCGGTGCCCGAGCTCCACGCCGACATGGTGAAGATCGCGGCGACCGCACTCGAGCGCGCGCCCCGCACCCTGCTGCATGGCGATACGCATATCGGCAACAGCTATTGCCTCGGCGGGGACGCAATGGGGTGGCTCGACTTCCAGCTCTCGCATCGCGGCTGCTACAGCCGCGACCTCACCTACATCATCACCACCGCGCTGCCGATCGAGATGCGGCGGGCGCACGAGGCGGAGCTGATCCGCTTCTACCTCGACGAGATCCGCCGGCTCGGCGTCGAGCGGCCACCGAGCTTCGACGAGGCCTGGCTCCTGCATCGCCAGTCGACGTTCTGGGGGCTCGTGATCGGCTGGCTGATCTGTCCCACGGCGAACTACGGCCGCGAGATCACCGAGGAGAACATCCGCCGACTGGTGCAGATCATGGTCGACCTCGAAGTGCTCGAGACCGTCGACCTCTGAGCCGGTCCGCAAAGCGGCCCGGCGGGTCACGATCCGCAGCAGGCCGATCGCCGCGGGCCCGGTGAGCGCCAGCGATGGCATGGTGGCGAAGGCGTGCGGGGCGTCGATCGCCGAGTCGTCCAATCGGCTCGCCGCCGCTCGGCGCCCGATCTCGCGCCCGCTCGTGGGTCGCGGAAGGGAAGGCTAGCCTCAGGGCATGACTCTTCCCGAATGGGCGCGGCGAGGCAGATCGCATTGGCGCAACACGGGCGCCCGCCGCCCCGATTTCGCACTGCCCACGGCGCCCGGGCAGGAATCGGTGTGGGACTACCCGCGCCCCCCCCGAGTCGAGCCGGATGCGCGGGAGGTCGTGGTGCGGCTCGGCGGCAACGTGCTGGCGCGCACCCGCGCGGCCGTTCGCGTCCTCGAGACCGCGAGCCCGCCGACCTTCTACATTCCTCGCGTCGACATCGATTCTGCATGTCTGGTTCCGGTCGACGGCCTCTCGCGCTGCGAGTGGAAGGGCACGGCTCGCTACTTCGACGTGCGCTCCGGGGACCACGTCGCCCGCCGGGCCGCGTGGGCGGTGCCCGAGCCCTTCCCCGAGTTCGCCGCGATCCGCGATCATGTGGCCTTCTACCCGGCGCCCCTCGAGTGCTTCGTGGACGGCGAGCGGGTGAGGCCTCAGCCGGGCCGTTTCTACGCCGGCTGGGTCACGGATGAGGTCATCGGTCCATTCAAGGGCGAGCCGGGCTCCGAGAGCTGGTAGAGTCGGCCGAGGGACGGCCCCCCTTCGGCTCCAGCCATCGCGAGGTCACCCGGATAGGGCGGCTGACGCGACAGTGGGATCGTGTTGC
>CAZQMY010000066.1:0-19568 GCA_964594405.1 uncultured Spirochaetaceae bacterium | reverse complement strand
CAGGAGGGCCGCGACGCCGGCGCCTTCGGAGTCAACTCCGACGACACCGGGGATCACCGGCCAGGCCATCGCGCGGCGGAGGAGCAGCGGGTCCTCTCGCCCTTCCTCGATGTCGGGCTCTCGAAAGCGGAGATCCGGCTCCTCTCGCGGCATGCCGGCCTACCCAGCTGGGACCAGCCTGCGTCCGCCTGCCTCTCGTCGCGCCTCCCCTACGGAAGCGACGTCACGCCCGACAAGCTGCACCAGGTGGAGCTCGGCGAACACCGCCTTCGCGAGCTGGGCTTTCGTCAGGTGCGCCTGCGGCATCACGGTGACCTTGCGCGCGTGGAGGTGGCCCCGGAAGAGCAGCCCCTTGCGCTCGATGAGGCGATGGCCGAGCGGATCGTCGCCGCCATCAAGCCGCTCGGGTTCAAGTGGGTCTGTCTCGACCTCGAGGGCTACCGCATGGGGTCACTGAACGCGGTCCTCACCGTCTCCTGAGCGACCCGGCCACCGACTTCGCGTAGCCGAGGTGCCGGCTCGTGCCCCGATGGTGCGAGTCGAGTCGAAAGCAGAGCGTCGTGTCGAACGTCATCGAAGTCAGTGGTCATCCCCGGGACATGGGCCTCGCCCAGGGGCGAGCGCTTCGCACCGCCGTGGGTGAGGTGGTGGCGGCCGAAGGCCTGCCCGGCAAGCGCTCGCGATGGCCCGCGCTCTCGGCCTTCTCGTCCGGCCGGGTCCTGGGGCGGGGCGCCGGCCGTGAGCTGATCCGGCACTACACCCATCTCTCCGAGCGCATCGATGGCCTCGCGCGCGAGGCGCTCGTCCCGGTGGCGTCCGTGATGCAGCTGCACGTCGGACGCAGCGTCGGTCGGCGCAATGACACCCAGGTGGCTGGCGGCGCCGTGGCCCTGGCCGGGCGCGATCTCGGCGATCCGGCTGCGCTGACCATGGCGCGGACCATCCCCGCGCCGCCCACGGATCTCGGCGACTGGCTGGTGCGCCGAAGCCGGCCAGCCGTGGGCTTCGTCTCCATCGAGGTGACGTTGCCGTGGCTGGCCAGCGCGGTGGTGGGCGTGAACGAAGCCGGCCTGTGTGCGAGCTACGTCGCGGACGGCGAGGTGGAGGGCGTCTACGCCGCACCGACCTTTCTGCTCATGGTCCAGGAGTGTCTGCAGCGCTTCGAAGACGTCGAGGCCGCCTGCGATTGGTGTGACTCGCGCCCCGCCTCCGGGCGCGGCACACTGCTCGTCTGCGATGCGAGCGGCGATCTGGCGGCCGTCACGATCAGCGGGCGCCAGGTGAGCGCGCGCCGCGCGGACGAGAGCGGCCTGCTCCTGGCCGGCCCAGATGCGCCCGAGGCCAGCACGATTGGCGAAGATCGTCGGCGACCCGCCGAGGCATTGCTGGGCGTCGAGGCGCCGGCGGTGGTCTCCATCCTGCCCGTCTCGCGCACCCTCACGCTCAAGGTGAGCAAGCCGGAGCCCTCATCGGTCACCCTCCAGCCTTGAGCGGGCGCTCGAGCGAGAGGATCGGCGGTCTGGATCCCGGCGGCGACGGACCCGCACCGCCCTGGTGCGATGCCTCGGCGGAAGCGCCGAGCCGCTTCGCAGATCTCGCCTCGAGCTCCATGATCGAGAGCGGGCGTCTGCCGAGGAAGCGGCTCACGATCTCCTGGATGACGACGTCGGGCTTCTCGCGAGCGATGACCTCGGGCAGCACGTCGCGATCCCAGACGTAGAGGATGCGCTCGAAGTTCTCGGAGAGATAGGGGATGAGCGCGTTCGCGAACGAGTCCCGGAACATCACGGCGTGCGGTAGACCGGAGTGTTCGCGCCCGAGGGCGATGGGCAGCTGCCGCTGTACGCGGCGGTCATAGCGGGCGCGGTGCTCGACGGCCACCGAGTGTCGTGACGTCAGGGGCGTCATGTCGAGGCGCTCCTCGTGGATCCAGGGCGATAGCCCGATGATGCTGGTCAGCCCCATCCCGGCCGTGACGTGGCTGCCGGGCCGCACCGCCACCGGCGCATTGCCCTCGAAGGACGGCAATGCCCCAACGAGTGCCTGGTGGATCTGCCGATAGCCCACGTAGGCGCCCACGTCGTTCCAGTGGTTGTCTGTCTTGTGATAGACGCGCCGCCGCGCCTTGGCGCGCAGCAGCGGGCCACGCAGGTCGACCACCGTCAGATCCGTCTGCTCGCGGAGGTGCTTCGCGAGCTGATCGAGGGGGTGGCGCTCGGAGAAGCGGGGTAGCGAATCCGGCATGAACTCCGGGTAGACGAGGTTCTTCTCCGGGACGAGGACCAGGATGAAGGGGATCCCGAGCCGCGCCAGATGATTCCTGCGCCCGAGAAGCACCCGCTCCCATCGCTTCAGCTCCGCATCGCTCAGTGGGGCCACGCCTCGATAGTGGGCCACCGCCTGCTCGTCGCCGAAGAAGAACCAGCCGTCCTTGCCCACGATGAGCTCGTCGCTCGGCGAGGTGCCGAAGAGACGAAGCTCGACCAGCGAGATGCCGCGCAGCATCCAGGTGCGAAGGCCCAGGTGGTCGTCGTAGTAGCGCTCGGCATCGGTGGGGAAGGCGAGCCAGCCCGCCAGGCTCGATCCCGGCCTCGGCCATTCGGCGAGGTAGCGATTCTCCGTCTCGCTGATCACGGGCCCGCTTCGCCGAGCGGACACCATGAGGTTGACGACGAGCGGAGCCAGGCAGAGGCCGATGAAGACGACCACCGTCAGCCATGCGTCGATGAGCGATGCCCTCTCGGACAGCGCTGCGTCGATCTCCTCGTCGGGCTGGGGCGCCACGATCCTCCTCGTTCGGCGAAGGGGCTCTCAGAAGCGGAAGTAGATGAAGGGGTTGTGGGTTCCGGCGGCAAGGCTCATGCCCGCCAACGCGACGAAGAGGTGGAGCGCCACGAGTCGCAGGGCGCGAAGCGCTGGAGCCGGGGCGTCGATGGCGCTCGAGATCCGCGAGATCGTTCGCTGGGTCATCGGCAGGGCGCAGAGCACTGCGATCGAGAGCGTGAAGACCACCTTGGTGTTGGCGTAGAGGGCCAGCGGGTGGTGGCCCCTCGCCGGTTCGGCGAGGCCGAAGAGCGCGTTCATGTAGTCGAGGGCCTTGGAGAGGTCCTCCGCCCGGAAGAAGACCCATGCCAGCATGACGCTCAAGAGCACGTAGCCCTGCGCGAGGGGGCGGGGCAGGCGCGCGATCCAGTCGCCGAACGCGGTGCGTTCGGCGACCAGGAGTGCACCGTGGAGGAGCCCCCAGATCACGAAGTTCCAGCTCGCGCCATGCCATAGTCCGCAGAGGAAGAAGACGACCAGGAGATTCAAGTGGGTTCGCGTCCTGCCCCGGCGATTTCCGCCCAAGGGGACGTAGAGGTAGTCGCGAAAGAAGGCCGAGAGCGAGAGGTGCCAGCGCCGCCAGAACTCGCGCACGGAACGGGCGAGGTACGGCCAGTCGAAGTTCTCGGGGAAGCGGAAGCCGAAGTAGCGGCCCAGGCCGATGGCCATGTCGGAGTAGCCGGCGAAGTCGAAGTAGATCTGGAGCGCGTAGCAGAGCAGCCCGAACCAGGCGACGGCCGGCTCGAGATCGCCGGGGGCCAGCGCGAAGATCGCGTCGGCGGGGACGGCGAGCGTATTGGCCACGAGCACCTTCTTGATCAGACCGACGGCGAAGCGCCGGATCCCCTCCGCGCGATCTTCCACGTCGGGGTCACGCTCGTCCAGCTGGCGTGCGACCTGCCCGTAGCGGACGATCGGGCCGGCGATCAGCTGCGGGAAGAGCGCGATGTAGAGAGCCAGGCGGAGCGGGCTGCGCTGGGCCGGCGTGACTCCGCGATGCACGTCGACCACGTAGGTGATTGCCTGGAAGGTGAAGAACGAGATCCCGATGGGCAGGTGGACCGGCGCGAGGTCGATGGGCGGCCATCCGAGGAGCGCGCCCAGGGCGTCGAGGTTTCCGGCGAAGAAGTTCGCGTACTTGAATCCGGCCAGGATCAGCAGATTCGAGGCGACGGCCGCCGCCAGCGGCAAGGGGCCACGGCCGCCGCTACGCGTGGCCGCGACCCAGAGGCCGAAGCCGTAGTTCAGCGCGATGGATCCGATGAGCACGCCCAGGTAGAGCGTCTCGCCCCAGGCGTAGAAGAAGAGGCTCGCGCAGAGCAGCAGGCCATTACGTGCCGCGGTGCGCGGCATCACCAGATAGGCGAGCAGCACCAGGGGAAGGAAGGCGAAGAGGAAGATCGTGGAGCTGAAAAGCATGCGGCTCTCGGGCGTCTCCAGATCACCGGATCATCCGGCCACCTGGCGGGCGAACGCCGCAGCGAGCCGGGCTCGGGCCCCCCTAGCGTAGTCGAGAAGCGCGCCACGAGGGTGGCGAGCGCTCAGTCGCCTCGGCGTCCGCGGCCGCGTCCCCGACCGCCACCGCCACCGCCGCGTCGTCCGCCGCCACTGCCGCCACCGCCGCCGCTGCGTCGTCCGCGTCCGCCCTTCCGGCGACTGCCCTTCGGTCGGTCGCCCGGTGCCTGCTCGGCGCGCTCGTCGCCCGAGTGCGGCGTCTCGGTGATGGTCGTCTCGGGGCGGTGCTCGGCCAGGTAGGCGGCACAGATGCCCGCCAGGTCGCGGCGCCCCTCGTGGCTCTTCGCCATCTCCTCGACCACCGGGATCAGCCGCTCCACTTGGTGACGGATCTGCTGCTCGCTCATGTCGCGCATCTCGTGCTCCGCCTTGACCTGCATGCGCTCGCGGATGCGATTCTGCATGTCCTGCTCGGTGGGGAGCTTGCGCTCGGTGATCTCGATGCCGTTGACGTTCTGCATGTGCTTGAAGTTGCCGATATCGAGACCCGAGATCAGGGAGAACGCGATGCCCGATTTCCCGGCCCGCCCGGTCCGCCCGGTGCGGTGTACGTAGACCTCGGGCTGGTCCGAGGTGCTGTAGCTGATCACGTGGGAGAGATCGCTGATGTCGATGCCGCGGGCCGCGACGTCGGTGGCCACGAGGTAGTCGAGCTCACCGGCCTTGATGTGCTGGATCGCTCGCTCGCGCGCGGCCTGTGGGAGATCGCCGGAGATCTGGTCCACGTTGAAGTTGCGCTTCTGCAGGTAGCCGGTGATGTAGCGGACGTCGGCCTTGGTGTTGCAGAAGATGATCGCGCTCTCGGGGTCTTCGTACTCTAGGATTCGAGCGAGGTTGGCTTCCTTCTCGTTCGCCGCGCAGAGGTAGTAGTAGTGCTCGATCTGCTGAGGCGCGAGTACACCGTCGTCCATCGTGACGTACAAGGGGTCGTTCAGGAAGAAGCGTGAGAGCGACTTGACCTTCTCGGGAATCGTGGCCGAGAAGAGATGGGATTGACGACCGTCCGGCAGGAAGCCTGCTACGTCGCGCATGTCGGGCCAGCAGCCGAGCGAGAGCATCTCGTCCGCCTCGTCGAGCACGAGCACCTTCACGCTCGAGAGGTCCATGCGGTCGTTGCGCAGGTGGTCGAGGATGCGACCGGGCGTGCCCACCACGATGTGCACGCCGTTCTCGAGGGCCTCGATCTGTCCCGCGTAGCTCACGCCGCCGTACACCGCGAGCACGCGGACACCACGATACTTGCCCAGAGTGGTGATCTCCTCGGCCACCTGGTTGGCGAGCTCGCGCGTCGGCAGCATCACGAGCGCCTGGATGTCGTCCGTCTCGGTATCCGTCGCCTCCACCAGGGGGATGCAGAAGGCGCCGGTCTTGCCGCTGCCCGTATGGGCCTGGACGATGAGGTCGCCTCCGCCCCGCATGAGCGGGATGGCCTTGGCCTGCACGGGGGTGGGGCTCGACCATCCGAGATCGCGCAGGGATTTCTGGACGTCTTCCTCGAGATCGCTGAAAAGTTCTGAAAACTCAGTCATATAGGGATGGCATCCTACGGCCTGGGAATGGGGCGCGCAATGGGCGGAGCGCGGTGCCTCGAGCGTCGGTGTCTCGATGGGGCGAAGGACGGGGCCGCTCGACGCCCACCCGCGGGTGCGAGCGGACTCATGCTAAGGTGCGCGCGATGTCGAGGATCACCCGCGAAGATGTGGAGCGCACGGCGGCCCTGGCCCACATCGCGCTGGGCGAGGAGGAGATCGTTCGCATGACTCGAGACCTGGATCGGGTCCTCGAGCATGCGGATGAGCTCGCGAAGATCGACACCGATGGGATCCTGCCCACCGCACACGCGATGGCGTTGGCGACGCCCACCCGCGAGGATCTCGCCGAGGCCGCGATCGATCCGGGCCTGGCCGTGCGAACGGCGCCGCAGGCGGAGGGCTCGGCCTTCGTGGTGCCCAAGGTGATCAAGGGCGAGGAGCGCTAGGTGGCCCCTGCTCCGCTCGCCTCCCTCGCGACGCTGCGTTCGCAGCTGGATGCCGGCGAGGTCAGCGCCGTCGAACTGACGGACGCGGTGCTGGCCCGTGCGGGCGATGAGGGAAAGACGCTGGGGGCCGTCGTGGGGCTGCGCGCCGAGGGTGCCCGGGCGGACGCGATCGCCTCCGACGCACATCGCAGTCGCCAGGGGGCGCGATCTCCGCTGGAGGGCATCCCGATCCTGCTCAAGGACAACATCGTGATGCGCGACGAGCCCACCACCTGTGCCTCTCGCATCCTGGAGGGCTACGTCTCGCCTTACGATTCGACGGTGGTCGAACGTCTACAGGCTGCCGGCGCGGTGATCGTGGGCCGGGCCAACATGGACGAGTTCGCGATGGGCTCCTCCACCGAGCACTCCGTCTACGGTCCGGCGCACAACCCCTGGGATCGCGCGCGCAGCTGCGGCGGATCGTCCGGCGGCTCGGCGGCCGCCGTCGCCGCGCGCATCACGCCCTGCGCGCTCGGCAGCGATACCGGCGGCTCGATCCGGCAGCCCGCTTCGTTCTGCGGCGTCACCGGGATGAAGCCCACGTACGGGCGCGTATCGCGCTGGGGGCTGGTCGCCTTCGCTTCCTCGCTCGATCAGATCGGGCCCATCGCGGGCAGCGCCGAGGAGTGTGCGTGGATCCTGCAGACCATCGGTGGGCACGATCGGCGCGACTCGACCTCCCTTCCCGAGGCCATGCCCGACCTCTCGGCTGCGCTCGCGGGCGACGTCGCGGGGCTCAAGGTCGGTCTGCCTCGAGAGTACTTCGTCGAGGATGGTGCCAACCCTGCGGTGCTCGAACGCGTCCGGGAGGCGACGCGTGAGCTCGAGCGTGCGGGGGCCGAGCTGGTCGAGGTCTCGCTGCCGAGGACGAGCGTGGTGGTGGACGTCTACTACCTGGTGGCTACGGCGGAAGCCTCGAGCAACCTCGCGCGCTTCGACGGCGCCCGCTACGGGCGGCGCGCCGAGGGCGTGAGCTCGTTGGAGGAGATGTATCGGAAGTCGCGCTCCGAGGGCTTCGGCGACGAGGTGAAGCGCCGCATCCTGCTCGGCACCTACGTGCTCTCCGCGGGCTACTTCGATGCCTACTACAAGAAGGCCCAGCAGGTCCGGACCCTGGTGCGCGAGGACTTCGAGCGGGCCTTCGAAGAGTGCGACGTGATCGCCACGCCGGTCACGCCCGACGTCGCCTTCGAGCTGGGCGCGATGTCCGAAGATCCGCTGAGCATGTACCTCTCGGACATCTACACGGTCTCGGCGAACCTCGCCGGCATTCCCGGCATCTCGATCCCGTGCGGGCTGGCCGAGGGCCTGCCGGTGGGGCTGCAGCTTCTCGGGCGTGCCCTCGACGAGGCCACGGTGCTGCGTGTCGCCCACGCCTACCAACGACGCACGGAGCACCACCTCATGCATCCGCCGGAGCCGTCATGAGCCACGACGCCCTCGAACGCTACGAGCCCGTGATCGGCCTCGAGGTGCATACGCACCTCAAGACCGAGTCGAAGCTCTTCAGCCCTGCGCCGGTCCACTACGGCGGCGAGCCCAATCACAGCGTGCATCCCATCGACCTGGCGCTGCCCGGCGTTCTCCCCGTGCTGAACGAGCGGGTGGTGGAGCTGGCGATCCGACTCGGGCTGGCCACGCATTGCGAGATCAACAAGCGCAGCGTCTTCTCACGCAAGAACTACTTCTATCCCGATCTGCCCAAGGGCTACCAGATCTCGCAGTACGAAGAGCCGATCGTGTCGGGGGGCTGGCTCGACATCGACGTGCCCGTCGATTCGGGCTCGGCGAAGGGCGGGAGGGGGAAGAAGGGCAAGGGCGGCGGCGCGCCCGAGATGCTGAAGAAGCGCATCCGGATCACTCGTGCACACCTCGAGGAGGAGGCGGGCAAGTCCATTCACGACGAGGTCGTGACCGGCAGCGAGGATACGCACATCGATCTGAACCGTGCGGGTGTCCCCTTGCTCGAGATCGTCTCCGAGCCCGATTTCCGGTCGGCCGCCGAGGTCGGCGCCTACCTCCGCCTGCTGCGCTCGATCCTCCGCTACATCGGAGTCTCGGACGCCGACATGGAGAAGGGCCAGTTCCGCTGCGACGTGAACCTCTCCCTGCGGCCGAAGGGAGAGGAGGAGCTCGGGACCCGTACCGAGCTGAAGAATCTCAACTCCTTTGCGAACATCGAGGCGGCGATCGACGCCGAGATCACGCGGCAGGCGGAGCTGCTCGACGATGGCCTCGAGGTCGTGCAGGCCACCATGGGCTACGACCCCGACCGCCATCGCACGCGCGTGCAGCGCCTCAAGGAGAATGCGGACGACTACCGCTACTTCGACGACCCCGATCTGATTCCGGTGCAGATCACCGATGAGCAGATCGAGGCCGTGCGCGCTGCGCTCCCCGAGCTCCCCGAGCAGAAGAATGCGCGATTCCAGGCGGCGTACGGGCTCTCGGCCTACGACGCGGGTGTCCTCACGGCGAGCCGCGCCATGGCCGACTTCTTCGAGGAGACGGCGAAGATCTCGGGCGCGGCCAAGAGCGCGGCCAACTGGATCTCGCGCGACGTCCTGGGCGAGCTGAAGAATCGCGACGTCGAGCTCGAGGACACGAAGCTCACGCCCGAGATCCTGGGCAACCTGATCCGGCTGGTCGAGGAGGGGCGCCTCACCGCCAGGAGCGCTCGCGACCTCTTCCCCGAGCTCGTGAGCGAGGGCGGCGATCCCGAGGCGATCATGGTGGACCGCGGACTCGAGGCCGTCTCGGACAGTGGGTTGATCGAAGGGGTCGTGGCGGAGGTCATCGCGAACAATGGCGAGCTGGTCGAGACCATCGCCGGCGGTGACGACAAGCCGCTCAATTTCCTGATGGGCCAGGTGATGAAGGCCACGCAGGGCAAGGCCAATCCGGGCGAGGTGCGAAGGGCATTGATCGCGAAGATTCGCGGCTAGCCGGCTGGGTTGCGCCTCGTCCATGCCGTGGCGAAGGGGGGGGGCCATGCGGATGATGCTACGGGCGCTGGTCGCGATTGGACTGCTGCTGGTCCTCGCAGTGGGGGGGCTTGCGCTCGTGCTGCCCCGCATCTTGAATTCGCCAGAGTTCCAGGCGGCCGCCAGCGAGGCCGCTCACGACGCGCTCGGCGTGCCGGTGAGCTGGTCCGGGCTCGGCGTCGGCTTCCTGCCGCCCAGCATCCGCGCAGACGATGTGCGGGTCGACGGAGTCCGCGAGGGCGATGCGCCGCTGCTCAGGGCCGAACGTCTCTTCCTCCGGCTCGAGCTGATGCCGCTGTTCTCTGGCGCCATCGAGGTCGACACCCTCGAGATCGACGGCCTGGCGGTCGAGCTGGCGATGGCCGACGAGGGTCTGATCCTGCCGGAGACCAGCGAGCCGGCGCCCGCGGACGATCCGGAGGCCGGAGCGTTCGACTTTGCCGTGGAGCGCGCAGTCCTCTCGCGTGGCCGGATTCATGTGGTCGATGAGAGCGTCTCCCCGGCGGTCCACTACCGCATGGAGGGGATCGCGCTCGAAGCGCGGGGGCGTGAGGACCGGTCCATCGCGCTGGAGGGCAGCGCGCAGCTCGACGTCACGGGGGAGCTCGTGGCGACGGGCGAGCTCGGCTTCGAGCTCCTGCTGGATCCGGAGATCGCCGTGCCTTCGGGTCGCTTCATGCTGGAGGGTGACGCCCTCGACGTGACGATGGAGGGGGCCTTCGAGAAGGCGCCCGGGACGGCGCTTCGCGCCGGAGGCCGGTTCCAGGTGCTGGAGTCGGGCGCCGTTCGCGTGGACGCCGATACCCTGGGCGTCGGTCCTGTCGTCGGCACGGCCAGCCTCGTCTCGGATGCGCAGACACGGCTGCTGCTCTCCACGAAGCCTGTCGAGGTGAAGGGCCTCGAGCCGCTCCTTCCCGCGCTTCGCGAGTCGGGCGTCGGCGGGCGCTTCGTCGTGCGCGATCTCGCCGTTGTCCTGCCCGAGCTCGAGCTCGGCGGGCGCATCGAGCTCGATCCGATCTCGGTCGACCTCGGCGGCACGGCACCCATCGAGGTGCGCGGAGCGCTCGTGGGCCGACGGGACGGTCTGGTGCTCGATGGCATGAGCGCCGAGGCTGCCGGCCAGCGACTTCGAATCGAAGGTGATGTGAAGGCGCTCAGCGGCGTTCCCCGATTCAAGCTCGCCCTGCAGAGCGACGGTGTCCTTCGCGCGAATCCCCTGGCCGGTGCGCTCGCCGGGCTCACCGACGTCCTCTACGGGCCCATCGAGCTGAAGGCTCGTTTCGCCGGAACGCTCCCCGAGGACGAGACGGAGCTCTACGAAACCCTCACCGGCCGCTTCGAGCTGCACGTAGGGCAGGGGGCGGGTGATGGCAAGGAAGGCGGGCGCCTGGCGGGTGTGTCCATCCTGAGGGAGGCGATGGGGCCTTTCTACGAGCTGGGCCATTTCATGACGTACCTGGCCGGGATCGGGGGCAAGAGCTCTCTCGAAAAATACTATGGCGACGACTTCCAGCGGATGGACGTACGCTTCGAGATCCGCGACGGCGCTGCCGATACCGAGAAGCTCCAGCTGGTCTATCGCCACTACGGGGCCAATCTGAGCGGTCGCATGATGCTGGCCGACCAGAGCCTCGACATGACCGGCGAGGTGGACCTCGGGCCCGAAGTGCTCCGCGCGCTCGGCGCCGAGCCCACCGGGCAGGGCTTCGTGATTCCCCTGGCCAGCGTGAAGGGAACCGTGGCCGAGCCGAGCTTCGGCGTGTCGGAGAAGGTCGTCATCGCCCTGACGCAGCAGCTGCTGCTCGGCCATCCTGCTGCAAAGGCCGTCGAGAAGAGCGTGGGTGACGCCATCGGCGGTCAGCTTCGCGGTCTGCTCCGCAACCGCGAGCAGTGAGCCACCCGCAACGCGTCGGCAGCTCCTGGAGCTGAAGTGACCCGCGTCACGGGACCGGGGGCCGAGTCGCGATCCCCGGTGCGAGTGCCGATCGCCTCCGGGGCCGTCGCTCAAGTCGAGTGGGGGTGTGGGTCGATCTACTCGGAGGCAAAGCGGAATCGGAGCGCGCCGGCGAGGCGCCGGGCGGCTCCGACGACCTTCGAGAGGACGCAATGGCCGCCACCATCCTGTGTGCTGAGACCGATCGGAATCTGTTCAAGATTCACGAGCAGGCGCTCGGCGCACAGGGCCTCCGGGTGATCGGTGCACATGACGGAGTCGAGGCGCTGGAGGTGATCCGCTCCGAGGATCCCGACCTGATCCTGATGGACGTCGCGCTCCGCCGGCACGATGGATTCAAGCTGCTCCGCGCCCTTCGGAGGAGCAAGCGCGCCATCGGCCGCGTCCCCGTCATCCTCCTCTGCGACGGTCGCATCCCTCCCCAGTATCAGAAGCACGCCGACGAGTACGAGGCGAGCGCGATCCTCAGCAAGCCGATCGCGCTCGAGTCGCTGGTCGACCGTATCCTGGAGCTGGTCAAGGGCGACCCGCCCGCAGTGTCGACGTCGATCGGGTCGCGGCGGGATGCGAAGAGCGAGCCGCTCGAGGGATCACTGCGCGAGCAGGACTTCGCCTCGCTCCTGCACCAGCTCCACGGTCTCCGGGCCAGCGGCGTGCTCATGCTGGAGAACAGCAGCAAGAAGAAGGCGATCCAGTTCCGGGAAGGCTATCCCGTGGCCATCAAGAGCAATCTGATCAGCGAATGCCTCGGCAACATGCTGGTGCACTGGGGCGAGCTCTCCGAAGCGCAGGCGGAGGAGTCGGTTCGACGTGTGAAGCAGGGCGAGGGGCTGCAGGGCCAGGTCCTCGTCGCGATGGATCTGCTCGGCGAGGACCAGGTGGCGGCGGCGCTTCGCCGTCAGGCGGAGGCGAAGCTCTTCGAGATCTTCAGCTGGCGACGCGGCCGCTTCACGCTCGCGATCGGTCGGCGGCTGCAGCGCGCCAACACGCTCGCGCTCGAGCAGAACCCTGCGGAGGTCATCGTCCAGGGGGCGCGCAGGCATCTGGCCATCGAGCACATCGAGCGCTTCATGAGGCGACACGCGCGCAAGCGGGTCGTGGCCGGCGAGAGCCCCTTCCACCGCTTCCAGTCCATCGAGCTCAGCGAGCGGGAGCGCGAGCTCGTCGAATCCATCGACGGCCGGCAGAGGGTTCGGGCGTTCGCGGGCTCCGACGAAGAGACCAAGCGCGCGGTCTACGGGCTGGTGGCGTCCGGGCTCCTCGATCTGAAGGGAGGAGAGGCCTCGGTCTCCGAGGTCGTGGTCCCGGAGGCCGATCCTGCCCACGACGCCGGCGCGCCCCTCGGCGCGCCCGACTCTTCGGTCCCGGAGGCGGGGGAGGGCGGCGACGCGCCGGATGGAGCGGTGGACGAGGCTGCCCTTCGGCTCGAGATCACACAACGGCTGGCCCAGATGGAGGACCAGAGCCACTTCGAGGTCCTCGGACTCTCGGACTCCGCGAGCGGCGAGCAGGTCGAGCGGGCGTTCGCCCAGCTCTCGCGTCGCTATCACCCCGATCGCCACCACAACGCGTCCCGCAGCATTCGCAAGCTCGCCGAAGAGGTCTACGAGCGGGTGAGCCGAGCGTATTCGGCGCTCGTCGATGCCGACCAGCGGACGCGCTATCGAGAGGGGCTGAAGCGACAGCACGAGAAGGTGCGCGAGCAGGGACGCCGTGCGCTGGCGGCGGAGGAGGCCTTCCATCGCGGTGAGATGGCCATCAAGGCGCGTGACTACGAGGGCGCGCTGCTGGCCTTCGGCAAGGCCATGGAAGAGCAGCCGGACGAGGGCGAGCACCATGCGGCGTATGGCTGGGCGCTCTACCTCTGCCATCAGGACAGTGACGTCATGGTGGGTGAGGCCATCGAGCACGTCCAGCGCGGAATCAAGCTGGCGCGCGACAACGAGAAGCCCTACCTCTATCTCGGTCGCCTGTACAAAGTGGTCGGAAAGACCGAGGCGGCCAAGAAGATGTTCACGCGCGCAGTCCAGATCAAGCCGGAGTGCGTGGAGGCCATGCGCGAGCTGCGGCTGATGAACATGCGACGCGACAAGAGCAAGGGGATCTTCGGGCGACTGCTTCGCCGCTAGCGTCCCGGCTCATCGGGTCGCACCCACCGTCGCCGACCCGGAGCTCGCCGGGAGTGCGCCAGGGCGCGAATCCGTATCGGAGAGGAAGGAGCGGGGCATGGGTGCCGACGCGGGCCAGGGGGTCAGCGGAGAGAAGATCTGGCTGGACGGCCGATTCATCGATTGGAGCGACGCCAACGTCCACATCCTGACGCACAGCCTCCACTACGGGCTCGGTGTCTTCGAGGGGATCCGCTGCTACAAGGCCCGCGACGGCCGGTCTGCGGTCTTCCGCCTTCCCGAACACATCGAGCGCCTTTACGACTCCGCGCACATCAACATGCTGAAGGTGCCCTTCGAGCGGGCCGAGCTCATCGAGGCCGTGCTCGAGAGCCTGCGCCTGAACGGGCTGGAGGAGGGCTACATCCGCCCGCTGGTCTTCATCGGCGACGGGGCCATGGGGCTCAACCCCGGGGACAATCGGATTCGTGTCGCCGTGATCTCGTGGTCCTGGGGCAGGTACCTCGGCGAGGACGGCATGGCCAGGGGGATCCACGCCAAGGTTTCCACCTTCTCGCGCCACCACGTCAATGCGAAGATGACGAACGGCAAGACCTGCGGCGACTACGTCAACTCGATCCTGGCCAAGCGTGAGGCGCTGATCGACGGCTACGACGAGGCGGTCATGCTCGACACCGCGGGCCTGGTCTCCGAATGCACCGGCGAGAACATCTTCGTGGTCCGCAGAGGTCGCATCAAGACGCCCTCGCTCCACTCGGTGCTGGACGGCATCACCCGCGACACCCTCATCCAGCTGGCCGCAGATCGGGGCTACGAGGTCCAGGAGGCCAACCTCACCCGGGACGATCTCTACATCGCCGACGAGATCTTCCTCACCGGCACCGCCGCCGAGGTCACGCCGATCCGCATGATCGATCATCGACAGATCGGCGATGGACGGCGCGGCCCGGTCACGGAGACCCTGCAGAAGGCCTACTTCGACGCCGTGGCGGGCGCCGACCCGAAGCACGGGGACTGGCTGACCTTCGTCTAGCGGCCCTTTCCAGACCACGGTGCGGCGGCAGGCGTCGTCCAACGGGCCGGGAGACCGGGCCGCTGACTGGCCTCGGCGCCAGGCACCGCGCCTGCGCGCTCGGTGGTCGCCCGGCGCATGGGACTCGTCGTGGCGGGCCTGTGCACGGACCGGCACGTATGGCGGGCGCCAGAGCTGGCCGCTCCCGGGCCAGGATCGGCCGCGCCGCGCCGGCCGCGACTGCTGAGGCGCGCGCAATCCCGCTGTTCGGCGAGGCCGGCGCGCCTCGCGATTCCGCGTCGCTCCAGGAGCCCGTGCGCGCGATCGATGGATCTGATGGTTGCGTTTGTGATTATTTGTATCACAATAGGTCACGCACACGCCCGCGATGCCCTCCGAAGCTCGGGCGTGCATCGGTGGCGACGACATGGCGGGAGGATCCGAGCATGTGTGGCCACGACGATGAGCGCACTGGGCGCCCGACAGAGGGCCCGGATGGCCGAGAGGGCCGAGAGGGCCGAGAGAGCCGAGAAGAATCGGGAGACGAATCAATGAGAACCAATTCGCATGATTGTGGGGGTGAATCGGATCGCCAGCGGCGCCATCGTCGGCACGGCCGGCGCCACGGACGCCGGGGAGCGCGCAAGGAGCGCGTGATCCACACCCGTGTTTCAGAGCAGCTCTCCGACGACATACGACGCCTGGCAGAGGATCTGCGGGTGCCTGCGTCGAACCTGGTGCGCAACGTGCTCGAGGAGGTCTTCACGGTCGTAGAGCACGCCGCCGACGACGTCGGCGATCTCTTCGACGAGCTGATGGACGAGGCCGAGGCCGCCCACGATCGTATTCGTCAGAGCGCCGAGCGCCATCGCGAGCGTCGCCACCGCAGCCGCCGCCGGTCCGGGACGCGGGGCCGAGCTTCGATGCGGTCGAGCGAGGACGACATCGAGGCCGAGCTGCGCGCCGATGAGGTCTCCGAGGCGCGAGCGAAGGGGCCAGCAGCCTCGGCGGCCGCCGAAGCGGAGTCCGAGGTGCCGAGAGCGTCCGAGGCGCCGAAGCGCCCCGAGTTTCCGGAGATCATCGGGTGGCAGCCGCTGGTGCTCAACCACGGCAGGCGGTGTGCGGCGTGCTCCGTCGAGCTGCCGCGGGGCGCGAGAGCCTTCATCGGCCTGTCCGAGCAGGGGCTCGGCAAGACGACGCTCTGTCGCGCCTGCACTGGATCGGCCTGACGTGATCACCGATCCTCGCTCGCGCGTGGCCCGCGCACGGCGCCACCCGTGAGCGAGGAGAGGGTCCCCATTGAGGAAGCTTCACGATCTGCCCACCCCGAGCCTGATCCTCGACGTCGACGCGCTGGAGCGCAATCTCAGCCGCATGGCCGAGGCCCTGCCCGGCGAGCGATTGCGCCCGCACGTCAAGGCGCACAAATGCACCGAGCTCGCCTGCCGCCAGCGGGCGCACGGTCATCATGGATTCTGCTGTGCCACGATCCGCGAGATGGAGGGCATGGCCGCCGCGGGGCTCGGCGACGACCTGCTGCTGGCCAACGAGGTGCTGGACGCGCATCGGCTGGGTGTGCTCGATGCGAGGGTGACCGTGGCCGTGGACAGCGAGCAGACCATCGACGCGGCCGCGGCGGGTGGCGTCGCTGAGGTGCTGATCGACGTCAACGTCGGCCTGCCCCGCTGTGGCTGCGCCCCCGAAGACGCGGGCCGTCTGGCCGAGCTCGCCCGCAGCCGCGGTCTCGAGGTGCGCGGCGTGATGGGCTACGAGGGGCACGTCGTCGGGATTCCGGCGGAGGCCGATCGACGCGCGGGCTGCGAGAAGGCGATGGCGCTGCTCGCCGCCGCCCATCGCGAGGTCGGGGGCGGGCTCGTCTCCGCGGGCGGCACCGGGACCTACGCATGCAACGATGTGGCCACCGAGATTCAAGCCGGCTCCTACGCGCTGATGGATACCGCCTACGGAAAGCTGGAGCTGCCCTTCGAGCAGGCCTTCTGGGTGCTGGCCACCGTGATCTCCGTCTCGCCGGGCTATGCCGTGCTCGACGGCGGTCTGAAGGCGTTGGGCATGGATCACGGAAACCCCGACATCGCCGGCGCGAAGGTCTGGTTCTGCTCCGATGAGCACATCACCTTCCGGGGCGAGGGCGAACGCGCGCCCCGGGTGGGGGATCGATTGCGCGTGACTCCCGCGCACGTCGATCCGACCATGGCCTATCACGAGCGGATCCACCTCTTCCGCGGTGACCACCGCGGCGAAGAGGTCCTGGACGACTGGCCGATCGACCTCCGCGGCTGGTAGGCGGGCGGACGGCTACTCCTCGGGCAGCTCGATGGTCGGCTCCTCTGCGTTGCGGCGGAACAGGATCACCGTGTGCCCGACCAGGCCGCAGAGCTCGGCGCCCGATCGCTCCGCGAGCTCGGCGGCCGCGGCCTTCTTGTCTTCCGGGGCGTGCAGCCGGACCTTCACCAGCTCGTGGCGCCCCAGAGCGTCGTCGAGGGCTCCGAGCAGCGCCTCCGAAAGGCCCTTCTCGCCGACGTGGACCACTGCCTTGAGCGGATGGGCGAGCGAGCGAAGGCGCTTCTTCTGGCGATTGCTGAGGGGGGAGGTCGAGGCCTCGGCTGCATCGCTCATCTGGATCCTCCTTCAGGACTCGCTGAGCCCGCCCACGGTCTCCCGTCGGCTCGCCCGGGGTGCTTCGCTGGCGACCGCTGGCACCAGGCGAGCCCACTCGTGGGCGAGCAGCTGGACCGGGAAGTCTGCGGCGCGGCAGGGAAGTCCGGGGCTGGTCATCTTTGATCTCGGGATGGCGGCACGAGGAGTCGCGAGGGTTCGGGGAGCGCCGATCGTATTTCGGATTCCGCTCCTTCGCCAAGGTTGCAGTGGGGCGCGCCGGGGCGCGCGCACGCCACGGACCCGCCGGGCTTTGCGAGATCTCGGCTTCGAGGTGCTCAACGCCGGCGATGGGCCTGCCGATGAGTCGCTGCGATATGCCTGACAAGAAGCCGGTCGCACTGATTGGTCGCCTCGCCCTCCAGCTGAAGATGGTCTCCGCAGACCAGCTGCGCGAGGTCACCGCCATGCCCGGCGGTGACTCCGGCGCCAAGCTGGGCCGGATCATGGTCGAGCGCGGATTCATCAACGAGAAGCAGCTCGCGAAGCTCGAGCAGGTGCAGCGCGACGTGATCGCGAAGCATCGCGCGAAGCACGCCGCATCGGCCGGCGGCCAGCCATCGGCGGAAGAGCCCCGTCCCGCCCCGGTGCGCCCGGCGACCGGTCGCGAGAGCGGATCGCAAGCGCCCCCCGCTCGATCTGCCGACCCGGTCGATGAATCAGCCCTGCACGCCGCCAGGCAGGCGGCGCCGGTGACCAGCGACGTGGTCGAAGAGATCGCCGCGCCGCCGGCCGGTGTGACGCCGGCCCCGTCGCCCGTCGCCCCAGCGCAGGCGGCTGCTCCGCCGCCCCCTGCGGCGGCGCCCAGCGAGCGCAGGCCCCAGGCGCCGCCCGCCGCCGCGGCGCCCGTCGCAGCCGACGACGGACCGCCTTCCCTCGAGCTCGTGCTGCCCGATCCGGGCGCCGCCGATCGACAGCGCCTCGAGCAGCTCCTGAGCGGCGCCATCCAGGCGGGCGCCAGCGACCTGCACATCCACAGCGGCGGTGCTGTGAAGCTGCGCGCGAACGGAGAATTCAAGGCCTTCGATGAGGCGATCGTGCCGCGCGACGAGGCCGAGCGGATGGTGGCCTCCGCGCTCACGCCCGCGCAGCGCGACGAGCTCGCCTATGCGGGCGAGCTGGACTTCTGCTTCGACCTACCCGGCGTCGGCCGCTTCCGCGCCAACACCTACATGCAGCAGCGCGGAATGGACGTGGTGTTCCGATCGATTCCCGCCGAGCCGCCCACGCTGGCGCAGCTGGGGCTGCCCGACGAGCTCGGCAAGTACACCGACTACCACCAGGGTATGGTGCTCATCACGGGCCCGGCGGGATGCGGCAAGTCGGCGACCATGGCGGCCCTGGTGAACATGGTCAACGAGAAGCGCGACGAGCACATCCTCACGGTCGAGGATCCCATCGAGGTGATCCACCCTACGAAGCGCTGCCTGGTCAATCAGCGCCACGCCGGCCGCGACACCGCGAGCTTCGCGCGCGCGCTCCGCGGCGCGCTTCGCGAGGATCCCGATGTGATCGCGATCGGCGAGCTGCGCGATCTCGAGACCATCTCCCTCGCCATGACCGCGGCGGAGACCGGCCACCTCGTGCTCTCGACGCTGCACACCAACAACGCCGTGCGCACGATCAATCGCATGATCGGCGCCTTTCCCAGCAACGAGCAGGGGCAGGTGCGGACGATGCTCTCGGAGTCGCTGAGGGCGGTGATCAGTCAGCGCCTCGTACCGACGGCCGATGGCAGCGGCCGCGTCCCGGCGCTGGAGGTGCTCGTGATCAACAAGGCCATCGGCAACCTGATCCGCGACGAGAAGACGGTTCAGATCCGATCCTCGATCCAGACCGGCAAGGCGCACGGCATGTACCTGCTCGAGCAATCGCTGAACGAGCTGGTGCAGCAGGGCAGGATCACCCGCGAGACGGCACTGGCCAACGCGGAAGAAGAGAAGCTGATCACGGCGGGAAGGTGAGGTTCTTCGGCAAGTGGCCCAGATCGATCGACTGTTGACCTACATGAAAGAGAACGACTGCTCGGATCTCCATCTGGTGGCCGGGATCGAGCCGCGCGTGCGCCGAAAGGGCAAGATCTGCGTGATCGAGGGCGAGCCGCCCCTCGACGACGCCGGCCTGCGCGCCATGCTCGAGGAGATCACCTCCCACCGGAACTGGGAGGAGTACGTCGGCACCAACGACCTCGACTTCGCCTACGGGCTCGAAGGCGTGGCGCGCTTCCGTGCAAACTACTTCGTGCAGGATCGGGGCGCCGCGGCAGTCTTCCGCATCATCCCGGAAGAGATCATCCCCATCGAGAAGCTCCAGCTCTCCGATGCGATCAGCGGGCTGGCGGACCTGAACGAGGGCCTCGTGCTCGTGACGGGGCCGACCGGCTCCGGTAAGTCGACGACGCTGGCGGCGATCATCGACAAGGTGAACAAGACCTACGCCAAGCACATCGTCACCA
>CAZQMY010000065.1:16925-19725 GCA_964594405.1 uncultured Spirochaetaceae bacterium | reverse complement strand
GAGCACAGAGCGCTGGGGTCTTCGCGCAATCGACGCTGGGATGCAGCGGGATGGGCGGGCAACCTCCTGGGCGGCAGTCGATCTCGGTCGATAGCTCGTCGAGCTCAAAGGAGGCCGCGAGCATCTGGTTGATGGCTCCATCTTGAATGGCGAGCACCATATCATACGGCTGGCCGCTGGGTGTGCTATCGGGAACGATGAACTCCTCGGGTTCGCTTCCGCGAACGGTGCGCGTAACGAAGGCCGGGCCGTTCGGGTCTGCGGTCGAGACCGCTCTCGAATCGAGCGTCACGGCCAGGCCGGCCCCGGTTCGGCCCACGATCGGATTGCTGAGCTCCAGCGAGAGGTCTCCGTCGAGCGCAACCGGAGAGGGGGTGACGTCGGCAAGGAGGTCAGAGATCGTAGGCAAGTCGATCGCTCCGCCAAGGGAGGCGTCCACTGAGTCCCTGAGGACCTCAGTGAAGTCGATCTCGTCGAATGAGCCGAGCCAGAAGCTGAATAGCGGGATCTTCTTGAAGGAGTTCAGCAGGAATGCACCAATCCTGCATGCGGCCCTCGGATCGACTTCGCGGATGTTTGACATTCCGGAGACCTGCGGCGTGGGGGCGAGATTCCCCGAGAGTCCAAGAGGTGTCGGAATGAAACCGTCGAGAACGAGGTCAAAGACGGATGTCGTTCGACACTCGTCCGCATAGATCTTGGCCCTCGAGAGATTCGCCTGCAGCGCGACTCCATCCGTCGTCACCCGAGCTTGGACCACGACCTCTGGTACGCGAAGCCATTCGATGTTTCCGCCTTCGGCATCTCTCGCCAGGCTCCTGAAGGGACGCGTCTCCGCAAGGAGAATCTCGGTCATGGACGCCCAGACCTCATGTTCGATCAGACGAGGTAGCTCCGTGGCGTTGGCGAAGTCCGACATGCCGGTTTCTGGGATGCCCATCGAGATGCCCCTGGTGAGCACGTCCGAGCCTCGAACCAGCTGGGTCTGCGCCGGGAGGAGCTCAGCAGGAACCGGCACGTCGAGGTGAACCGGATGGATGGTCCGTCCGTTGGAAAGGGCCCGTGTCGACGGGCTGGCCCAGGCGACGGAGCCGTCATCCCGGAGGAGAGTGAGCTCGCCATGCTGGGTGACGGCCAGATGAGTGGCACCGGAACCGACTGTCCCTGCGGACCAGGCAAGAGCTCCCCTGAAGTCCACGAGCCTCATGGCGCCCGAGTTCTCCAGCAGGAGTCGGGCGCCCGGCCCTGCTCCAGATTCTACGGCCCAGATTTCCAGACCGTGATGGATCACAGAGAGCTTCCCAGCGCTGTCGAGAGACAGCATGGAATTCGCATCTTGCGAGAAGATGCGCTCACCACTTTCAAGGACCTGAGATTCGTCCCCTCCAGTCTGGGTGGCCAGCCAGAGAAGAGACACATCGGTGCTTTCGGCATTGTCAGGAAACGCGCCGAGAGCAAGCGCCAGTAGCGCCATCGCGAAACAGTTCTTCATGCTCGAGCCCTCCATTCATCGCCAGAGGGGAAGTCAGTCGTGCCCCGGAACAGCGAGAATCTGGCGATACAGTTCATCTCACGAGGCGCCGTAGCCGACTTCGAAGGACCGGCCCGAAAGCTGGTCAACGAGAACGGACAAGGTGTTGTTTTCTCAGACCGTGCCAATACGGGCGACATCAGCCCTGCAGCAGCTGAGCTAGCGATCGCAGTGATGAAGAAGAGCCACCGGCTGAACATGCAACTCCCCCCTCTGCCAAGTCGGGACAACCTAGTTCTTCAGAGTCAGGGCGATGATCTCGCAGTATCGGGAGTCCGAGCTCTGATCGAAGTGCACGTCCACATGCTGACCCGAAAGCTGGGCGGCCAGCAGGAGCGACAGGAAGACATCGAAACTCGCCGACTCTCGACTGAGGATCAACCAGTCGTCGGCAGTGCAGTTCTCACCCGTGACGCTATGTCGCGGCGTGAAGCGCACATACGTACTCGCCTCCTTCCAGTGGCGCACAAGCTCGACCTGCAGAGCGAGTGACTTCTCAAGCCCGGCCGATGCCGACGATGCTAGGAGCATGAGGGAGCATGCGATGAATGCCGTCACTACCTGGCGCATTGTGTGTCTCCTGTCGTGTGAGGCTACTGGCGAGTAGCACTTCAAGGGAATGCTCTGTGGACTCGGAAGCAACTATCCCATGCGCAATAGCCGAAGACAATGCATAGCCCTAGCCAGGAGCGTGATGTTTGCCTGATGCTGGACGCCCCAGTCACCTTCCCTGATTTTGCGTAGTCACCGACTTGACCGTGGCATGCACGGCATACGTGACGAAGTGCCGACAAGCAGAAATCCCCAGCCAATCTCATTTGCCTGAGTTTCGGGACAAAGCGAAGCGAATACACACGAGTGTGAAGACGTGTGGTCGCGAAGGGGCTCATGAGTCAAGGCATGAGGGGGCCCAAGCCCCGACTCCTGCACCACGCGCACATCCTCAAGGGTGAGCCCGGCAGAAGGCGGCCTTGCAGCCCAAGGCGGCGGCGGACTAATCCTCAACCCGTCCCGGACGGCTCCCTATGGCCGGTTCTGCGTTGATCACTGAGGCCTGGAGGGCATGTGGGGGAAACCGCAAGCACTGGTGTAGGCCAACACTGGGCAACTCAGGATCGAAGTCCACAACCTGGCAGACCTCAGCATGCTGCTCGAATGGCATGGCGCGCCCGGCACGACTCGAACGTGCGTCCCGTCGGCATGTCCAAGCAAACGCTTGGCCATCGCCTCCACTCGCTGTGGGTGAGGCCGGAGCTGGACCTTCGGCAG
>CAZQMY010000065.1:0-16825 GCA_964594405.1 uncultured Spirochaetaceae bacterium | reverse complement strand
CCACTCGCTGTGGCCTCATCGGCCACAGCTCCCCCTCAGCTCCTGTTGCGGAGCTTCGCCCCTTACGCACTGAAGCGGTGGTAAGCGGGCTTGATTGGCGCGCCCGGCACGACTCGAACGTGCGACCCTCAGCTCCGCAAGCTGATGCTCTATCCAACTGAGCTACGGGCGCGCGGGGCCTGAACCGGGGTTCGGGCGCACTGCGCGTGTTGCGCGGGTCGCGGATCCTAGCGCAAAGGCGCCCGAATCCCAGCCTCTCGTGGTCGGCTCGGTCGGAGCCGCGTGCGCCGCACCTCGCGCACAAGTCCCCACACGAGAAGGGAATTCGCCTCGCCGGAGGGCCAGGGCCCCTCGGGAGGACGCCGGGGAGAGCGCGGTTGGGAACGCAGCCGCCCGACCAGCTAGTTCCGGCCGTAGACCCGGCGGCGCTCGAAGCGCTCGAAGCCGCTCGCTTCTTCGCGCTCGATGGTGGCCGCCTCGTGGCCGAAGACCTCCTCGCGCAGGTGGCGGAGCTCGGCCGTGAGCACCTCACCCTCGAAGGTCGCCTCGAGGCGGCGGCGCTCTTCGAGATAGCTGAGACCGCGCTCCCAACGCGCGTCGCGCACGCGGTCGCGCTCGGCCATGCGTTGGACGGAGGCTTCGTCGAAGCCGATCTGGCGGCGGATCTGCGCGAGGGCTTCGCCGCGGGCTTCGGGTGAGAGGGCGGCGAGCTCGGTCTGGACGGGCTCGAGGCGAAGGAAGTGCTCGGTCCATACACCTTTGTGCGCAAGCAGGGCGGGGTTGCCGGAGGCCTCGAGCGCGCGCGTCAAGGCGCTCCAGTAGAGGTCGAGTCGCACCTCGAGGGGCTCGTCGACGCGCGTCGCTTCGCCGACGACGGCCGCTCGTGCGGCTTCTTCGGCGCGCTCGGCTGCCTCTGCCAGGGCGCGTCGGGTGTCGATCGCATGCGTATCGGACCCATCGATTCGAGCTGCCCCATCCACATCGGGCAGGGGCGGCGGCTGCGCGCTCGCATCCGTGCGAGCAGGCGGCTGAAGAAGAGCGGGGATGGGCGACTCGGCGGGCGGCGCGAGAGCGCGGAGGGCCAGGGTCGCCAGGGCGAAGCCGGCGGCCATGGCGACGAGCATCGAGAGCGGAACGAGCAGGCGGCGCATGGTGAGAGGATCGCAGAGGTCGGGGGCGCGCCGCATCGCGCTGGCCCGACGTCTGCGATCGGCACGAGGCTAGAGCTTCGAAGAGAGGACCGGCCAGATCAGGTCGGCGAGCTTGTTCGAGCCCGAGGTCGCCGGGTGGATGCCGTCGACGATGATGTCGCGATCGCGGATGGTCGAGCGCGGGTCGATGAAGGTGCAGTCCACGATCGAGTTCGCGCAGCCCTGCGACAGGCGCAGGTCGCCGTAGTCGATGGCCTCCTCGAGTGAGTCCAGCGAGAAGAGGCCGTTCTTGGTGTAGTAGTAGCCGAGGTAGATCACGTCGGTGACGCCGTCGGCGTACATCTGATTCATGAGGTCGACGCCGTCGACGTAGAGGTCGTCGATGAAGCTCTTGCAGCTGCGCGAGAGCCGACCCCACTCCCACCACTGGGTCTTGCAGTCGTAGGGGTCGAAGGTGGCGATCACGGGGATGAGGATGTCGTTGCCGCCGCCGTCCATGACGACGATGGGGCTGAAGACGGGATCCGCCATGGCCAGGGCGTGCTGCTGGAAGAGCGAGGGCGCGATGATGCCGCCTTCGAGCTCTGCGCCGGAGGTGGTGTAGTTGCGGAAGGTGCCACCCGCCCGGGCGTGCAGGTTCTGCTGGATCTCGCCGGAGAGTGCGAAGATCGAGTCGCCCAGGAAGACGACGCGGTCGTCGTCTGCGTCGGAGATCCACGGTGCGCTCGCCAGCACGCCCAGGCCGCAACCGCTCACCAACGAAGTGATCAACGCGATCACCACGCCGCGCCCGAACGAGCGCCCGATCCCCATCAGTCCCTTGTCCGCCATGCTTCGTCCCTCCCCTTGTGACCTTCGAACCGATATGGCTCGAAGGAGCGGTCCATCATGAGGACCAGGGAGGAGCGTGACAACCAGGACTTCGAGTCCGTCGCGCTGCGTCTGGGAGGATGCGCGCGCTAGGCCTTTCGGCCCTCGCTCTTTCGCGCAGCGATGAGGGCGAGGCCCACTCCGATCAGGATTGCGCTGCTCGGCTCGGGCACGGCGGTGACGAGGATGTTGTCGATCTTGCCGTAGTCCTTGTTGCCATCGTCGAGCCAGAAGGCGACGTAGACGCTGGACTCGCCCTCGGGCAGGGCGAACGACTCGTCCACCCAGGCGTTCTCGCTCTCCTCCGCGAGCAGCTGCGTCCAGTTCGACCAGGCCGCGGGTCCGCTGCGCAGATCGGCGTAGTCGCTGCCGGAGAACTCGGAGATGTCGCCCACGAAGTAGCCGACCTTCAGCTTGTCGCAGAAGATCAGGATGCACTCGGTGCGGAAGGTCCTCCAGCTGAAGTCGAGGACCACGTCGGTGACGCCCTGGGTATCGATCTGGAAGATCATGCCCGCGTCGTCCTTCATCCGACCCACGGGCGTGTTGTTGCCGAGGCCACCGACGGACTGAACGGCGAGATCGAGGTCGAGGGCGCCCTGGCTGCCGTCACCCCCATCGCCGCTGCCGCCCTGGAAGCGCGCGCCCAGCCAGCTGTCGTAGTCGGCGCCCTTGGCGGCGCTCGGCAGGCCGAGGTTCACGGGATCACCGGGCGGATCCTGATCCGGGAAGCTCGTGTAGCCGTCGAAGGTCTCGGAGAAGAGCGTCAGGGCATCCGCGCGCGGCGCAGGCCCGGCGACGACGAATGCGAGGGCGAGCAGCGCCGCCGCACTCCGCAGGACGACTTCCACCACATTCGAGGGGGTCTCGCCAAGAGTCGATTGCGCGCAGAACAGCATCCAGTTCTCCTTCCCAGAGAGAGCTCGAATCAGCGATCGGCAGTGTGACCCATCCAGCTCGATCTGTCCGTCTCATTCGGAGGGCAAGACATGATTTCTTGCACGTCGATGTCGTCGCGCAGGTCATCGCGCCCGACGAATGTCGTAGGCGCTTCGATGAGCTGATCGAATCGCATGGCCTGGCGTCGTTCGGATGTGTCGGGTGCGTATGGGTGCCCTCGATCGTTCGAGTGGCGCATGAGCTGGCCGCCGATCAACGCGATCGACCGGACGATGCGATCGTCGCTGCAACGATGGGAGCCGTCGCATGAGAAAGAGATCCTTCACGAGAGCAACGCAGGAGAGGCGCCCCTTGAAGCTCGGCGATCCTCTGGGTCAGAGGGCGCGCCGAGGACGGAGTCCAGGCGATTCGGGCGACTCGGATCTGGGCTGGGGCTCGCCGCCCCAGGCGCGCTGATCGCGCGCAGGGATCACGCCCAGGCGGACGCGCTCAGCGGGCGCTCTTCTCGTCCAGCCAGGCGCCGAGCGGCTCCAGGTCGCTCGGGCACGAGCCGGGCGCCACAGCCTCCGGCTCGGGGCTCACACCGACGGCGCAGCCGAGCTCGTGGGCTCCGGGCGGGAGCCGGGGCGCGAGGCGGGGCACGACGCTGAACGGCGCCTCGAGGCTGGCGTTGGGCGGCTGACTCATGACGCGCCCGCCGCGCATACCCATGAGGTCGACGATCGCCGTGGCGCCGCGCGCCGCGCTCGCGCCGGCGCCATGCTCGCCGTAGTCCATGGGCGTGAACGCGCCCACGTCGTCGAGGGCGAGGGTGAAGCCGGTCTCGATCACGCGAATCGGGCGATCGCATCGGATGCGATGCAAGCGACGATGCCACGGAGCACCCGCAGCCACGACGCTCTCGATCGAGACGCCATCGCAAGGCCTCCACCTCGAGTACACGCCGAGGGCCCGGACCTCGTGGGCCTCGATCTGGCGGCGTTGATACTGCTGGCTGCGATCAGGCTCCTCGACGATCAGCGCCGAGTCGCTGATGCCGTGCCTGAGGTCCAGGCTGAAGGGGAAGCGGCTCGAGTAGACGAGACGCCCGTACTTCGCCTGCATCTGATTGAAGACGGGCGGGCTGTCGTGGCCACCGCTGACGGCGATGGCCTGGTAGGCGTCGTGCGCGATCACCATGCCCGCATGAGGGATCGGGTGAGGGGCGTCGGTGGCGGGCATCTCCTCTTCCGGCGCGCTCCAGAAGGGATGGTCGTCCGGCTGGGCGAGGCAGAGGAAGGCCTTCATCGCCCAGTAGGGCGAGCCCGCCGAGTTGTACTCCTCGCGCATCCACGGGTTGTTGTAGCACCAGCCGATGCTGAGGACGCCGTCGCGATCGGAGATGGGCTGACGCGCCCACCAGCGCAGATGACGATGGAGATGCCCCTTGATGCGTCCCCACGGCAGGGCCTCGACGTCGGCCAGCACGCAGGCCGACCAGAAGCCCGCAGCGGCGAAGCGGTAGGTGAGGCTGCGCCCGAAGGGCAGCACGCCGCCATCCGAGTCGAACCAGGCCTCGAAGTCTTGCGCGAAGGCGCACGCGCGCTCGGCGAATCGCTTCGAGCGCTCGTCGCCCGGGCGGGCCCAGACATGGATCAGCGCGTAGGCATGCATCGCCCAGCCGATGTAGTGATCGCGCCCGCGCATGGCGCCGTCCTGATACCAGCCGTCGCCGAGGTGGTAGGACTCGAGCTTGTCGAGCGACTCCTGAAGGGCCGTCTCGTCGGTGGCTTCGCCGATCCTTTCGAGGCCGAGATTCACGAGCACGCGGAAGAACTGCCAGTTGTTGTCGACCGGCTGATACCGGTTGATGCGGCCGAGCCAGCCGACCAGCCTCCTCCTCGCGGCCGTGTCGAGCGGAGCCCAGAGCCGTTCGGGGACCAGCGCCAGCGCCAGGCCGATGGCGGCCTGCTCCACCATGGCCTGACTCCGTCCTTCGTAGAAGGTCCAGTGCTCGGGATGGTCGGGATCGCTGCCGGCCTCCAGTCCCGCCACCCAGTTCGACCAGCCATCGAAGTCACCCCCCCCGGCGGCGAGCGGCGCCAGACCGAAGAGCGGCCTCGCGAAGCCCTCGAGCTCCGCGTCGGCGTGCGGGAAGGCAGCCCCGAAGCTGCCGAGCCTCACGCGCGCGCGGCCTTCGCTGAAGAAGGGCATGATGGGCCGGACCAGATCGAGCACCGCCCGCTGCAGATCGGCGCGGGTCTCGAAGCGGTTGCCCGCCAGCGGATTCGCGAAGCTCGGCTTCATCGGCCCGCTCTCGGATCGCGCTCGGGCCAGGCCGTCACGCCGGATCCGGCCGTCGCAGTCGCTTCTTGATTTCCGCCAGCATGGTCGCCTCCGCACGCCGCTTGTATTCGGGATCGAGGGGATAGCAGCCCGAGACGAGCCCGTTGCGAGGGGCCGTCGTGCAATCGCTGAAGGTCCGGCAGATCCTCGCCTGATCGGGCTCTCTCCCGGCCAGCACATCTGCGGGCAGCTCCGGGTACGAGAGCATCATTCGTCCCAGCCCGATGGCGTCCGACATTCCCGTGCGAACCACCGCCTCCGCCACCCGCGGCAGCCACTCCTGGAGATAGGTATAGCCCGAGCCCACGAAGCGAATGCCCGGCTGGGAACGCCTCAGCGCCGCCGTCGCGCGGATCTGACGCTCCACGCCGACGAGCGGATCCTCGGGCGGCGCATAGCCGTCCGAGGGCGGATGCAGTGCCGGCCGCTGGATGTGGGGGTTGTAGTAGGGACTGCCCGCGGTGGTGCAGATCATCACGACGCCGGCGCGCTCGAGCATCGTGACGAGAGCGCTCGTCTCGCGGAGATCGGGGGCGAGCCCCGAACGATCTCCGCCGAATGGATGATGCGCAGAGGTCTCGGCCTGCCCGAGGCCATCCTCGCCTCGAGCGAAGGGATGGAGGTCGAAGATCGAGAGGCGCACGCCGATCAGCAGCGAGGGCGCGGCGGCGCGCACCGCCTCGATGGCCCGAAGCAGGAATCGGGCGCGGCCCTCCAGGTCACCCCCATAGGCGCCGGCCCGCGTCCTGGCGGAGAGCAGCTCGTGGATCAGATAGCCGTGGCACGCCTTCACGTCGACGAAGTCGAAGCCGGCGCGCGCGGCGAGGGCGGCCGCCCGCGCGTAGTCGCCGATGAGCTCGTCGAGCTCCAGATCCGAGAGGAGCGCGCTCGCGTCGCGGATGCCGACGCGAGCATCGAGCACCTCGTGGCGGAGCGCCGTCCGCGGCGCGGGCGCGCCCTGCGGCCGCGAGAAGCGACCCGAGTGCGTGAGCTGAAGGCCGACCAGCAGGTCGTGCGTCGCCAGGCCGGCCTCGGCATGCGCGTCCACCAGCGCCGCGCGCAGGCCCAGCAGATCGCCCTCGCTCCGCGGTCCGAGGCAGAGCTGCTTCGGGTTGGCGCGTCCGTCGGCCCGCACCGCGAAGGCCTCGCCGCCCCAGACCAGCTGCGCGCCGCTCTGGCCGAAGCGGCGCCAGCGCCGCTCGACCAGCGGCGGGGGGCGCCCGTCCGGCGTGCCGTCCCATCCCTCCATGGGTAGCGCGGCGAACCGATTGCCGATGCGGCGCCCGCCGACGCTCCAGGGCTCGCCGAGGGCCTCTGCCCCCTCGCCTTCCCCGGCCAGGGGAAGGTCGATCCCGAGCTCCTCCATCCGCACGCGCAGCTTCTCCGCGCTGAGCAGCCGCGAGAGCTTCACGCAGCGCTGCATGACCAGGCCTCGAGTCGACTCCAGATGTCCGCGAGCACCGCGCGATCCGAGTCGGGCCGCTGCGGCGAGCCCGGGTGGGTCTTCGAAGTGCCGATCCGCCCCCGGTGCTCGAGGAAGATGGCCGCATCGTGCTTGTAGCCCGGCACGGGATCGCGGAACGCGAAGAAGCCCAGGTACTGAAGCAGGTCGTTGAGTGCGTAGAAGTCTTCGCTCTGCTGCGTCCACAGGCGATCGCGCATCGCGAAGTGCTCGGGGGCGAAGCACGAGAGCCCGAGCAGGTAGTCGCTGCCGTACATCACCATGTCGATGGCCAGGTCGTTGCCGGTCAGCACCAGGAAGTCGGGCCGCGCGGCGTCGCGCGCGGCGAGCCGCTGCCACTCGAGGCCGCGATCGAGCGAGGAGTGCTTGGCCCCGACACACTGCGGAATCGCCATCAGGCCGCGATAGGCGTCGAGATCGTAGATGCGGCCGTAGGGCACGAACATCGGACCGAGCTCGAATCCGAGGAAGCGGTCGCTGGTGCGTGCGAGCTCGGCGTGTGCCTCCACCCATTCGCTCGCGGGGAGCGCATTGAGGCCGTGGGAGGGAAAGACGATGGGCAGACCGCCGCGCGCCTCGATCTCCTCGAGCGCCCTTCGATATCGATCGGGCGCCCAGACGTCGCCCTCGCCGTCCGAGACGAACGCCCCTCCCACGAATTCGCCGCCGGTGACCGAGCCCGCGAGCTCGAGCACGCGAAGGCGTGTCGCCTGATCGATGAGCTGCGCATAGCCCGTGTCCATGTTGACGGCCGGCGTGAGCCCGCAGGCGACGGTCCGCTCCAGAAGGCGTCGGCAGCCGTCCCAATCGACCCCGCCCGAGGACTCGAAGGGAAGCAGGACGGCGGACATCCCCCGGATCTCGCGCCCGGGCAGGATCCGCTCCGCGGGATGTCGCGTCCGGGCGGCGTCACTCATGCGGCGTCGGGCCTCAGATAGCCGCGGACGACTTCCTGGATGTGCCGACGGCGCTGGCCCTTCGAGCGGGCGGAGAAGAGATTGCGACCGAAGACGACGCCGAGGGTGTGGCCGTTCGAGAGGTAGAAGTAGCCGAGCCCCGCGATGCTGATGTAGAGCTGCACCGGATCGACACCTTCACGGAAGTCGCCGCGTTCGGCGCCTCGCTCCAGGATCCCGGCGATCCGCTCGACGAGCGGATGGTGCATGGCGCGCACCTGCTCGGAGTCTGCGAGGTGCCTTGCCTCGTGCAGGTTCTCGCTGTTGAGCAGGGTGATGAACTCGGGATGCTCGAGGAAGTAGCCCCAGGTGAAGTCCACGAGGCGCTCCATGGCCCTGGGCGGGTCGAGGTCTTCGAGCTCGAGCGCCGCCTCGGCCTCGCGGATCTGCGCGTAGGCGGCCTCGAGCACGACCACGAAGAGCGCATCCTTGCTGCCAAAGTAGTGATAGAGCAACGCCTTGTTCACGCCGGCCCTGCGTGCGATCTCGTCGACGCGGGTCCCGCCCAGGCCCTGACGCGCGAACTCGGCCGTGGCCGCGGCGAGGATCTGTCCGCGCGTGCGCTCGGCATCGCGGACGCGCCCGGCGGTCTTCCTGTGGCTTTGGACGGCCATGCCCCTTGTTTACTAAATGGTTAGTTATTGGTCAAGGCGCGGAGCGGCACTCGCGCCGACGGATCCGAACGCAGCTTCGCGCCCGCACACGCCATCCGAGCGAAGCCCGAGAGGCCGGCTCTCGGCATGGTGCGTTTCCCACGCAGCGCGAGGCCCGGTCGTGAGGCCTGTGCAGCGGAGGGTGGCGGCCATGTGCCATACCCTGCCCTCTTGCATCGAGAGAGGCGGAGGCCCCATAATCAGCGCCGACTCATGTGTGAAGAGATTGCGGCATCACGACAACGATCCTGTCATCAATCGGTCTCGAACCATGACTCGACTGGCCCTGCACGCAGGTCGGGCGATCATCCCCGCATGATATTCCTGCCGATTCGGCTCGTAGCCATCGCAGCCCCCACCAACCTGGAGCTCCGCTGATGGATCTTGCCGCCCACTGGCCCATCGTCTTCCTCGCTGCCGTTCTGCTCTCGGTCGAACGGATCTCCTACGCCTTCGTCTGGCACCGACCCGCCACATTCAGGTCACTGCTCAGTCACCTGCCCTTCTCACTGATGGGCGCACGAGACCCGGTCGGGGCCCTGGCCAAGCTCTTCTTCAGCTTCAAGGTGCTCCAGTTCGCGGTCTTCTTCGGCTGGTTCCTCTGGTTCGGAAACGGCAGGATCGCACTGCCGACGGCATCCATCGGCGTGCTGGCCCTGGCCGCCGTCCTGATCGTCTCCGGGCAGATCCTCAACTTCAGCGTCTTCGCACGCCTGGGTCGCAATGGCGTCTTCTACGGAGAGCGCTTCGGTCACGAGCTGCCGTGGATCGAGACCTTCCCCTTCTCCGTCGTCAAGCACCCGCAGTATGTGGGGACGGTCATCTCGATCTGGGGCTTCTTCCTCGCCATGCGCTTCCCGAACCCGGACTGGATCATCGTGCCCCTGATCGAGACGCTCTACTACATCGTCGGAGCCAACTTCGAGCAGCCGCTGGACGGTGACGAAGAGGTGAGCCCGGACGAGTCGACGGACGAGGCCGCGCAGACCTCCCTGCAGGCCCGGGCCGAGCGCCCGATGTGAAAGACGCGTCGCCTCCGCGTTCACCCGTTTCGATCGATCGGGGCGATTGCGTGAAGTTTCGAGCGACTCGGCCCACCCCGGGGCACAGCGGTCAGACTTTCCTCCATGGCACTCGCGATGCTCGTGGGCTTCGTCCTGGGCCTTCTCGGTGCCATCCCGATCGCGGGGCCGATTGCGGTCCTCGTGATCTATCACGGCGTTGAAGGCAGTCCCCGAAGCGCATTCCTGATCGCCGCTGGAAGTGCGGTGGCCGAGGGCGTGTACGCCGCCCTCGCCTTCCTCGGCCTGGGCGCCCTGATCGCCGATCATGCCTGGCTGGATCCGGCCGCGCGCGGCGTAGGCGCCGGTGTACTCGGGGGCCTCTCCTACGTGCTCTGGAGGCGCTCCGCGGAAGGCGGCAGCCTGCCTGCGCAGCAGCAGACTGCGGTTCCGGCCGTCGGCCCGACGACGCCCGTCGCGTCCTTCGGCCTCGGGTTCACCATCGCGGCCACGAACCCCGCGATGGTGCTCACCTGGATGAGCGCCGTCGCCGTGGTCCAGGCCGCCGGATGGCTCGTGCCCGGCGCGCTGAACTCGCTTGCCTTTGCCCTCGGAACGACCGCCGGAATCCTCGCCTGGTCGAGCTTCCTGGTGGTCGTCGTCGCGCGGCTGCGGGATCGCGCAGGGCCGGGGCTGCTGCTGAGGATCCAGCGCGGCGCATCACTCTTCGTGGGCGCGCTGGCCCTGATGTGCCTCTGGCGATTCGCCGCCTATTTTCTCGTCTGAGGCGCGGCCGACCCGGACCAGCGATCGGAGCCGATCCAACGCGCCGACAGAGGTCGCACGAGGCCGACAGAGGAGGGGGGTACATGCGAAGCGAAACGAAGCGGGTGGTGCGTCCATGAGCACGGCTTCCTCAGACGGCGGCGGGGCCGGCACGACCCCGTCGCCGCGCCTCATGTGGCTGCCTCCGCGCCTCGCGCTCTCCCGGGCCAAGCATCGCTCCATCGCCGGCCACTCGAAGATCAGCAAGCGTCTTGCAAAGCTCCTCCCCTACTTCGAGTACGACGCGCGCGAGTTCTTCAGCGCCGACGATTGTCCGGAGGAGGTCGCACATCAGCGGGAAGCGGCCCTGACCCGACTCGCGCTCAAGCTCGAAGAGAAGGCTCCCCGAACGCTCGCCGACACGGAGACCTTGAAAGCGGGGCTCTCGGACCTCGCCTTCACCGACCTCTATCGCGTACCCTTCCCCTTTCGGGCCGAGCTGGGTCGACGAATGCGGGTCGGCGCCATCGTCGAAGCCTCCGAGGGCGTGCGGCTCAGGGACGCCGACGGCAACTGGAGCCACGACCTCGGCGGCTCCTACGGCGTCAATGTCATGGGCTACGACTTCTACAAGGCGTGCATCCAGCGCGCTGCCGATCGCGTCCGCGAGCTGGGGCCGGTGCTCGGGCCCTACCACCCGATCGTCCTGGACAACGTCGAGCGCCTGAAGGCGATCTCGGGGCACGATGAGGTCTCCTTCCACATGTCCGGGACCGAGGCGGTGATGCAGGCAGTGGCGCTCGCGCGCTATCACACCGGCCGGTCGCACGTCGTACGCTTCTGCGGCGCCTATCACGGCTGGTGGGATGGCGTCCAGCCGGGCGTGGGAAATCCGCGCCGCGTGCACGACGTCTATACGCTCTCGGAGATGAGCGAGGCCACGCTGCACGTCCTCGAGACCCGAAGCGACATCGCCTGCGTGCTGGTCAACCCCCTGCAGGCCATGACGCCCAACCAGACACCGGCTGGCGACTCGACGCTGCTCGGCTCGCGCACGAAGGCGAGCTACGACAAGGCCGCGTACGCGGCCTGGCTCGCCCGACTGCGCGATGTCTGTACGCGCCGCGGCATCGTCCTCATCCTCGATGAGGTCTTCCTCGGCTTCCGCCTGGCCGCAGGAGGGGTGCAGGAGTACTTCGACGTCCGGGGCGATCTGGTGACCTATGGCAAGACGCTCGGCGGAGGCCTGCCGGTGGGCGCCATCTGCGGATCGTCCAAGCTGATGCAGCGCTACCGCGAAGACCGCCCCTCGGACGTGCTCTTCGCGCGCGGGACCTTCAACGCGCACCCCTACGTGATGGCTGCGATGAACGAGTTCCTGAAGAGCCTCGAGCAGCCGGAGATCCAGGCGGGCTACGAGAGGATCGACGAGCGCTGGGACGGGCGGCGGCGGGACCTGAACGCGCGCCTCGAGGCGCACGGGCTGCCCGTGCGCTTCGAGAACATGACCTCGGTGTGGACGACCCTCTACACGCAGGCCTCGCCCTACAACTGGATGTATCAGTTCTACCTGCGCGGCGAGGCGCTGGCGTTGCCCTGGATCGGCACGGGCCGGTTCATCTTCAGCCACGCGTACGACGACGACGACTTCGAGGAGGTCGCGAGTCGAATCGTACGCGCGGCCGAGCAGATGAGCGCGGACGGCTGGTGGTGGTCGGATGGTCGACTCAGCGACGGCCGGATCAGCCGACGCGTCTTCAGACGTGCAATCGCCCGTCTAGCTCCGGGTCGATGAGCTCACCGCGCAGCAGGTAGTAGGGCGACTTCCAGTAGATCCGGATGTCGTTGATCGGGTCGGTGATGATCTTGGTGGCCCACACGAGGCCGGTCCAGACGTCCCTGATGAAGAAGAGCTGGACGGTCCGGAAGAGCAGCGCGGCGAGCGCCAGCGCGAGCCAGAGCAGGCTCAGGTCGTTGAAGTAGCTGCCGCCGTCGGTGTAGGGGCGGATCAACCCGAAGAGATCCGGCGAGAAGTAGAGCACGATGGGCGAGGCGATGAAGGCCGCGAGCAGCCCCACCTTGCGGGTGAGGTTGTAGCCGACCTTGATCTCCTCCTTCTCCTCGTGGCTCATGCGGTTGACCAGGTCGTAATCCTTCGGCTCGAAGAAGAAGTGGCCGACCTGGCGCGACGTCCAGGCGACGAGCAGGCCGAGCCAGCCCGAGATCACGGGGTTGATGGCCAGCAGCGCGTAGCAGGCCAGGAACGTGCAGCCGCTGAAGAAGTGCAGGCTCTGATTGATGCGGCTCGAGTGGTAGAGGCGGTGGTCGTCCCATCGCTGCACAGCCAGATCGGTCCGCAATCGCTCCCTGAAGGCGGGCTTCGTACTCATACTTCCTCCACATCACCGGCAGTCGGTGCGGCTCCTTCGCGAGCCTTGGATGCCTTGAACAACGGCTCGCCGACCTTCAGGCGGCGGCCTTCTTCGATTCCATCGGCGAGCTCGAGGTCGCCGTTGGCGAGAACGATGATCGTCGATCCCTGCTCGAACCAGCCCAGCTCGTCGCCCTTCGCATAGGCGGCATCGCAGGAGATCTTCCTGGGCCCCGCGTAGCCGAGGTCCAGCGTGCCGCCCAGACAGTGCAGATGCAGCGTCGCCACACCGATCGCGGCGACCGGCACGAGAGTGATCTGCGCGGACAATGTGTCGAGCTCCAGCGGGACGACCGCTCGCTCGTTGCGACAGAAGAGCCTGTCGACGCGCGCGAGGGCGACCGGGTTGACGTTCCAGGTATCGCCCGAAATGTAGTCGACCGCTCGGATGCGGCAGTCCGTCGGAGCATGGAATCGGTGATACATGGTCGACTTGAGGCGAAGGGTGACGAAGAGCCCATCGCGATGGCGGGCCACCAGCTCTTCGTCCCGAACGAGCTCCGACAGCGGATAGGACCTGCCCTTCGCCTGGAGCACGACGTCGTCGTGGATCCGCCCGCAGGTCCCGACGATCGAGTCGCAGGGGCTCACGACGATCTCCGTGCCAGGATAGACCGGCCGGGCGTCGGGCTTGAGCTCCCGGATGAAGACGTCGCGAAGGCTTCCGAATCGCGTCGCATGAGCTTCCGAGAGATCCAACTCCGGGGCGAAGAGCTTCCAGACGCGTAGCGAAGCCGCGACGAGAAGTGGATTCTCGATACGGCTGAACCGTCCGAGCAGACGGGTCGCCGTCCGCCGAGGCAGGCGGTTCGTGAGCAGGAAGTTCAGGTCTTCCTGCTGAAACATCTCGCTGATCATCAACCTCAAGCACCCCCGCGGTCGCCCGCAAGTCCTAGAATCGACCGATCCGCACCCGCTTTCAACGAGTTGTCGAGGTGTGGCGCCGAACTGGCGGAGACTTCACCGCAGCGACGACGAGTCGTCACGCTGTCGTGCCGTGCCGTGCGGCGTTTGCAACGTCGATCATGGGCCGATGCGGCTCTATCGGTCGTCCTCGAGGGCGCTTTGAGTGCACTCCTTCCGCGCGGGGGATCAGCGCACCGGCTGCCGGGTCCATACCGCCCCATCTCCAGGTCTGCGTCGCGCTCGGCAATCGTGATGCCCGCCACCGCGCGCGCCCCACGGCAGAGCCAGCCGCCGACTACGCCTCCGAGCGCAGCCAGCGGCGCAGCTCGACCTTTCGGACCTTGCCCGACGCCGTCCTCGGCAGATCGGAGACGACCCGCAGCTCCTCGGGCCACTTCTGCCGCGCGAGCCCGACGCTGGAGAGATGGGCCGTCACATCGGCGAGGGTCGGCGCCTCGGCGCCGGGCTGCAGCCGAACCACCGCGCAGGCGTGCTCACCCAGGCGCTCGTCCGGGGCTGCCACCACGGCGACCTCGGCGAGCCCGGGAAGGCCCGCGAGCACTTGCTCGACCTCGGCGGCGGAGATGTTCTCACCGCCACGGATGATCACGTCCTTCGCCCGGTCGGTGATGGTGAGGAAGCCCTCCTCGTCGAGCACGCCGATGTCACCCGTGCGAAACCAGCCCTCCGAATCGAACGCCTCTGCGCTGAGCGCCGGATCGGTGTAGCCGAGGCAGAGGTCCGGTCCGCGGGAGAGGATCTCGCCTGGAGAGCCGGCCGGGACTTCGGCGCCCGCTTCGTCCACGAGGCGCAGCTCGACGCCCGGCATCGCCCGGCCGTCGGTCGCGTGGCGCCGATCGGCGGGATCGTCGAACTGGCTGCCCGTCGTCGACGGATGCTCGGTGGAGCCGTACGAACGGATGATCTTGATTCCGAGTGAGGCAGCGCGCTCGCCCAGGGCCACCGGGACGGGCGCGCCCCCGAGGCCGATGCGCTCCATCTTTGCGGCGTGCGCGGGCGTGAAGTCGGGATGATCGAGCAGGCTCGCCAGGAAGACCGAGGCCCCGGTCCCGCCCCCGATCCCCTGATCGAGCATCACTTCGAGCGCGTGCCCCGGGTCCCAGCGATCGATCAGGTGGAAGTCCTCGCCGGCCGCGAGCGGGCCGAGCACGGCCCCCAGCATGCCCGTGGCATGCGTGACGGGCGAGCCCATGAGGTTGGGCTTGCCCTTGTTCATGTAGGGGATCATGTGGCCGAGCTCTGCGAGCATGCTCCGGTGGTCGTGGATCACGCCCTTCGGATCGCCGGTCGTGCCCGACGTATAGGCGAGCAGGGCCACGTCCTCGGGCTTCGCCGTCACCGAGTCCGCGCTCGGCGCGCACGCCTCGCAGGCCTGCCAATCGACGCGAACGATCCCCGCGACAGCCTTCGTGGCCCCACCTTCGCCGACCACCACGTGAACACGCAGCGAATCGGGAGCAGAGGTCTCGACGATCTCGCCGTAGTCCACGTGGCCGTAGGAGCGGGGCGAGATGTAGGCGACGGCGCGGCTCTGCTCCAGGATGAAGGAGACCTCCTTGCGACCGTAGATGTGTACGATGGGGACGAGGACGTGCCCGCCGAGCGCCAATGCGGCGAACGCCACGACGGCCTCCCGCCAGTTGGGAATCTGGAAGGCCACCGCCTCGCCGGGGCGCACGCCGTGCGCCCGAAGGAGGGCCACCACCCTTCGGGCCTCCGCCTCGACATCGGCCCACCTGCCCTGCCAGCCGCGCTCGCGAGACCAGACGGACGCGCGGGCCTCAGGATGGGCGGCCAGCTGGCGAGCGACCATCGCGCCGAGGGTCTCGTCGGTCCACCAGCCGGCTTCGCGATAGCGTCGCTCGAGCTCGGGCGGCACCGCGCGAATCGGCCAGTGGCTCTCGAATGCCTCGTGGCTGCCCATGCGCTCCCTGTCTCTGGTCGTCCATCGTCCTCGATGGGCGCCGCGCGCGAGAGTGTAGGGAAGCTTCCGAAACCGGGAGACGCCGGGTGATGCGGGTCGCTCGGGGCTCAGCGATGCTCGAGCACGGCGGCCGCCAGCGCGGCGCCGCTCTGCCAGGCGGCCTCGACGCGAGCACCGCACATCCAGTCGCCGCACAGACCGATCCCTCGCTCCTCGTCCCACGCGGCCATCTCGTCGCTCGGCGTGGGCGCCTGCGCGAATCGCCAGCGGTGCAGATCGGCGTGCACGGCGCGCGGCAGGGGCCGTGCGATCAGCCGCTCGAGCGCCTCGACGAGCTCGGTCATCAGGCGATCACTCGCCTCTTCGAGTCGCGAGGCGCTCCACGCCGGATCGCTGTGGATCACGAAGGTCTCCGCATCGCCGCGACCTGGCTTGCTCGCGTTTCGTGCGATCCAGGCGATGGGTGAGCCCTCGACGAGGGCGGCGTCCCAGGGCAGCTCTACGGGCGCGTCGAACGCGAGCATCATCGCATGACAGGGCGACATCGTGACGTCGCGCGCCCGGGCCACCATGGCTCCATGCGCTGCGGACTCGAGCAGCGGGACGGCCTGCGGAGCAGGCACCGCGACGATCACGGCGTCATAGCCGCCGAAGGAGCGCTTCGAGTCCAGCTCGACGGACCAGCCCCGGTCGCCGCGACGCAGCGCAGCGACACGCGACGAAGGGTGAAAGGTCAGATCGCGGCTGAGATGACGCGCGATCGCACTCATCCGCGGCACACCGACAAAGCGTGACCGCGCGGGCCTGGGCTCCACCTTTCCGCCTTCACCGAGAACCGCGAACCGGGCCGCCCACTCTGCGGCCACACCCGCCTGACACCACTCTGCGACGATGTCGGCAAAGGCGCTCGAGCGGGCGGTGAAGTACTGCGCACCGTGGTCGAAGGCGTAGGGCTCGGCGCGACGGGTCGAGATCCGCCCACCGGGCCCGCGGGCCTTGTCGAAGCACTCCACGTCGTGGCCTGCCGCGCTCAAGCCACGAGCAGCCGTGAGACCGGCCAGACCGGCGCCGATCACCGCCACACGCCGGCCCGCCGCCCGCAGATCACCCCCCGGCCCTTCAGGCATGATCGCGCGGCCCCAGCGGCAGATCAGGCGCATCCAGCTCTTCGACCGCGTGCACGCCACCGCTCGGACCCCGCGGCGCACCATGCGCCACCGCGACGGCGGCGGCGAAGGGACGCGCGAAGGTCCGGCCCCCCGCAGCGGCCGGCCTCTGCTGCGGATCGATCGTTCCGCAGGTCGACGCTTCGCGTCTTCTCGGCCGAGTCGCCCGGGCGGCCGCCCCCAGCTCGACGGGGATCCTGGTGCTGCGCTGCGTCTTCACGACGACCACGTTCCACATCTCGATACCTCCTGATTCGCCGGTAGCGAGGATCGCCCCCTACCACGCGATGGGTG
>CAZQMY010000064.1:8696-20106 GCA_964594405.1 uncultured Spirochaetaceae bacterium | reverse complement strand
CGCGCGGCGAGCTCGAGATCACCGACCTGAACCGGCTCTACCTCGAATCCGGAGCGCTGCGCGTGTCGCTGCTCGGCCGCGGTGTCGCCTGGCTCGACACCGGCACCCACGAATCGCTGCAGCAGGCCTCCGCCTTCATCCAGGCCATTCAGGAGCGACAGGGCCTGAAGGTCGCCTGCCTCGAAGAGATCGCATACCGCCGCGGCTACATCGACCGGGCCAGGCTTCGAGCCCTGGGCGAAGAGATGAGCAAGAACGAGTATGGGCGCTACCTCCTGGAGCTCGCCGACGAAGATCGGGACATGCTTTGAACTTCATCGAGAGCGATCTCCCGGGCTGCATCATCGTCGAGCCGGACGTCCACGGCGACCAGCGAGGCTTCTTCCTCGAGACCTGGTCCGCGCGCAAGTACGCCGAAGGCGGCATCGACGCCCCCTTCGTTCAGGACAACCATTCGCGCTCTTCGCTGGGCGTCCTTCGAGGCCTCCACCTCCAGCTCGAGCACACCCAGGGCAAGCTCGTTCGGGTGATCGCCGGCGAGGTCTTCGACGTGGCCGTGGACGTGCGCCGGGGCTCGCCCCACTTCGGCCGATGGTTCGGGCTCTCGCTCTCGGCGCAGAACTTCCGCCAGTTCTGGGTGCCGCCCGGCTTCGCCCACGGCTTCGTCGTGACCAGCGAGACGGCCGAGTTCGAGTACAAGTGCACGGACTTCTACCATCCGGCAAGCGAGATCTCGATCGCGTGGGACGATCCGGCCATTGGCATCGACTGGCCGATCTCCGAGCCCAGCCTCTCGGCCAAGGATCAGGCCGCACTCAGCCTGGCAGAGTGCGAAGACCGCCTGCCCGAATACCGGGGCTGAGCGGCCTCAGAAGTCCTCTTCGGCCTGGCAGTCGTCGTCCGCCGCACCGCCGGTGAGTCGGCACGGCGAGCCGCAGACCGTGCAGAAGATCTCCTCACCGCGCCCCTCGTCGCCCGCCAGCGGGATGTCGGCGCTGCAGATGGGACACAGGACTTCGCTTCGGGCCATGCCCGTCGGATCGGAAGATCGAGGGGAGCGCTTGAGCCGGGAGGGGTCGGCCAAGGGGCTCGATCGCTCAGGGCGACAGCGAGAGCACCCTGCCATCGAGCCCACCCGGCACTTCCAGCCCGAGGAGACCGGCCATCGTGGGCGCGATGTCGAGAGGGCTCGCCGGCGAGGCGTCGGCGCCCGGCTCGATCCCCCTCCCCATGAAGACCAGGGGGACGCGACGATCGTAGGGATGAGGGGTGCCGTGGCTGGTGCCGGTCGGATACCGGGTGAGCAGGCAGCCGGCTGAGAGCTCGATCTCGATGTCCGGTCGCAGCCCCTCGGACTGGCTGTTCAGATAGTAGCGCGCGATGGCATCGCCTTCGGCGGATGCCTCCTCCAGCGCCTCCCGGCTCCAGGCGCGGCGGACGCCGGTCCGCGTCTCGAGGAAATCCACCGCCTCGGACAAGAGCGCGTCGGGCGTCGTGCCCTGGGCCGCGCCGGCGGCTCGATCCAGCGTGATCGAGTACCCGTCTCGGACGAACCAGCGCACGTCTTGCGCGGCATCGAGGCCGAGCCGGGCATCGAGGTGTGCGTCGAGTTCTTCGTCGAGCGCGCGTTCGTCGAGACGTCCATTCGACGTCTCGCAGTCACCCTCGCCGGTCTGCGCCTCCTTCACCCACTCGGGCAGGGAGAGCACGCCGTGATCCGCCGTCAGCACGACGACCAGCCCATTCGCGCCCACCCGCTCTTCGAGCATGCCGATCAGGCGGCCCAACGCGAGATCGAGGCGCTGGAGCGCGTCGTGCGCCTCTCGGCTGTGCGGACCGTAGAGATGCCCGATGTAGTCGGTGGCCGAGAAGGAGACCGCCACCAGGTCGGTGGTGGGTCGCAGCCCGATCCCCTCGGCCTCCACCATGCTGATCACGAAGTCGGCGGTGCGTTCGTCGAGCGCGGGCGTGAAGGCCAATCGCATCACATCGCCCGCGACTCCGCCGCCGTCCGGGCCCTCGACCTTGATCGGATGGGGCGTGGTCCGGGAGAAGCGCGCGGCCTCCGCGGAGTAGTCATCGACGCGCAGCCCATCTCCGTCGCTGCCGGCGTCGTGCCGCCACTCCGCGGGCACGGGCTCCAGGAGGCCCGAGGCGGCGTACGCGCGCACCCACTCGGGCAGACGGCTCGCGTAGTACGCGCTCGTCGTGAATCCGCCGGCGCCCCGGCGATCGAGCCAGTACACGGCGTCCGGGTGGAGACCGCCCATCATGATCGCCGCCCGATCCTTCGCCGAGACCGAGAAGACGCGGCTGCTGGGCCTCTGCGCCTTGAGCCAGTCGCCGAGGGTATCGACGCGCAGACGCGCAGGGGAGCGGCCCTCCTCCGGCATCGAGGGCTCCCTCCGCCCGAGGATGCTGCCCTCGGCACCCTCGTCCTGCGCGCATTCGATCCGCTTCAGCGAGGTCTCGTCCACGAAGCTGTTGCCCGGAATCCCCGCAGGTCCGGGGTGGCGACCGGTCACCATGACCACGTGCCCCGGGCAGGTCTCCGTTCGGGCATGCTCCAGCGCGGCCGCCTCGAAGCGCCGACCTTCGCGATGGAGGCGACCGAGGCCTCCGGGCAGCCCATCATGCACGCGCGAGGGCACGAGCTGATCGATGTTCAGCAAGAGCACCACGCGAGGCGGGGCCTCGACCGGCTGCTCGGCCGGGCTGCCCGCGCAGCCGATCAGTGCCGCGAACGCGATCGCCACGGGCAGCGCAGCCGCGCGGATCGAGAAGGCCGTGCGCGCGGCGCTCAAGGGCTCTGGCAGTCCGGACAGTGCCCGTAGAGCTCGTGGCGATGGCGGAGCACCTTGAAGCCGTAGGATGCTGCGATCTCGAGCTGTGCCTTTTCGATCATCTCGCACTCGAACTCGACGATCTTCCCGCAGCGCGTGCAGACCAGGTGGTCGTGGTGCTCGTGCTCCACCTCGTAGCGGGTCACGCCGTCGTCGAAGTTGCGCTCCTGCGCCAGCCCCGCGTCCACGAGGAGCTTGAGCGTGCGATAGACGGTGGTGTAGCCGATCCGCGGATTGTCGACGCGGATCGCGGCGTAGAGGTCCTCGGCCGTCACGTGCCCCTTGGCTTCGAGAAAGACCTCCAGGATGGCGTCGCGTTGCCGCGTATGCTTGAGGTTGTGTTCCTCGAGGTAGGCGGCGAGGGCCTTGCGTTCGACTTCGTGCCCCATACGCCGGAGCGTACCACTGAAGGGGCCCGCCCACCCACGCGGCGCTCCAGCCCCTGGAATCTGCGGTCCAGAGCGATTCCGGCTTGTCGGAGCCGCGCGGTCGTGTCAAGATCTTCGGCGATGGGAGACGGACGATGAAGAGAACAGCAGCGCTTCTCGCCATTACCAACGACCGCCCCGGTGCCTTCGAGCACTGCGGCGTTCGCATCGACGCAAGCCGCGTCCGTCGCAAGTCGCCTGTCGTCGCCACGCGCCCCTGACGCACCCCGGGGTAGATCCAGACCTCGCCCCAGCCTCCCCTGAGCGGGAGTACCGCTGAGGCGACACCCGGACCGGAGACGAAGGAGTCCAATCGGGGTCTCGTCTGCCCGTCTGGGGCTCTGACCGGGGCGCGCGGCCCGAACGGGCAAGAGGGCGCACTTCATGTGGCCACCCGCCGGGCTGCGACGCCCGGATCCCCATCTCGGAGTCCTCCGACCATGTCACTCCCCATCGAGACCATCCAGCCCGATCGCGGCGCCGAGCCGAGGCTCACAGTGGCCGGGCGCGCCGCGCGCGGCCGCGTGGGCGAGGTGCTGCACCTCGCCTACCCGGTGATCCTGACCCAGCTCTCCATGACGACCATGGGCGTCGTCGACTCGGCGATGGTCGGCCAGCTGGGCGCGAGCGAGCTCGCCGCCGTCGGCTTCGGCGGCGTGTGGACGTGGACGCTCTTCTGCTTCTTCATCGGTACGGCCACGGGCGTCCAGACCTTCGTCGCCCAGTCCCACGGCGCCGGCCAGCTGCGCGCCTGCGGCGCCTGGGCGTGGCAGGGCATCTACGCGGTGCTGCCGGGCGTCGTCTGCATGGCCGCCGGGGTCCTCGCGCTGGCCCCGACGCTGCTCGAGCTGCTCGCCCCTTCGCAGGAGGTCCGACCGCTGGCGACCGCCTACATCTCGATCCGCGCCGTCGGTGCGCTCGGGATGGTCTGCGCGACGGTCTTTGCCGCCTTCTTCAGAGGCGTGGGCGATACGCGGACGCCGCTCTGGGCGACCCTCGGTGCCAACGTCTTCAACGCGATCCTCGACTACGGCCTGATCTTCGGCGCGCTGGGGCTGCCTGCGATGGGCGTGGCCGGCGCGGCCACCGCCACGGCGCTCGCCGAGTGGCTCTATCTCGTGACGCTGCTCGTCATCGTGCTTCGCCCCGCGCTCGCGGAGGAGTTCCGGACCCGACCGGTCGCCCCGGCTGGCGGCTCCATCCGCCGCCTGCTTCGCATGGGGCTGCCCGTCGGCGGGCAGTGGCTGCTCGAGATGCTCTCCTTTGCGGTCTTCCTCACGTTGGTGGCGCGCATGGGCGACGCCGAGATGGCCGCCAGCCAGGCCTTCATCTCCCTGCTCTCACTCTCGTTCATGCAGGCCACGGGACTCGGGATCGCGGCGTCCACGCTGGTGGGGCGCTACATCGGCGCACGCGATCGAGCGGCGGCTTTTCGCAGCTACCGCTCCGGACTCCTGCTGACGCTGGGGCTCAGCGGCGCCATCGCCCTGCTCTTCCTGGTGGCGCCCGAGCTGCTGATGCGGGTCTTCAGCTCGGAGCCCGAGGTGCTGCGGCTCGGCGTCTCGTTGCTGGGGATGGGCGCGGCCTTCCAGTTCTTCGATGCGTTCGGGATCATGACGGACGGCGCCCTGCGCGGCGCGGGCGATACGCGCTGGCCCTTCCTCGTCCGCTTCGCGCTGGCCTGGGGCATCTTCCTGCCCCTGGCCTGGCTCTTCGGCTTCCACATGGACGGCGGGCTGCTCGGCGCCTGGCTGGGCGGACTCGTCTACGTGACCGTCCTGAGCAGCTATCTCGTCTACCGCTTCTGGTCCGGCGCATGGCAGAGCATCGAGATCTGAGACGAGGCCGGGCGAGCGCCGGATCAGGCGTCCTTGCCGACCTGCACCCGCGCGACCACCGGCAGGTGGTCGGAGGCGCGGCGAGAGGCCGGGGTATTGTGGCTCTGCACCGAGACCACTTCTGCATCGCGGGCGTAGACCCGGTCGAGGGCGAGGATCGGGCGCCGCGCCGGAAAGGTGGCCGGCCAGTCGAGGTTGTTGTGTCGATGCAGATTGTTCTCGAGGCTCTGGGAGGCCTTGCACTTGCGCCAGGCGTTCATGTCGCCCACCAGGACGGCCGGGCCCGAGTTGAGCTGCGGGTGATCGAGCAGCATCTCCACCTGCCGATGGCGGGTACGGTCCACCAGAGAGAGGTGCGTCGCGATGAGCCCGACGGGGCCGTGGTCGCCGGTAAACTGGGCGACCAACGCAGCGCGGCGCTCGATGCGGGACAGGGAGATGTCGAGTACCGAGATCCCGGTGATCGGGAAACGGGAGAGGATGGCGTTCCCGAGCTGCCCGCGGCGATGCATGCGCGTGGCTGCGAAGGCGAGGTGGAGGCCCAGGGCATCGCAGAGCCCCTCGATCGGGTCGTCTCCCTCGTGCGGGCGGAGCACTTCCTGCAGGGCGATCACGTCGGCGCCGATCTCGGAGATGACGAAGCCGGCGCGAGCCGCGTCGGGCTTCGCTCGGCCATTCATCCCGGTCCAACGGTGAACGTTGTAGCTCGCTATGGTGATTTCCCGACCCATCGTGCCGGTCGACATCGGCAGGGCAGGCGCGCGAACCAAGCACAAATGCGGCGGGCACTCGCCCCGCTCCTGCAGCGCACTCAGCGCGTTCTGCCGGAAGGTACGAACGCGCGCAGCAGACCCGCGGGCGCCCTCGGCCCCCTTGCGCGCGGCCTCGGCGATACTGCCGGAGAGCCGGCGAGCGGCCTCCTTCCGGCTCGACGCCTTGCTGCCGCGCTCCTTGGTCTCCGCGCGGCGATCCTTGGAGCCGGATCCACCCGGTCGCTCTGCCACTCCCAGCATCCTTCCAAGGCCTCCCTCTACGTGCCGCGCCGGCGTTCAGGGACCGGCGCGCATGCGCCCGAGGCCGTCCTACTCTTCCAGGCGAGAGTCGAGACGAGAGCTTAGCGCTCGGGCCGCCCGGTCCCCCCCGACCGGATGGATGCTCAGCCACCTCGGGCCCCCGGCGGCAGGATGGGGCTCCGCGCTTCCGCTCCCAATGAGCGCGCCCACGCTTTCACGAGAATGCAACTCGCCCGGCAATCTCCGAAATTCCCATGTCATGCAGCGACCACCAAAAAGCCCGCTGGCGGGCCGGCCGATACCGGATGGCAACCCGCCCGGCCGAGGCGAACACTCTCGATGGGGACACCAACACGGCTTCGAGGCGGACGCGCCCCGGGAGCCCGAGGAATCATCAATGGCAGGCAGACGACGACGACCCCCCTCAAATCACCCCTCAAGTCCGACGCGGTCCGCGAGGCGGCCCGGGCACTGATCGAGGCAGTGCGAGACGAGCACGAAGGCGCGCAGCTCGACGACAAGGCCTACGAGAAGGCGATCCGCGACGTGGAGCGGTTCAGGGGTCGTTCGCTCATGTTTCCGATGCTGGCGGCGGGAGAGGGGAGTGGTGCGCGCGTGAAGCTCGCCGACGGTAGCACGAAGCTCGACTTCATCGGCGGCATCGGCGTCTCCGGCTTCGGGCACGGCGACGACGATCTGCTCGAGCACGCCGTCGTGGCCGCGGCGAGCGACGTGCTCTTCCAGGGCCATCTGATGCCGGGCCCCGAGTACCTGCGCCTCTCGCGGACCCTGTTGCGCCACGCCGGCCCGAACCTCAAGCACGTCTGGCTCGCGCTCTCGGGTGCCATGGCGAATGAGAACGCGCTGAAGATGATCTACCAGCGAAACGCCCCGGCGGATCACATCATCGCCTTCGAGGGGGGCTTCCATGGCCGCACCCTGGCCATGGCCGAGCTCACGGACCGCCCCGGATTCCGGGAGGGCCTGCCTCCGCATGGGAGGGTGCTCTACGTGCCCTTCTTCGATCCCGAGGACGAAGGCAGCACCGAGCGCAGCCTCAAGGCGCTGGAGGGTCACCTGCGCCGATACCCCGGAAGGGTCGCGGGCTTCTGCTTCGAGCTGATCCAAGGAGAAGGTGGCTTCCGGATGGCGCCGAGGGAGTTCTTCGTGCCGCTGATGGAGCGCTGCCGGGAGGCGGGCGTCGCCGTGTGGGTGGACGAGGTCCAGACCTTCGCGAGGACCGGCGAGCTCTTCGCGTTCCGGACGTTCGAGCTCGAAGACCACGTCGACGTGGTCACCGCCGGCAAGACGCTGCAGGGCAGCGCGACCCTCGTCACGAAGGACTACAACCCGAGGCCAGGCCTCGTGGCGGGCACCTTCGCCGGCAACACCGTGGGCATGGCGGTGGGCGCACGGATCATCGAGCGCCTCGAGGAAGAGGGCTATCTCGGCGCCGAGGGCCGCGTGCGGGTGCTCGGGCGGCGCATCGAGAAGAAGTTCGCGAGCCTGCGCAAGCAGCTCCCCAAGGCCGTGGGGCCGACCGTCGGGATCGGCGCCATGCAGGCCTTCACGCCCTGGCACGGCTCCCTCGAGGTCGCCAAGGAGGTCCTGAACGCGTGCTTCGAAGAGGGCCTGATCCTGATCACCGCCGGCAGTGAGCCGACGCGGATCCGCATGCTGCCGCCGCTCAACACGACGGACGAGGAGCTGGAGGCCGCCTTCAGCATCCTCGAGAAGGCCCTCCGCCGAGTGGGCGAGTCGAGGGCGTTGCCGTGCTGATCCTGCGCCCCATCGCACTCGCGGACCTCGATGACCTGCTCACGCTCGCCGGAATGCTCGATAGCATGAACCTGCCGTGCGATGCGGCCTTCCTCGAGGCGAAGATCGAGCACTCCCTGCGCACCTTCGGGGCGACGCTTCGCGAGGGCGAGCCGGGTCTCTCCATCTTCGTGCTCGAAGACTCCGAGGCCCGTCGCTGCGTGGGCAGCTCGATGATCCTGCACAAGCACGGCGTGCCGGGTCAACCCTACTACTGGCTCGAGATCTCCACCGAGGAGCGCAGGAGCGTCGAGCTCGATCGACGCTTCGTGCATCAGCGGCTTCGCCTGCGTTCCACCGAGGATGGGCCCACCGAGATCGGCGGGCTGATCCTCGACCCCGCCTATCGCAGCCATCCCGAGAAGTGCGGCAAGGCGCTTTCCGTCGTGCGCTTCGCCTACATGTCGATGCACCCCGAGAAGTTCGAGCGCGAGGTGATCGCAGAGATGCTCTCGCCCTTCGAGGCCTCGGGCGAGAACCTGCTCTGGGAGGCCTTCGGAGCCCACTTCACGGGCCTCTCCTATCGGGAGGCCGACCACCTCTCCGCCCGGGACAAGCGCTTCATCGCCGACCTCTTCCCACGCGATCCTGTGTACGCGACGCTACTGCCAGAGAAGGTGCAGGCGGCCATCGGGCAGCCGGGCGAGACCGCGAAGGCGGCGCTTCGGATCCTCGAGAAGATCGGCTTCCACTCCCTCAACCAGGTGGACCCCTTCGATGGAGGCCCCTACTACGGCGCCAGTCGCGATGCCATCCGGAGCGTCGCGGAGCGGCGCGAGCTGGTCCTGCCGGGCACGGTCCGCCCCGCCCGGGCCAGCGACGAAGGCCCCCTGGCTCTGGTCTCGGCCGAGGGCGCGTTGGGGTTTCGCGCCTCGGTCGTGCCCCTGGACGAAGAGCAGGCCCCGCTGGTGAGCGAGGCCGCGCGCGCCGCGCTGGGCGTGAAGGGCGGAGACCGTGTGACGGTGACCCCCCTCCCCTGACCCGCATCGCTGATTCTCGGCAGTCTCCACGCGTTTCGAAGGAGAGCGGGAGAGGAAGAGGAGGAGAGGAGAGGAGAGGAGAGGAGAGGAATTGAGCGAACTGGACAGAGAGCTGCTCTCACTGAGCCCCTCCGACCCGAAAGACGAAGTGGGCCGGTTCCGGCTGGACGGCCCCTCGGAGGTGAGCGAAGCCGTGGGCTGCGCGCGGGCGGCGCAGCCCGCCTGGGACGCGCTCGGATTCGAGGCCCGGGCCGCCGTGCTGCGCCGCTTCCGGGACATCGCGACCGGGGGCCGAGAAGAGCTCGCCCGGCTGATCGCCCGGGAGATGGGCAAGGCGATCTGGGATGCGCGCGGCGAGGCGGCCCTGGTGCCGGCGAAGGTCGACGTCACCCTCGGCGAGGGCATGGCGGCCGTCCGCACCATGGAGCCGGCGCCGGGGGCGCGCGCGACCTTCCATCCGCGCGGCGTCCTCGCCGTCCTGGGCCCCTTCAACTTCCCGGCGCACCTCCCGAACGGGCACATCGTCCCCGCACTCGCCACCGGCAACACGGTCGTATTCAAGCCGAGCGAGTCCACACCGGCCGTGGGCGCGTGGCTGGTCGAGGCATTCACCCGGGCCGGTCTGCCGCCGGGCGTGCTCAACCTCGTGCAGGGGCGCGCCGAGACCGGCCGCGCCCTCGGCGCGCATCCCGATGTCGATGGCGTGCTCTTCACCGGCTCCTGGTCCGTCGGGCGCAAGCTGAAGGAGATGGTGCTCGATCAGCCGGGCAAGCTGCTGGCGCTGGAGATGGGCGGAAAGAACGCGATGATCGTCCTCGAGGACGCGGACCTCGACCTCGCCGCCTCCGAGGCGGCGCTCTCGATCTGCGCCACCACGGGCCAACGCTGCAGCTGTGCGAGCCGGCTCTTCGTGCACCACCGGGTGATCGATGCCTTCACGGACCGACTGACCGGTCTGCTCGAAGGCATCTCCATCGGCCCCCCACTGCAGGAGGACGTCTTCATGGGCCCCCTCGTGTCGGCCGCCGCAGCCGAGCGGGTCGCCCGCTACCGCGAGCGCGCGCGCGAGACCGCTGGCGAGCGCAGCGTGCAGATCGACCGCGGGCGCCCCAGCCCCTACGTGGGCCCGGGGCTGATGCGCTTCGCGGAGAGCGCCCAGATGCACGACTACCAGCGCGATGAGATCTTCGGTCCCGAGGCGGCGCTCTACCCCATCGCCGACCTCGAGGAGGGCATCAGCTGCACCAACGACTCGGACTACGGCCTCGTAGCCTCGGTGATGACGCGCGACCGGAGCCGCTACGAGCACGCCATCGGCCGTGTCCGGACGGGACTGCTCAACTGGAACAAGGGCACGATCGGCGCGAGCGGCAGGCTTCCCTTCGGTGGCCGGGCACGAAGCGGCAACGACAGGCCCGCCGGCATCAGCGCCGCCCTCTATTGCACGACGCCGCAATCCCACCTCGAGAACGATGCGGGCTATGACCCGGAGGCCCTTCCTCCCGGCATGCCCCACCTGGTCCGCGAAGGCTGACCCAGCCGGAGGAGCCGGAATGCGAACGATCCTCATGGGAGACCCCAGCCACTTCAGCGTCCAGGGCGGCGCCAATCCGCACACGCGCACACGCTGGGGGACCCGCCGCTCCGTCGACCGCGAGCGGGCGATCGAGCAGTGGCATGCGCTCAAGGCGCGCCTCGAGGAGGTCGGGATTCGCGTGCTCGTGGTGCCGCCGCATCCCGATCATCCCGGCCTGGTCTATCCCGCCAACGCCGGTTGCCAGAGCAACGTGGATCTGAGTGAGCCGGCGTCGAGCAAGCGCTTCCTCCTGAGCAACCTCCTGCCGACGCGGGCAGGTGAGAAGCCCCACTATCGCACGGTGATCGAGGCGGCGGGCATCCGAACCGAAGAGCTCGACGGGGATCTACGATTCGAAGGCGAAGCCGACTTCTTTCCCGCCGCCGACGTCCACATCCTCACCCATGGACGCCTCGAGCGGCAGCGCTTCGTGCCGGCCCTCTCGATCCCGCCCTGGAAGCGGGTCTACGGCTTCCGCACCGACATGCGCTGTCTCCCCATCCTCGAGGAGCGGATCCGCCCGCGCCCGGTCATCCGCATCGGGCTGGTGCTCGAAGCCCACTATCACGGCGATACGGCCCTCTGCGCCTTCGGCCCCGGACGCCGATTCCTGCTCGCCTATCGCGAGGCCATCGAGCCCGAGGACTGGCCTGCGCTCGCGAAGGCTTTCGGCGATCGCCTGATCGAGCTCTCCCAGCCCGACGCGAAGTGCTACGCCGCCAACGCCTTCACCTACACGCCGCAGGATGGCCAGGGCGAGGAGGCCAGTGAGTCATTCCTCTTCATGCCCGCCGGCGTGAGCGAGAGGCTCCAGGCGCAGGTTCGCGAGCGCGGCGCCACACCCGTCATCGTCGACGTGTCGGAGTTCCTCAAGAAGGGTGGCGGCAGCGTGAAGTGCATGATCGGGGATCTGG
>CAZQMY010000064.1:0-8686 GCA_964594405.1 uncultured Spirochaetaceae bacterium | reverse complement strand
GCCTCGGGGGGGCCTCCGCGGGCCGCGAGCGCTTCGCCTTGCGATGGGATGGCTCGCCCGCTCGACGCGCTGATGTCTCGGAAGATGGCCCCCGGCCGAGCTCCCTATCTGCGACCCGGTGGATAGAGGACCTGGCTCAGCCAGAACGAGTCGATCGCGCCCACGATGCGATCGAGGCTGGCGAGGTCGTGTGGCTTGCAGACGTGGGCTGCCGCCTGCAGGCGATAGCTCCTCGCCACGTCGCCCTCATCATCCGAAGAGCTGAGAATGATCACCGGGATGCTCCTCAGGGACTCGTCCGCCTTCATCTCCTCGAGCGTCTCGTGGCCGTTCTTGCGAGGCATGTTCAGGTCGAGGAGGAGGAGATCCGGCCGCGGCCGTCCCGCGAAGCAGCCGCGATTGCGCAGGTAGTCCATCACCTGATCGCCGTCGGCGACGACCTCGACGTGGTTTCCGGACATCGCCTCCATGAGGCAGTCGACGAGGAGATCGGCGCAGCCGGGATCGTCCTCCGCGATCATGATCCGAATCGCCCGCATCTACTCACCGCGCTCGCGCTTCTCTTCGAACTCGAGGAGCTGCGCCGCGCTCGGTGCCGGAAGCGTCAGCGAGAAGGTCGCGCCTTGTCCGGGCTTGCCTTCAGCATCGATGGTGCCCCCGTGCCGCTCCACGATCCGTCTGCAGATTGCGAGCCCCACACCCGTCCCGTCGAACTCGTCACGCGAGTGAAGCCGCTGGAAGACCTCGAAGATCCGCTGCGCGAATCTGGGCTCGAAGCCGATTCCGTTGTCCCGCACCTCGATCCGCCACTGCGCGCCGCAGCGGGCGGCCGAGATGCTGATCTCCGGCCGTCTCGTGCTCCTGAACTTCAGTGCATTGCTGATGAGGTTCTGCAGGAGCCGCTCGAGCTGGAGTCGATCGCCGCGAACGATGGGCAGCTCGGTCGAGCTGACCTCGGCCCCGGACTCGTGGATCGGCGCGCTCAAGAGCTGCAGGACGCCCGCGAGCGCCTCGTTCAGGTCGAAGATCTCGAAGGGCGCGCCCTGTCGATTCACTCTGGACAGCTCGAGCAGGTCGGCCACCTGCTGCTGCATCCGATCGACCCCACTGACGATGTAGCCGATGTACTTCACGCCGCGCGCATCGAGCTGGCTCGCGTAGCGCTTCTCGAGGAGCTGCGCGAAGCTGCCGATCGTCTGCAGGGGCTGCTTCAGATCGTGACTGGCCACGTGGGCGAACTGCTCGAGCTCGGCATTCGATCGCAGAAGCTCTCGACGGTGGTCCTCGAGCTCGGCCTCCACCGCCTTGCGAGCCGAGACGTCCATCACCGCGGCGATGGCGTGCAGGCCTTCCGGCATCCGGATGGGGCTGATCCCGATCTCGACGGGTGTCTCCGTGCCATCGGCCGCAATGGCGAAGACGTCCCGTCCGATGCCGAGCATGGCGCGATCGCCTCGCTCGAAGAACCCGGCCACCAGCTGCGCGTGCTGGTCGCGCACGCGCGGGGGCACGAAGCGGTCGACGTCCGAGCCGACCAGCTCGTCACCGAAGATCCGTCGCGCCTCGTCATTGGTGAGCTTGATGGTTCCAGTCCGATCGACCAGCAGCATCCCGACCGGCGCCGCCTCGATGACCGTCCTGAATCGGGTCTCACAGCTCTGTTGCTCGTTCGAGAGCTCGCCCAGGCGACGGGCCATCTCCGAGAGGTCACGACCGAGGTCACCGATCTCATCGGCGCCGAATCCCGCCACGTCGCCGCCGGAGAAGTCCCCCGCCGCAACCTTGGACGCGAGGTCGCGAAGGTGGAGGAGCGGACCCGCGAACATCCTCGCGTAGCCGAGCGCGACGACACCGATCAGCAGCAGCATGGCACCACTGAGCGCGGCCGTGAGCTCCCTCATCCGCTCCACCGGCGCCAGCAGCTCGTCCTCGTCGACGATTGCCAGCACACCCCACCAATCGCGCGCACGATCAGGCCCGTAGTGGACCTTGCGCCAGACCCGGAACTCTCTGGCCGCGGCGTCGTGATGGACCCCGTGATCGCGCCCCGCGAGCGCCTCGCCCAGCTCTGGACCGGGATCGAAGCCACTCGGTGACCTTCCTCGCAGCTGCGCGAAGTCGAGCGCGGGGTCCGTGTGGAAGAGGAGGTCCCCGCGGCTGTCGATGATGGCCGTCGTCGTGTGTGTGATCGCCGCCACCTCGGAACGGAGCCCGGAGAGATCGAGCCCGATCACCAACGCGCCGGCCGGCGAGCCGTTCTGGGCGCCCCGGATCGGGGTGCCGATGAAGACGAGCGGCACGGCGCTCGCGGCCGGCGCGCGTTCGTCTCCCGACCTGCGCTGCGCGGCCGGGGCATCGCTTTCGACCAGACGCACGCGCGATTGACTGACCTCGCCTTCGGGCAGGGTGAGAAGCTCCCGGATCCACGCTGCGTCGGCTTCGCCGGGATGGCAGGACACCCCCGCCTTCGAGACGCTCACCCGGACCCGGCCGAGACCATCGAGATAGGCCGCGCCCCGCAGCCCCTCCGAGCCCTCGACCGCACGCTCGAAGATCGAGGTGAGCCGCGCGGCCCAATGCGTATCGGTGCTGCCGTCGAGCGGATCGATGCCCGTCTCCGCGGCGCGCACCAGCCCCTGGATGGGCGGCATCCCGGCCAGGAAGATCAGCTGCGCCCGGGCCTGAGTGCGCCACCGCTGCAGCGATCGCGAGGACTGGAGCACGAAGTCCTCGGTGGTCGCCCGGGCGCGGTCCCGGAGCGCGGCGGTGGCGCTCGAGTAGAGCAGGAAGCCGACGATGAAGGCTGGGATCACGGCGCTCGAGAAGAAGGCCACGAGGAGCTTCGAACGAAGCCTCATCCGGATCGTCTCCCCGACCCGATCGACGCGAGCGACCGGCAGCGAGCCCGGCCGGGCGGGCCCGGAGACACAACGCGAAGGGGCGGGATCGTGCGCACCACCATGTCCGCTCTCCTGATCCGGTCGAAGCCGCGGGCCGAAGCGCCCCGATCCCATCGACCTGATCGGTCGCCCGCAGCGGCGATGAAGCTCGGGGTCGCCTGTCTCGCTTGCCGCGGGACGAAATGCGGCGTTCGACCCGACACCGATCCGGCCAACCCGGTAGAGGCGTGTCGAGTGGAACCTCGGCGCCGCGGCCGCGCCGCAACCGGCGAGCGCCCCTTGGTGAGCCGCCGCGCATCCTGGCTCCAGCGCTTGGCGTGCCAGGTGGTCTTCCAGCCCACTCGTACTGCGGGACGATGCCGTCGCAGCTGCGAAGGTCGTCCGTGATGAAGCTGGTGCCGCTGATCGCATCGGAAGCAGGCGAGGCTCTTCCGCTCTTCCGATGACGTCACGGGCAGCGGCAACCGCGTGCCCGCCAGACCTGCCCCGCTCAGCGATATCCCAGCGCTTCGCGGAGCCCGGGCGCGCAGACGTCGAAGAGACGCCGCGCCTGCTCCGAGAGCTTCTTGGGGCGGTCGAATCCGCACTCGAGCTGCTCGCTCGCCGTGCTGCTGACCTCGCGCGAAGAGCCGGCCGCGACGCGCTCGCGCCAGTCCTCGGGCGGGTCGATGCGCAGGTGCTTGAGCATGCCGAGGAAGTAGGCCTCCGCCTGTGGCGTACCGAGATCTCGCAGGTGTCCGACGAGCTCTTCGTACCGGACGAGCAGGCAATCGCCGCCGAGCCAGGAGAGGGCGTTGTCGACGAAGAGGGCCTTCACTGAAGCCTGATGGACCTTGCCCGGAATCGCGAATCCGCGAATCACGAGCCGCACCACGTCCTCGAAGTCGAGCGCCTGGTCGCGGACCAGTCGTGTCAGCGGCTCTCTCTCGTAGAGGCTCTCGGAGCACATGTAGTAGGCGCAGGAGAGGCAGTAGTCGTAGGGGTCGCGCACGATCAGGACGTGGCGAAGCCCGCGCATGAAGGAGATCGTGAAGGGCCAGTGGTTCAGGTGGCCCGTGAAGCACGCGAGCTCGGGCTGGCGCGCTGCATCCCGATGCGCCTCCATTTCGTGGTCGACGATGAAGGGCGTATACCACTGACTGCGCGGAACGAAGGTGTAGATGATGTTGCGAAGCAGCATCGTGCCGCACTTGGGTACCGAGTTGATGAAGATCCGCTCTTCGATGGGCGTCTGCTCGAAGCGCCCGTTGACTTCGTCGATGGTCGTAGCGCCTGACGGATGCTCTGACACGCTCTCCCCCTCTGCGGACCTCTGCCAGACCCTATCCGAGCGGAGCGTGCCGAGAAATCGACCGAAACCGCCAGCAGCGGTGCAGCCAAGTCCGGATCGGGGCGTCAGGCAGACGCAGGGAGGGCGTGCTCCTCCGCACCGCTTCCGGGCCGGGATCGAGGCGAGAGCGCCAGAGCTATTCGCCGACTCGGGCCGCGACCCGCTCCGCGATGGCGGCGTTCGAGCGCAGGTGCACCGGGTTGATGGTGCCGACGAGTGCGCTGCTCACCCCGGGCGCGCAGAGCGCTCGCTCCAGCGCGACCTCTGGATGATCCGTGTGTCCGCTCGAGAGCACCTTCTTCAGCAGGACGCCCACACCGCGCTCGCGCGCGGCGTCGAGCACACGGATCTGGTCCTCGTCACCGCGCGCGAACGAGATCATCACCACGTCGCAGAACTCGGTGGCGAGCAGGCCGCCCTCGACGGTCTTCGTCGACGCGCCGATCGCGCGGATCGCCCCGCTGTCACGGAGCGAGCGCAGGGCCTCCAGCGCGCCGCTCTCGCGCAGGACCGCGACGTCGTTGCCGTCCGAGTGGATGAGCACGACGTCGAGCACCTGGCGCCGGAGACGGGCCATGCTCTGCCGGACGCTCTCGTTCACGGCCTGCGGCGAGAAGTCGAAGCGGGAGTTCACCCCGTCGAACTGCTCTCCTACCTTGGTCACGATCACCCACTGCGCGGGATCGTCCAGCAGCTCTCCAAGGCGTCGCTCGCTCGAGCCGTAGGCCGGCGCCGTGTCCAGAAGGTTGATCCCGAGGTCGCGTGCCTCGGCGAGCAGCGCGCGCGCCTGCGCGTCGCTCGGAAGCTCGAAGGGCTCGGGGAACTTCATCTGTTGATTGCGGCCGAGCTTCGCCAGACCCAGCCCGATGGCGCTCACGCGCAATCCCGTCTTCCCGAGCGGCCTCAGCTCCATGCGGCATCCACCCAGGGCGGCTTCGCCACCTCGGCGTCCGGGAGTCGCCCGAGGCCATCGAGCCGAGCCCGCACCGGCGCGTGCCCGGGCGTGCGGATCTCGTCGACCAGCATCTCTGCGAGGGCGGGGGCCAGGGCGAGCTTGGTCGGCCAGGCCACGACCACGTCGTCGACGCGCACGATCGCCGGCCCCGTGGGCTTGTAGCCATCGGCGGTCGCAGGCTCGGCGCGGTCGACGCCGTGGGTCGCCCAGCGCGCCGGGCCGAAGTCGGCGCCGGGGAAGAGCGAGGGCAGCGTCTGCTTCGCCTTCGCAATCAGGCCCTCGGCGCTCAGACGCGTGCCGAGCTCTGCGAGCTCCCCGCCGACATACCAGTAGTAGCTGCCGTCGTCCGCCGGATGCGCCGTGACGGTCGCCAGCGGTCGCGTGCCTCGCCCGACGCAGTGCGCGTAGAGGGGCGTGTGCATGCCTGCGATCAACACCTGCTGCAAGGGGCGGCGCTGCGTGCGAATGGTCTCGATGCCCAGCGCATCGAGCAGCCCTTCGTTGCCCGCACCGCTCGTCAGCACCAGGGTCTGCGCACGCACGCGAAGGTCGTCCACCTCGAGCTCGGCCGGGGAGGAGCGAAGCCGGATCCGGGCATCGCGCGGCAAGCGCTTCACCCTGCCGGCGTGCGCCCGTCGAAGGACGTCGATCACCGAGGGCACGTCGAGCACGAGCTCGTCCACCTGCTGGACGTGCCCACCCCCGCGCGGCGAGTGGCAGGCCTCGGGCCACTCCTCCCTGGGCAGGAGGCTGACGCGGCTTCGCATCACGCGCCGCGAGAACGAGGCGACGAGACTGCTGCCCGCACGCTTGGGATGCCAGAGGTGCGTACAGGGCGAGAGCACGCGCGCCAGTGAGAGATCCGGCCCCTTGGCGCCCGCGAGGGCGGCTCGCCAGACATCGGGCATCTCTCGGAGCTCGCTGACGCTCGAGTCGGCCATCAAGCCCAGCGTATACTTCGCGCCGCCGTGGATGATGCCCTGCGATGCGATGGTCTGTCCCTCGCCGAGCGTGGATCGCTCGAAGAGGGCCGCCTCGAGACCGGCGCCCCGGCAGGCGTCCAGCGCCCAGAGGCCTGCGATGCCGCCTCCGATGATCGCGACATCGAGCTCGACTTCCAGACGTTCTTCCATGACGCAATCATCCCATCGATCCGGGCCGGGCGCCATCCGTCCCCTTCATCGGTGTGATCCGTGTCATTCGTGCAGGAAAGCGGCGCGGGTCGGACGGCGGATCTCCTCCTCTCCCCCGAGGCCAGCGCCATGACGGCTCCAGGGGTCCTATTCCGCGCGTACTCCATGAGCCTTCACATAGTCTGCAAAGGCTGCGCGGATCGCGGACTCATCGAGTCCGAACTCGTCCAGCGCGTACTCGTGCTTCCCGAACTTGTGCTTCGGCTTCTCGCGCAGGTACGACTCGATGGCCTCCTCGTGTCCATCCGGCCAGGCGAGCTCCGCGGCCTCGTAGATGCGGCGGATCGTCGCCACCGGCTCATCGATCAGGTCGAGATAGTGGCTGTCCACGAATCGATGGTCCGGCAGCTGGCCCGATCGACGCATCGCGTGGGTCGCGCCCAGCATTCCCGCGAAGCCCGCCATGGCGACCCGGCCCTGCGCGACCCGATCGACCCGGTCCGAGCGCAGCCAGCCGAGCATCGCCGTGGTGCTGGCGGTGGAGCCGACGAAGCGGGTGGGGTCCCGGTGGGTCTGGATGAAGAGGCCATCGGGATAGGCGGCGACGAGCTCGCGAATCGTCGCCAGATGCGCCGGAGACTTCAGCAGCCAGCGACGGCGGGTGCGGCCATGCTGAAGGGTCTGGAGGAAGCGGCGATGCTCGGCGTAGGTGCGGGCGACGAGCTCCGGCTGCGTCGCCGCCCACGCGAGGAACGAGGGCGTGTCGTAGTGCATCGTCCAATAGCTCGAACCGAAGTCCAGTGACATGAAATGGACGCACTCACAGGGCAGGTCGGCGCGCAGCTCGTGCAGGGTCATGAGCTCCGGCTGGATGTCAGCCCAGAACTCCTGCTCGGATTCCGCGACCCTCAGCGCTTCCTGCTCGGTCTGGATCCGGTCGTGAGGCAGGGGATGGTGCGCCTCCCAGGCGATGGGGGCCCGAAGCCGGGCATCGAGCGCGAGCAGCTCGAGCAGGATGGTGGTGCCGGTCCGGGGCGCACCGACGATGAAGATCGGTCGCTCGAGGGGCTCCTCCAGGACTTCGGGATGCGCCGCCCAGTGCGCGCGCAGCCGGAGCCTCGTCTGCAGCACGCGAACGGCTTCCGCCCGACAGAGGAGACGGCCGAGCAGGTTGGCGCTGGCCTCCCGATCGATGGCCTCCATCCGGCGCCGATAGGTCTCGAGGTAGGCGGCATCACCGACATCGTCCAGGCCCGTCCCCGCGCGCGCCTGGGCGAGGATCTCGTCGGGATCGAGCGACACGATGAAGCGGGGATCGCCGGTCGCTTCGCCGAGCTGGTTCAGCCGACGCACCCAATCCGGTCGCACGCGATAGGCGTCCATGGTCTTCCTCCGATTGGGCGATCGGATCTTGGCTCGTGAGCGATGCGTTCGAGGTGTCCAGCAGCTCGCCAACCGCCCGGCCTCGGACATTCCACCGAAGGGACTGGAGCCTCCACACGAGCATTCTGCTCATCATCGACGCGCGTGGGCGCGGCGAAGCGCCGCAGATCGTACTGGCGGGCGACCGCTCGCGCCATCGCCGCGAAGGGTCGACGGGCGTTCGGCCGCAAAGCTCACCAGGAATACGAATGGAGTCCGCGCTCGTGCCTGATCGAAATCCTCGTTCGACGAACTCGCAGCGGCGCCGGATCGCGCTCAGCCGCGATGCCATCGCCGACAACGCACTCGAGATTGCGGACCGCGAGGGCCTAGAGGGGCTGACCATACGCAAGGTCGCGTCGCGCCTGGGCGTATCGCCCATGGCGGTGTATCGACACTTCCAGGACAAGGCCGAGATCCTCCTGAGCCTGGTCGATCACGTGCTGTCCGGCGCGCAGATCGAGGCGCCGACCGAGCTCCCTCCGAAGGCCTGGCTCCTGCAGACCTTCACTGCCCTCCACGGGGCTCTGAGTGGCCACCCCGGCCTCGCCACCCTGTTGGGGCAATCCGTGCACTCGAGCAGCGCCATCCAACGCATCGCGCGAGGCGCGGCAGACGTACTCGATCGCACCGGGTTCTCGCCCGTGGATCAGAAGCACGTGCACGACACGCTGATCGCGGCGACGATCGGCACGCTCTCCATCGAGCTCGCTCGGCCCGCAGAGGGCAGCGAGACGCCCGCCACCGCCCTCGACGGACCGGCGCCTGTCGACTTCGCGACCATGCTCGCCGGCATCCTCGACCCGCTCGAATGAAGCGTCCAGCGCCGGCGTTCGGGGTGTGGAAGGCTTGGCGGGTCGGAAGGCTGCGTGCGGTGTCAGGAGGGAGGCGGGGGCGGGACCTTGCGGATCGCTTTGCGAGCGGGAAAGGCGAGCTCGCCGAGCTT